>JBAVVP010000001.1:0-15103 GCA_049697355.1 Terriglobales bacterium
GGCCCCTCGCTGCGCTGCTTGCCGCCCGTCACGGTCACGTTGTGGAAACATTCTCCGGACTGGGAGAGAAAGAACGCGTCGGGGCTGGAAAGCGCGAGTTCGCGCGCCACCGCGGGATCGGGCACGATGTAGCCATTGCCCAGCTTCGGCAGAATGACTTCGAGCGATTTGCCGAACCCGTTGAGCACGCGAATCGAGTTCTTCAGCGGCAGCACCGTGTCGTTGAGCGGAGAATAGTGATGGCTTTCATCCGCGACAAATGAGAACTTCGCCTGCGAGTCCTCGGGATGTACCAGGAAGGTAGCGCGCCCGTCGACGCCGGCGCGCAGCAGGCGCAGGCCTTCGTCGGCGGCCTCCCACGACTTGACCACGACGAAGTTCAGTTCATCGCGCAGGAAGTCTTCGACCACGCGCTCATAGCGCGGTTCGACTTCGAGGAAATCCGCGAGCACGCCGGCGGGAGCGTTGCCCCCTTGCAGCGCGCCCGATTGAAACAGTCGCCGCACCGACTCGGTGGAGTAGCCGTGCTCGGCGATGACCGCTTCGAGCGACCCCTTCTTGCCGAGCGCGGTGGCAAATTCGGAGCGAATGGAGTCGAGGTGCTTCTTGGTGTCACTCTCCGCCGATCGCTTCGCCTCGAGCGTCTGACGCAGATTGGCGATCTCGGTGGCGAGGCCGCTGGCGCGCTGCGAAACGCTGTCGAATTCGAGCGCAATCTGGCCGCGTTGTCCGCCGAAAGTCTCCGCTTGCGACGAAGCGGTCGAAATCTCAGCGCGCAGACGCTGCTCCTCGCGGCCGATGCCCGCCAGCCGCTCCTCGGACTGCGTAAGTTGATTGCGAAGGTTAGACGTCCCGCCGACTGCCTCCAGAATGGCTGCGCGATGCGATTCCTGCTCCTGTTCGAGCAGCGCAAGATTGGTGGCGGCGCAGGCCGTTTCCTGCTGGCTGAGGGCTAATTCCTGCTGGGCCGCCGCCAGATCGGCCGCTGCGGAGTCGAGCACCTGCCGGTGACCATTCCGTTCTTCCTCGAGCGCCGTGAGCCGATTTTGGGCCTGCGCCAGCTCTGCTTCGGCGGAGGCGGTGCGCACCATCAGTTCCGCCGCGCGCTCTTCGTTGGTGCGGATGCGCGCCTTCCCACGATCGCCTTCAATCGCGATCTGGTTGAGCCGCTCGCGGTTTTGCCGCGTCTCGGTCTCGATCGCGTATCCGCGCTGCGTGCGCTCAGAGTGCTCGGCTTCGGACTGCTGCACGCTCTCGGATTGCTGGCGGATTTCCTCGCCCAGTTGATGAAGCTGGCCTTCGAGCGCCACGCTTTCCTGGTCCATCTGGGTGAACTTGCTGGCGAGTACGATTCGCAGCTTGGCGCGCATTTCGTCGCGCAGCCTGCCATAGCGCTCGGCCTTGCTGGCCTGGCGCTTGAGCGAGTTCATCTGCCGCGTGACCTCTTCGAAGATATCGTTGACGCGGTTGAGATTGGTTTTTGCGTCTTCCAGGCGCGCCTCCGCCAGACGCTTCCTGGTTTTGAATTTCGTAATGCCAGCCGCTTCTTCAATGATGTTGCGGCGGTCGGTCGGACGGCTGCTCAGAATCTGTCCGATGCGCCCCTGCTCGATGAGCGCGTACGATTCCGGCCCCAGGCCCGTCCCCATGAACAGTTCCTGGATGTCGCGCAAGCGGCACAGTTTTCCATTCAGCAGGTATTCGCTGTCGCCGCTGCGGAACAGGCGGCGCGTCACCGAAATCTCTCCGGCGTGGTGTTGCTGCTGATTGAATTTGCGGCGGCGGATTTTCAGAACTACCAGCGGTCCAGTCGTTGTCACTGCGACCGCGGCGGCATTAGCAGACGATTCGTTCGCGGGTGCTTCGGCGGCCGGGGCAGCGAGCGCAACTTCGCCCTCGACCTCTTCGGTCTTTCCCGGTTGCGCTTCCTCGACGGCGCGCTCCGTTTCCGCCGCAGACTTGGCGCGGACTTCGGCCTCATCCCAGTCTTCTTCGCCCGGAAGTTCGTCTTGAATCTCAATCTCGGTGGGCGCATTCGTGTCCGGCCCAGCGTAAATTTCGGGGTCGATCAAAGTCAGGGACACTTCGGCCATTCCGGTGGGATTGCGGTCGCGCGTGCCGGAGAAGATCACGTCCTCCATGCGCGAGCCGCGCAGCGTCTTGGCCGACTGCTCGCCGAGCACCCAGGAGATGGCGTCGGCGATGTTCGACTTGCCGCAGCCGTTCGGCCCGATGATGGCGGCGATGCCTTCGCCATGGAACTTCAGCTCGGTGCGATCACAGAACGACTTGAACCCCAGGATTTGCAGCTTCTTGAGTTTGAGCAAAATGACTCCTTCGTAGGCGGACAGGTTGATCCGCGGACTCGGTTTGCGCTGGCTGGAGTGCGCTGCAAATCGCGGGGAACTGGCTGTTAACTACCAAGGTTCCTCGCCGGTCGCATCGTAGGATGCCGTCCCCAAGACCCAGGAATGTCATCCCCGCTTTTGACCAACTCTAACGGTGAATACGGGGACGGGTCAAGTAATAAAACACCACATATAGTGGGCCCCATCGACACACCGCCTTTAGTTGCACACATACTGCAGCTATTACGCGCAAATTGCCGGTGAGGAATAAGGAAGGCGGGAGAAGGCGAGAGCAAGTTCACTGTACCGCTGGATGGAGGGAGATTCAAGGGCCGGTAGGGCCGGCAGACCGTGCGCGCTGGCGGCTGCCGAGCTGCGCTCGGCTTGGACGGGCGAGGGCGCCCGTCCCCACACGATCAAGACAATCATTTCTTGCGCTCGACGAGGAAGCGAGCGAGGTCCTTAAGAGTAGACGCGGCTGCGCCGTATTGGTTAAGTTCCGCGCATGCCTGATCGACCAGCGCGCCCGCCTTGCGGTTCGATTCCTCGATTCCGAATAACGCCGGATAGGTTGTCTTCTCGGCGGCCATGTCTTTACCCGCGGTCTTGCCCAGTTGTTCGGAGGTTTGGGTCACGTCGAGCACATCGTCCACGATCTGGAACGCCAAGCCGATCGACTGGCCGTAGGTTCGAAGGTGGACGATATCGCCATCGGTTGCGCCAGCGTATAAGCCTCCGCTGACCACGCTCGCGGTGATGAGCGCAGCAGTCTTCGAGCGGTGAATGTATTCGAGGGTGGCGAGGTCGGGCTTCTTGTGTTCGGCTTCGAGGTCGACGACCTGGCCGCCGATCATGCCGTCGATGGTGCCGGTGGCATGGGCGACTTCCCGGATGATGGCAACGCGCGCCTCGGCAGGGCACGCGATCTGCGCCAGCACCTCGTAAGCCTGGGTTTGCAGGGCGTCTCCGGCGAGAATGGCGATGGCCTCGCCGAAAGCTTTGTGGCAGGTGGGACGTCCGCGCCGCAAGTCGTCGTTATCGAGCGCGGGCAAGTCGTCGTGAATCAGGGAATAGGTATGAAGCATTTCCAGCGCCGCACCCACCTGCTCGATGCCAGCGGGCAGCGACCTGGTCGTGTGGCCGTCACCACACGATGCCCCCGCGATCATGTGCCCCGCTTCCATACAAAGGATGGGCCGCAGGCGCTTTCCACCAGCAAACACGCTGTGCCGCATGGCCTGATGGATGGAGGTCGGATGCTGGGCGGCGGGCGGCAAGAGTTGTTCGAGCGCGGCGTCGGCCGCTTCGCGTCCCTGCTCCAGCACTTGTTTCAGCATGACATCGCAGTATAACAAGCAGGCTTCGCCGAAATGAAAAAGGCCGCGCAGGCGTCCTTCTTAACCCAAGTTTTTATTCCCGTCTTCATTCCGTAGAGACGGGGCAAGCCCCGTCTCTACATCATCCAAACGATCAGGCGGCCGTACGGTGCATGATCCCGCGCAACAACGAACTCACTACGTCATCGTTGCGTGGTTCACAGATGTCGGACGCGCCCAGATTCAGCGCTTCGGTCCATAGTTTGTCGTCCGCGAGCCGGTGCGTGCCCACAATGCAGAGCTTGGGGAACTCACGATGCAAATGCTCGACCTCGCACGGTCCAGAAGTTTCCAGATCCAGCACCACCGCCTCGGCGCGATGCCGGGCAACCGCGGGACAGACTTCCTGGTACGTGCGAGCCAAATGAACGGAATCAAAGCGCTGAGACAGAGTGGCCGCCAGAGTTCGTGCAGTTCTGGGGTCATTCTGATAAAGGACTACACACAGTGGTTCCATAGATCCCCCTGACGTTACCGCGTTTGCGCGGTGGCCTCGGCTGCGACAGCAATCTGCCACCACAGGCGTTATCAGTTCCGAGTCGTGATCGCGTTACTTGCGCAACGCTTTCTCGGTCGGGGGCTCGAACGGTTCAGTTTGCAGCTTTCCGTTCTGTTTTAACAGAATCTCGACTTTCCCTTCCGCTTCCTCCAACTGCTTCCTGCAGGTTGCGGAAAGTTGCATGCCTTCTTCAAATAGCGTCAGAGACTTCTCTAGAGGAACCTCCCCTTTCTCCAGTTCCTGAACAATCTTCTCCAGACGCTCGAGGCACTCTTCAAACTTTACCAATCCACTTGCTCCTACTTCTATTGTAATGCCGATTCCGGTGCAAAATGTCCAGCGAAATGTTTTTAATTCGGATAATTTGTTGGGCACTGGGTTCCCAGATCTACACGGAGGCCGGCCGCTTCGAGCCGAGAGCCTCCAGAACGTCCACTGCGGAGGCATATCGGCCCTGAGGAGCGCTGATCTGGGCGCCCTGTACCCTCCCGCGCACCGCCGCCAGCATTTCGCGAGCGATGGCCACGCCTTCTTCGCGCGCCGCCTCCGGACTGGCGGCCCGGCTCATCCGGTTCAGGATTTCATCCGGCACCGAGACCCGCAGCTCGTTCTTCATGAACTCCGCGTTGCGCACACTGACCAGAGGCCAGATTCCGGCAATCACGGGAATTCGGCAGTGCTCGATCCGTTTCAGGAAGCTTTCCAGCAGGCTGAGGTCGAACACCGGCTGGGTCACCACGTATTCCGCCCCCGCTTGCACCTTGTATTCGAAGCGCCGGATCTCTTCGTCCAGGTTGGGCAGGCCCGGGTTCGCCCCCACCCCGATCACGAAGCTGGTCCCGGCGCCGATCGAATTGCCGCCCAGGTCGAGTCCCCGGTTCAGGTTGTGGACGATATTCACCAGCCCGATGGCATCCACATCAAACACCGCCGTGGCATCGGGATAGTTCCCCATCTTCGGCGGGTCTCCGGTGATGCAGATCAAGTTGCGGATTCCGGTGGCCGCCGCCCCCAGCAGGTCGGACTGGATGCCGAGCACGTTCCGATCGCGGCAGGTGTAGTGCAGGATGGCTTCAATCCCAACCGCCTGTTGCAGCAGCAACGACAACGCCTGGTTGCTCATGCGCGCCGAAGCCCGCGGGCTGTCCGGGATGTTGATCGCGTCCACGCCGACCGATTTGACGAACTTCGCCCCCTCGACCTCTTTACGAATGTCGATTCCCTTGGGAGGCACGATCTCGACCATGGTCACAAATTCGCCGGCGGCAATCTTTGCGCCCAGGCGCGAGCGCTCAGCCAGGGGAACGGTGGCCGGAGCCGAAGGCGCCGCGCCGGAATGAATTGCCTCGGGAACCGCGGTCTTGCCGCGCGCTTCTCTCACTCGCAACGCCGACTTCATGGCGCGGATATGATCGGGCGTGGTGCCGCAACATCCGCCGATCAACTGCACGCCGGCCGCCACGAATTTTCGCGTGTAGCTCGCCATATACTCCGGCGAACAGAGATAAATATTCCTTCCTTCGACCGAGCGCGGCATGCCGGCGTTCGGCTGCGCGGCCAGGGGCAGGGAAGTCACCGCTCGCACCCGCTCGATTGCGTCCAGCATCGCCACCGGCCCCACGCTGCAGTTGATGCCCAGCACGTCGACGCTCCATTCCGCAAGGCGCGCGGCAAAGGCCTCGGGGTCGGAGCCATCCAGACAATTCCCGTCTTCGTCAATCGTGACCTGGGCGACGATGGGAACCTTCGCATTCGCGTCCCGGCAAGCCAGCACGGCCTGGTGCAACTCTTCGACGTAGCCGAAGGTTTCCAGCATCAGCAAATCCACGCCACCTTCGACCAGGGCCGCGGCCTGTTCGCGAAACGCCGCGCGCGCCTCCTCAAACGAAGTTTTGCCCAGCGGTTCAATACGAACGCCCAGCGGGCCCATCGATCCCGCCACCCAGGCATCGAAGCTTTTGGCCGCTTCCCTGGCCACGTGAGCGCCCGCCACGTTGATGTCGCGCACTCGATCCGCCAGGCTGTGCCGTGCCAGGCGGAAGCTGTTGCCGCCGAAAGTGTTGGTTTCGACAATCTCCGCCCCGGCCTGCAGGTAATCGTGGTGGACGCCGCGGATCAGCTCCGGCTGCGACAGATTCAACTCGTCATAGCAGCGGTTAATAAAAATGCCCTTGGCATAGAGGAGCGTCCCCATGGCTCCGTCGCAGAGCACCGGCGATTGTTTCAGGCGTTGAATGAAGTTCTGAGGCATTTGCTTGAGGATACAAGATGGAGCGAAGTCCGCGCATCCGCCAGAGTGGAATTGCATTCGCCGGCTGGGCTCACCTGGCCCCAATCCTTGCTCGGCGTGCGATAATTCTCCGGTCATGAACCTGACAAAGACTGCGGCGATACTCGTGCTGATGGTTGCGCTGGCCGCGGCTGGTTATCTGCTCTATCTTTCGACCTTGGTCAGGGGCCGATACGAAAAGGCGGCTTCGAGTTGCGCCACCTGCACGGCAGTCAAAGAAGCGGTGGCGTCCAACTGGCGATCGGTTGAATCCAGCATCGAACTTCTCAAAGCTCAGAAAAAATATCGGGAAGCTGAAAAAGTTGCGCAACAACATGCCGGGGAAAGGCCAGTCAGTATCGACGTCCCGTGCTCGGACTGTGAAATGGCCGCTCCGGACTACTCCACGCCGACCACGGTCGTAGCGCTGGGACTGCTGGCCGCAGCAGTCTTGTTTGGAGCCGTCAAGCCCGCCCGAACCTAGCTTTTCTTGCATAGAATGGTGTATTCTGGTAGCACCTAATAAGGTGCTTTCGACAGGAGCGGGCCCATGCTTGACCTCACCAAGGACATTCAGTCTCTGACCACTTTCCGCCGACAGTCCAGCAACTTTATGAAACAGCTTAAGAAGAGTAAGCGTCCCGTCGTGCTTACCGTGAACGGGAAGGCGGCGGCGATCGTGCAGGATGTCTCAGCCTATCAGCGCCTGCTCGACATGGCCGCTAGCGCCGACGAAGAGAAGGCCATCCGCCAGGGTCTGGATGACGTAGCCCACGGGCGCACTCGCCCGGCGAGAGAGGTATTTGACGAGATTCGCCGCAAGTATGCCATACCTCGTTGAGTTTGCCGCTCACGCGGTTCGCGACCTTGAGATGCTTTATCTGGAGAAGAACGCCGCCGAGTCGCGCGCTGCTGCTCGCTGGTACAACGGGTTGGAGCAGGCTGTGTATACACTGGCGCTGCATCCCCATCGCTGCCCGGTTGCGCCGGAAGCTCGCCGGGCGAAACGAAAGCTAAGGCACCTGCTTTACGGCAAGAGGCCTCACGTCTACCGGGTTCTCTATGAAGTCGATGAGGAGCGGCAGGCGGTGTGGGTGTTCACGATCCGCCACGGCGCAAGGCGAAAGCTCAAGCCCTCCGATCTCATGTAGACGAGCGCCCCGGTTTTCTCCGCTGCTGCCCGCAGCGCGATTTCCCCTTTGCTATAATCCTTATTCTTGCATCCAAGCAATTATCCGGCACAAGGTTGGAGTCCCAGGTTTTGAGAAAAGCCCTGATTTTTCTGTTAATCCTGCTGCCTGCCAGTGTGATTGAGCTGAGCTGCGGCGGCGGTACCTCCAGCACCACCACCACCAGCGGCATCAAAAATCGCGCCTTCGTCACCAATAACGTGAGCTCGGGGAGCGGACTCGCGGGCGTGTATATCGTCAACGCGGACATCGATGTGCGTGCGACCACTTCCCCGATTTCCGTCGGCAACACTCCGGTGATGATGGTGCTCACGCCCAGCCGGGCCCAGACTCTGGTGTTCAGCGGTAACGGCACGCAATTCTCCGACAACCAGTTCAGCATCGTCAACAACGCTGCCGAAACCGCTGCCTCTCACCTGACGTTGCCGGGCATGACCGAGAGCTTCGTGGTTTCGCCCGACAGCTCCACGGCCTATATCGCCGTGCCCACCGCGAAGGTAAACGGACAGCCTCAGGGGATAGTGGAGGCCATCCTGCTGGGCAGCGGCAGCGTCACCGGAGTGGCCGACGTTCCCGCGGTTCACTATCTCTCGATCAGCAACGGCGGCAGCCGGCTTCTTGGCTTCAGCGATAACTCCAATGCGGTGGCGGTGATCAACACCTCGCTGATTGCGACTGGGAATGCGGTAACCAGCGTCCGCGGTTTCGACCGTCCCGTCGCGGCCTTCTTCAGCAGCGACGACAGTACCGCCTACGTATTGAATTGCGGCGCCGAGTGCGGTGGAACGCAGGCCAGCCTACAGCAGCTTGATCTGACGGATAACACTCCCGTCGGCAATGCCGTCCCAATCTGCACCGTCGACAACACTCAAACAACGCAGTGTGCTGCCAGCACATTCCTGGTAGTTGGTCAGACCATGTATATCGCGGGCACTCCGTTCTCCGCCGGAGGAGGCCCTTCGCTGCTTTGCTCCGCAGGGACCACGACCACGCAGGCAACCTACTGCGGCATGCTTGCGGCCTTCGACCTCAACAAAATGCAGGTTATCAATAGCGCACCGATCGTCATCACCGACGGATATCACAACCGCATGGCGATGGCTGCCAACGGACAGCTCTTTGTCGGCGCTCGCACCTGTACCGAGATCTCCACCACCACGGAGACCCGCGGTTGCCTTTCCATCTACAACACGCTGCCCGCCACGACCGTGGGCACCGTTCCGCCCGGTGGCGTCTTAATTCCACCTCAGAACGGAGACGTGACCGGCATCCAGCCCATCGCCAAGCGACCCATCGCGTATGTGGTCCAGGGTCAGGGCGTCCCCCAGGGTGGATCGCTCTTCATCTACGACGCCACCACCGATGCCTTGGAGAACAACCCGAACGATCCGAATAACCCCGGCCACATCAACGGCCTCGTCGGCAGTTTCTTCGACGTCAAAGCCGTCGACTTCTAGAAAGAACGAACGAGTTAGTTTGTCATCCTGAGCGAAGCGAAGGACCCGCTGTCTTTTGTAGCGAGAAGAAAGCAGGTCCTTCGCTTCGCTCAGGATGACATCGTCCTTTTGTCAGAGCGTGTCCAACTATCCGCCGCTGTACTTCTTGAGGCCGTATTTTTCCGCCAGTCGAATCCTCTCATCGCCGGGCAGCGATGTGATATACGCTTTCCATCCCGGACACCAGTTCGCGTGCCATCTCCAAAGCCGCCCCAAAAAAGACTTGGGAGCGCTATCGTACTTCGCTCGAAACCCGCAATTCTCACAGTTATGAGTTGCCATCGCCCGTCTCCTCCAGAAGCCATTAAAGAAGATGAAACAAGTTCTACTAAAACCTGCATCCTACCGCGGCTCGAGCGTCATCTCATGCGCCCGGTGTTGTTCGACCGCGGCCGGTGAGAACGGAAACGCGAAAGTCGAGCCTCCGTACCACGCGGCCCACTGATCCATGTAATGCGGACTAAGGAAGATTCCGCTCTCCCCAGTTACCAGGTTCAGTGTGCTTTCGTCAAAGTTAGCAAAGTTCCACGTCAGCCTTTCGGAGGGCCCGAGTTCCCCGTTCGCCGCCCTCACCGTGAACGCGCTCCCGCCCAACACATGTCTTCCCGGCCCCGTGAACCGCCCGATCAACGGAAGCTGCCCGAGCACGGGATGTTCGATCTCGACGGCATTGTTCCTTCCCCACTTCCATTGACCGAGGTCCGAAGGAACTCCTGCGCGCTTTACCGCATTCTCCACCGCCGCCGTCAGCAGGCTTCCGTAATCCGAATATCCCTGCGGCAGCCAGCGCGCCGGCTGCTTGGTCAGCACGTTCTCCATCCAGACCGACGACATGGTCCACCGGTAGCTCTTCCAGTTCAGAGGCCCGGAAGCCGGCACAGGAGGCGGTTCGTCAAACGCCTCGGTTCCCGATCCCGACGGCGCTGCGCCAAGCTTCGGTTCCAGCAGCAGCCGTGCCAATTCGTGGCGTGCCATCGTTTCAATCGTTGGCGCCGCCGAATCCGCCGACATCCGCCCATCCCAATCGCGCAGAATGTCGGCCGCCTGCTTCGCCCGGTTGGAGGCCTTCGGGGCATGATCGACCGCGTACACGAACTTGTCGGCGCAGAAGCGGTCGAAGCTCGACGACACATCCATTTGCAGCGCCAGCATATCCGCCGGAGCAAACTTTTTCCCCGATCCGAGCACGCGGTAGATGCGATCCGTGCGCCACGGCGCATCCCATCCCGTGCTGATCGAATACTTGTAACCGAGGGGAGCGATGCGCCCGTTGGCCGACGCCAGAATCCCCGACGGCGGATCGTAAACATGCGGCATCTCGTCGAAAGGAATCCACCCCTTCCACTCGTGCGCATCGTCGCTGCCGCTGACCGGCAAGCTGCCATCGCCCGCCGCCCGGATCGGAATCCGCCCAGTCGCCTGATAACCGATGTGGCCGTCCACATCGGCGTACATCACGTTTTGCCCCGGCGCTCCAAAAGTCGAGAACGCCTTGCGAAATTCGTCCCAATTCTGCGCCGAGTTCACGTCGAAAAAGACCTGCCCCATGCCATCCTGCAACGTCCATCGCAGAGCAATCTTGCGCGTCTCGCCGGGTAATAAGTCAGTAATGACCGGTCCATGGCGCGTAGTCACCACGTCGAGCGTCACGTCCGGCTTGCCTTTGACGTGGATCGTCTCCCGCCGATGCTGCGGCTCGACCCATCCTGCCGGAGTCTTGTACTGCCCCGCGGCATTGAACTCTTCGATGAAATCGTCCTCCACCGTAGGCCCCACGTTGGTGAAGCCCCAGCCGATGCGCTGGTTGTGGCCCACAATGACAAACGGAATTCCAGGCAGCGTGACGCCCGCGACGTCGAAGCCGCCGCCAGCCGTTCTCAAATGCGCCGCAAACCACAGGTTGGGCATCTGGTGGTCAAGGTGCATATCGTTCGAGAGCAGCGGCTTCCCCGAAACCGTATGCTGCCCGGAAACCACCCAGTTGTTCGATCCCGGCCGTAAGGAGTCGTCGGAGTATTCAATCCCGGAGGAATATCCCGCCGAGGAGGAGGCCAGCCCGGAAATCATCCGCCCTCCGCCTTCCGGATCGACCTCTTCCTCGTCCTCCTCTTCGTCGCTGCCGTTGACTCCCGGTTCCTCTTCCAACCGCCGCGAATCGCCTGGGGAACGGTCGTGCCAGGAAGAATTCACGTACAGGTCCCCGGTAAGTTCCGGCCCCAGCTTCGCCAGAATTTTTTCGCGCTCAAGCGCGCGCGCGTAGCTGTAGTGATTCAAATCCTGCACCATGCGCGCGCCCACCAGCATGGAATCGGTCACCGTCCACGGCCGCGGCGCGTACTTCAGCAGCCGGAATTCGAGCGATAGCCGGTCGCGATGCGAGTCGATGAACGCATTCACGCCGCGGGCGTAAGCCTCCAGGTAACTCCGGTCGCGCGCGGAGAGGTTCTTCTCCGCCGCTTCGGCCGCGATCCGCAGCCCCAGAATCCGCTGCTCGCGGTCCATCTTCACCGTGGCTTCGCCGATCACTTCCGAAAGTTCTCCGGCAGCGGCGCGCCGCAGGATGTCCATCTGCCACAACCGGTCCTGTGCGGTGACGTATCCCTGCGCAAAAAACAAATCTTCAAGCGTAGCCGCCTCGATCGTCGGAACCCCTTGCCCATCGCGCACCACACGCACCTTGGAAGAAATTCCCGGCACGGAGACTGAGCCGTCGAGTTGCGGCAGGGCAGAATGAGCGATCCAGTAAAACCACCAGATCGCAACGATCATTGCCGCCAACACCAGGCAAACGGCGTAGTAGAGAACGCGGAGCGCGGGATTCCGCCGGCGAACCTCAGGCAGGGTGGCAGTAGCAGACATTACTCAAAGATTGTAGGGATGCGTGGTGCCGGTGACAACCGCGCACTCCGGCGGGAGCGATTCGTACCCTCGACCGGCTCTAGCAACTGTCATCCTGAGCGGAGCAGGGGCTTCACGAAGTGAAGCGCCTGCGGAGTCGAAGGACCCCTACACAACCTAACGTGTCGGCGTTCAATCCGCGCCCAGCAATTGTGCAGCTGCGGCTTACCGGATATAACAACATCGTGGTAGCTCTTCATTGAGAACTATAAGGATCGATTCGCTGGGAGAACGAAAATGGAGAACGAAAATGGTTGAGATTGACATCGTCTATAACGGAGAACTGCGTTGCCTGGCAACCCACCAGCCGTCCAGCACCGTGCTCGCCACCGATGCCCCAAAAGATAATCATGGCAAGGGAGAAAGTTTCTCCCCCACCGATCTTGTAGCAACCGCTCTGGGCACGTGCATTTTGACCATGATGGGCATCGCCGCGCAATCGATGCAGATTGACTTGAGCGGCACGAAAGTTGTCGTGCGCAAGGAAATGGTGGCCAAACCGGTCCGGCGGATCGGCACTTTGGCGGTGACCATTGACGTTCCCCTATCGCTCGGCGAAGCGCAGCGCCAAAAGCTCATCAATGTCGCCATGACCTGCCCCGTGCATAAAAGCATGCACCCCGATGTCCAGATGCCGATCGAGTTCCGTTGGGCGTAAGCATTAAGAAACCTCGGATGAACTTGGCGGGTGGCCCGTCCTATCGCGAAGCGAAGGGCGGGGCTCTTAGCCTGGCTCGCGCAGCCGGACGGTAGGAAGAATTCCGTGCTGTTCGCGTCGGCTCGCGGTCCAGTGTGATTCGATCTCGACCGCCCCCTCTTCTCCCGTCAGATAGTGATGGAAGCTGCTCCATAACCAATCCTCCGGACGCTCCACCAATCCACGCTTCACCGGGTTGCGGTGAATGTAGCGCAGCTTCTCCACGCGTTTTTCTTCGCTCCAGACGTTGAAATCGTAATAGCGTGCCTGCCAGAAAGGGCCTTTTGCGGACGCGGGCCGCAGATTCCGGCAGACCATTTGTTTCAGCATTTGCAGTACGAGCGCGAGGTTCTTACTCTCCGGTTCGCTTAATAACAGGTGCACATGCTCGGGCATCACTACGTATCCAGTCAGCCAGAAGCCATACCAGCGCCGCACGGTTTCAAGCGTCTGCACAAATAGGTCGCGCGCCTGCGGCTCGGCGAGGAGCGGTTTGCGATGATAGCAACTGAAAGTTACAAAATGAAGCTGGCGGGTCTGCTGATAGCGCTTCAGTCCCCAGGGCATGAGAGGAGATTAGGCTCGTCTGCGGTGATGGGGCTGTGACGGCTGAACATTCGCGCGGTTCGAATATTCCCGCAATGAAACATCCCCGCCCTTCGCTTCGCGATAGGACGGGCCACCCGCCACCCTTCGCAAAGGACGCGAAGGATTGGGCAGCCACGGTGTGGGTGTGCCATCGAAGGATGGGCCAGCCCCCCGCAGGCCCATGGGAACTCAATTCTATGGTTGGCCGTTTGCCTTCCGGCGAACGTGCGAAGTGACCCCTTTGAAAACGAATTCGCGAAGTAGGTTCTTGAGCGCACTCTGACCTGTGCCCGCCAAACTATTGAATAAGACCAACGAAACTCCGCGATCGGATGCCGGATAGTACAGATTCGAAATGCCTGCAGCGGAGACGGTGCCGAGCACCTGCGAGTAATTTGGTTTCCACCGCCCATCATCGCCCCTGGCAATGACTGCGGCTGAGATCGCATATAACATGCGCGATCGGATGCTCCCCGTGCCCTTGTAAAAGTAGCGTGGATCTTGATGGAAGATGGAAGGGTAAACGCCTTTGCTCAGCAAAATGCCAGTTACGTCATCCGCCAAATTAGCCCCGTATCGCTTTCCATATCCCTCGATTCCACCACCATATGCCGGGAAAGTGTTTCTATATTGCTGCACACCAGCCATTCCTGCCGCCGTGAACAACGAAACCGGATCGACGATGGATCGAATGCTCAGCTGAAATTTCTGTTTCGCTCCCATCGGCGGCGCGTTCCAGTCATAAGAGCTGTAAAAGTTGGGGAGGATGCCACCAAGGCGTTGCCGTACCGCGATCTGCACCTGCTCCTCAGCCAGTTCCTCCTTGTTTCCACTCACAGTCACGCTGCTTGTCCCGCCGAAAACGGACAGCGTCACTGAAACCAGGCGGGTCTCGCCTCCATACACGGAAATGACTGAGGAGGTGAAACTGTTCATCCCTGGCGCAGTCACCGTAAGCTGATAAGTATCGGGAGGCAATTCTGCAAACGCGAACTGGCCGTTGCTCCCAGATTCCAGAATCCGAATCGCAGAACCGGATTGCCCCGCCACTGTCACTCGCGCACCCTGGAACACGTCTCGATTCGTATCCAACACCGTGCCGCTAATGGTCCCCGTGCCCTGCCGGGAATCAGTTTCTCCAGATGAACTGGTAATCCCTGCAGGCTGGGGTGCATCCGGGAGCTCCTTGTCAGAGCTTGACCCGAAACTCTGCTGCGCGAGCGCAGCCGCGCACGTCAAGCTGGAAAAGATCAACAAGAATAGAATCGTGAAGAGCCCAGGGCGGGTATCCGTCATGCGGTCCAGCTTGATACGGATTCGGTTGTCATTGGTTTCCAGTATGCGGCAGTCGTGCTGATGGGTAGATGCCGGAGGCATAATGCCGTGCTGCTCTTTTTCGATCAGCGTAATGATCATCACAAGCCCACAGAGGACAATCAGACGCTCGAACCCTAACGGTTATCCATTGCGAGTATTGAGCCTCTGTCTTCACATCACTGAACAATATTGACCGCCGTGACTTGGTTTATCCGTGCAGACCTTCTTCCCAAATAAAACGCCCCACACTCTTTCGAGTTGGGATGTTCGTTGAACAGCCTGCCCCGAAGTCTGCTTACCGATAGCATGCCGACACTGGCAATCGAGCGTCTGTTCAGAATTGTACAGTATCGAAATGTTTTCATTGCTGCGTCGGACTCGATCACCGTTGCAAAATCCCGCGGGTGGCCCACTCAAGCCTGGTT
>JBAVVP010000002.1:0-1676 GCA_049697355.1 Terriglobales bacterium
GAGCACAACTTCGTGTTCGCTGCGGAGAATGGCAAATCCCAGCAGCAGAATTGGAGGAATTCCGACGGCAATCGCTCCGAACATGCCGCCGGGCACGCGGAACGGGCGTTTCAACTCCGGCTCGCGAACGCGCAGGCAGATCAGCGCGACGAACTCGAGCGAAAGGCTCGCGCCGTAGATCATGATGTCGAGCGTGACCAGCCGTTCGAAGCCGAGATTCAGAGCCAAGCCCCAGCCCACTGCCAGCGCCAGAATCGCGACCCAGGGTGCGCGCGATTTCTTATGCAGCTTGCCAAATACCTTCGGCAGCATGCCATCCTGCGCCATGGCCAGCGGCAGCCGCGAGTAGCTCATGACCAGGGCATTGAACATGCCGAAGCCGCTCATCATGCCGCCCACCACCAGCGCGATCCGAAGTACCGGCCCACCCATGAGCTGGGCAACGTCGGCCCAGGCGCCGGTTTCCCAGGAGCCGGCCGGAAGGCCGGTAATCCACATGGCGCCAAACGGAAGCACGTAAGTAATGCACACGATGACTACCGCCCACAACATGGCGCGGGGATAAGTGCGCTGCGGGCGCTCGACTTCAGTGGCGATGGTCGAGGCGTTGTCCCATCCCATGTAGTTCCACATGCAGATGAGCAGGCCGCCAAGGATGTCGACGTTCGAGGTGGTCGGCTTGGTCACTGCGCTAGCCAGCGCGTGAATCTTGAAGGGCGCGAGCACAAAGATGGCAGCGAACGGCGCTGACAGGGCGAAGAACAGCCACAGGGAAGTCGTGGAGACGACCTTCACGCCCATAATATTAAGGACGGCGCACACGATCACCACGCCCAACGCGACGGCCACTCCGCGGTGGTTCTCCTGAAACCAGGGGAACATGCGGGTGAGGTAGGCGACAAACAGCGTGGGATAAATCGCCATATCGAAAATGGACGCTACCAGCGACAGCCAGGCTTCCTGAAATCCCCAGAAATTTCCCATCGCGCGGCGCACCCAGGCGTAGTAGCCGCCTTCAAAGGGCAGCGCGCTTGAAAGCTCGCCGATCATAAACGCGGTCGGGAGGCTCCAAAGCAGCGGGGTCAGCAGCAGAATGAGAATCGCTTTGCCGTAGCCGGCGCCGTGCACGATGTCCTCGGTGCCATAGGTTCCGCCCGAGACCATAAAGAAGGTCGCGGCGACGAGGGGCCACAGGGTGAGACGAATAGACTTTTTCCGGGGAACTACGGCAGGGATAACGCTAGGCTGCGGGATGTTGGCGGTTCGGGTGGCTGTTGCCAATTTCTATGGCTTCCTCCTCAAGCGACTCACTCTCACCACCGCGTCTCCCTTGACTTTCGTCGCGCGGCTCCCAGGGTGGGCAGCGATTCCCAGGGCATTGTCGGCGAAGTTAGTTCGCAATTGTGAGATTACGGCAAATTTCCACAGATGCAAGAATATTTTTGAGAAATAGTGAAGATTTTTGTCAAGGAGGACAGGTACGGAGGTAACGGCGGCGAGCGGTCGACCGGCCAAGAGGCTCCGGCCGGGGGAATAGCATGGCCTTTTTCCGGCGTTTTGGTGTATAAATCTTCCCCGGGGATCAGCTGTTCAATCAACATTGGGGGAATCAGCGATGAGGAAAATTGTGCTTGGGGTTCTGTGTGTCTGCGCGGGCGTGCTGCTCGCTCAACCGG
>JBAVVP010000003.1:0-3813 GCA_049697355.1 Terriglobales bacterium
GGATAAATCTGCCTCGCCTCCTGCAAAAACCCGACCCCGTCCAGGTTCGGCATCCGCTGGTCGGCCAGGAGAAGGGCCACACCGTCGTTGCGCACCTTCAGTTGCTTCAACAGTTCCAGCGCCCCCGTTGGAGAATCACTCCCGATCACCCGGTACTCCGCACCGTACTGCGACCGCAAATCGCGTTCGATCGCGCGCAGAACATCGGAGTCGTCATCCACACTTAACAGAATCGGTTTCGCCATGGTCGTCTCAGCCCTACTGATGAAAAATGAAAGAGGCAGTTTTCCGTTTGCCGATCGATCCCCGAATGCTTCTCACCCGATTAACTGCATTAGATACCGAACGTTGTGCCCCGGTCGCGCAATTATCGCCGCGCAATCTTCCGGGCCAGCGCACGGGCATCCGGTCGAGCGCCAAGCTGCCAATTTCCGCGCGGATGAAATTCAGGCCACCAGTTCGCCCGGTTCGATCTCGTCCACATAACACCACACCCAGCTTTCCCCCGGCTCGATGGAGCGAATTAATGGATGTTGCGTTTTGTGAAAGTGCTTGGTGGCATGCTTGTTCTTGGACGAGTCGCAGCAGCCAACGTGCCCACACGTAAGGCACAGTCGCAAATGTACCCACGTATCGCCGGTTTTGACGCACTCCTCACACACGTGTTTATTCGTTTCTCTGATCTTGATCTGATTAAGGTGCGTACATTCTTCCGGCATCGGTTCCTCCTCCATTAGTGAATATTTTGCCTGCGCTACTCACCCGCCGGCATCGACAGCAAGAAAACACCTTCTTCAGCCCGGTGACCTTGGTCATGTCACCAATGGCCACACGTCACTGAATCAAACGTCGCACGCGCTCAGAATGATACTCGGAGGTATTTTCATTCGTGTTCAGGCTCGATTATCTTTCTTGCGTGCTGACCATCCTCTCTACAATCTTGGTCGGACGCCGGTGCTGGGAAGGCTGGCTCCTGGCAACCGTGAATAGCGTCATCATGTGCATGATTGGCATCAAGACCGCCCAATTGGGTTTCATCCCCGACAACGTATTCTGCATCGTCATCAGCGTGAACAACCTGCGCACGTGGCGCAGGGCAGGAGTTTCGTCTTCTTGAGGCCCCACTCCCAGAGGCGCAACTGGCCCCGACTCGTCACGCCGCAGTGAGCAGGTTCTCCGCGAAAGGCCACTGCTCGTCGATCCACTGTGCCTCGCAACGGAAACCGGCACTCCATGCCATGTGGAAAATTTCCTCCGTCGAATACTTGTGGCTGCTTTCCGTCCAGATCGTCTCCCCCTCCAGGAACTCGACCTGAAGATCCGCCGCCGGGATGCTGACCCCCTGCCGCCGCCTGGACCGCAGGTGCATCTCGACCCTCCGAGCCTGCGGATTGATCCTGGCCACATGGGAAAACTGTCCCAGGTCAAAGTCGGCATCGAGTTCGCGATTGATGCGGGCCAACAGGTTGAGATTAAAAGCCGCCGTCACTCCGAGTTTATCATCGTACGCCGCGAGCACCTGTGCGCTCGGCTTTTCCAGGTCCGTTCCCAGCAGCAGTGAGTCGCCGGGCTCCAGAATCCGCCGGACCTGAGCCAGGAACTTCACACCCGCGGAACGATCGAAGTTCCCAATCGTGCTCCCCAGGAACAATACTAAGAGATGTTGGCCGCTTTTCCGCTGCGCCGCCACCTCCAGCAATCCATCGAGATATTCACGCTCAAAACCCAGAATGCTGATCGAATCAATATCCCGGAGTTCGCGCTCACACATCGCCAGGGCTGAGCGCGATATTTCGACGGGATAGTAGAACGTACGTTGTTTCCGGCAGAGCGCTTCGAGCACCCAGCGGGACTTTTTGCCGCTGCCGCTCCCCAACTCCGCGACTGCGACCGGCGTGGCCAGGCGGCCAACGATCTGGCTCGCGTGCCGCCGCAGCAAACGCTCATCCGCCCGCGTGAGTCCGTACTCTGGCAGGTGGCTGATCACTTCAAAAAGAGCCGAGCCCACGTCGTCGTAAAGGTACTTCGAAGGAAGTTCCTTCTGTCCCGGCCGCGCAAGTCCGGCGCGGACGTCAGAGGCGAATTCGTAGTTGAGGTCGCTCGTAATCGCATGGACAAGCATTTCTCAAATTCCTCCGATCAGCGGCTAACACAGCGGAAACCCGCGTACACATATTGGTAGTGGGCCTGGAACCAGTTGCGAAACGTAGGCCGGAGCATGCATGCGGCCGTGCGCGCCGACCCTCCCTTCATCACGAAGTGCTTGCCGTCGAAGAAATCGGCTGAGTACCCTCGGTAAAACGGAAATGGTTCAAAACCAGGAAACGGCGCAAACACGGTGGAAGTCCATTCCCACCCATTCCCCAGCATGTCGGCGATGCCGAAACCGCTCTGACCCGCTGGAAACGCGTTCACCGGCGTGGGGTCCCAGCCCTGAAAGTCGAAATTGCCAAACCTCGCATCGGGCGCTTCGCTTCCCCATGGGTAAAGATGAGTTTTTTCGGATTCACCCGCCGCGCCGTACGCCGCGCGATGCCACTCTGCTTCCGTAGGGAGCGACTTCCCCGCCCACCGAGCGTATGCGCTTGCTTCCGCATGGCTCACATAGACGGGCCAGTCGAACGGCAGCGGTACTTCGTCGAACATCGTCCGGTACAGCCAACGATCTCCTGTCCAACGATCACCCGCTTTCTTCCAGAACGCCGGATGAGAAATCCCGTGGGCGGTTTTCCAATCCCAATCGTCATCACTCCAGAAACTGCGCGTGTCATACCCGCCAGCCGCCACAAACTCGAGATACTGCCGGTTGGTTACTTTGTACCGATCGATGACAAATGCAGGGACGTCCAGCAGGTTGGCTTCATACTCGTTGTCCCAGCCAAAGTTCTCGGAGTCCCGGCGAAGGCCGAGTGTCGCCACACCCGCAGGCACCTCAACCATCCGGTGAACTACCGGAGCGCTGTCGAAATTCTGCCGATTTTCTTGCTGCACCTTCTTGTCGAGTGGCAACTGATGCAGCATGTAGGCCAGTGTCTCGACATGCATCAGCCGATGCTCAACTGCCACGTGGAGTAAACTGTCCACCGGAAAGCCGTCGCGCGTCTGGGCAAGTGATTCGAGCCCTCCCTCGCCCAACTTCTCGTCCAGAGTGTCCCGGACCCTGGCTACGTAATCGTGCACCACATCCAAAGAAGGCCAGTCGGACGGTTGATCGCTGGGCAATCCGCCGCTGACTGGGTCGATGCCAAAGGCAAACAAGCGGTCAAATTCAGGATGAAAACTCTTCAGGCCGAAGATGTTTTCGTGGAGCAGATTCCAATCGAACGCCTCCAGGTGCCCCACATAGAAGATGATGCGATGACGCTCCGGAATCGGCCGCTCGTAGAGGGAACCTGCGCGCACCACACTGAACAGCGCATCGCTTCGTCGGCGTGCGTCGCAGATCCGCTCCATGAGTCCAGGACGGATCGCGACGCCATTGTGCGCAACAACCATTTGGGCCTCCTACCTGGGCCATGACGGCCGGACGAAGCGTTGGCGCCACAACGCTCAAAGCGATCGACACTGCCTGGCTCTGCTGCAAGACCCAAGCGTCGCAAGTCCAGCAGAATTTGCTTTGAGCGGTTTGGCCTGGCCCGGGTCACCCCAATGCCCCGGACGATGGAAATTCGCTAACGTGCCGACGAACGGGACGCTTTCGCGGCCAGTTCGAACAAAGGCGGCCCGCAGCACTTTCCTTGCTCGGCGGTGTTAGATGATGAATTGCTGAGGGTGGTCGCAACGAAAATACAGATTCTTTTAGCTCGTCGATCC
>JBAVVP010000004.1:0-2022 GCA_049697355.1 Terriglobales bacterium
GGCAGCAACTTACTTGTCGACCTTTTCTTGGCTTGCCTCGAAGTCCACTATCTTCTTCAAAAGTTCCACCGGCGCGGCCCCGGGTAAGTTCCGCCCGTTTATGAATAGTGTTGGCGTGCTATTCACGCCCACCGACTTTCCCAGTGCCATGGAAGCCTCAACTCTGGCTTTCGTATCCGGCTTGGCGGCGCAGGCGGCGACCTCGTCCCCTTTTGCGCCCGACGCGGTAGCGATGCCTTTCAGCTTTTCATCGGCGTTGGCCTCAGTAATATTGGCCTGGTCCGCAAACGTCTTCAGGATGAATTTCCAGGTCGCATCATTGCCGGCGCGTCCCACGCAATCCACATAATCCGCGGCTTTCTCCGCCCAGTTATGCAGGGGGAGCGGAAAATTCTGGAAAACGAAGTGGACCTCGGGCTCCTGCGCCAGCAACTGTTCAATCGCCGGCGCCGCCTTTGCGCAATGCGGGCACTGCATATCGCTGAATTCGACAATCGTCACCGCGGCCTTAGCCGGTCCCTTCGCCGGTCCGCTCACTCCTTTTTCCAGCTTGGCCCGGGCATCCTCAAATGGCTTCGCCCCAAAGGGCAGGACTTCGCCCGTAATGGCATGTTTGCCGTCCGAGCTAACCAACAACCGATTCGGGTTCGCACCTTGCGCATTCGTGATCACCATCGAAACTTCCGCTAATCCCGGTATCTCGGACGGACGAATCTCGTTCACCTTCCACGTGATGGTGGGATCGTAGCCGAACATCTGGAACAGAAACGAGTTGACCGTGTCTTCGCTGGGCAGAACCGTCGCAACTGCAGCGGCCTGCGTCGCGGACGGCTTGGCTGCCGATTTTGCGGATGGAACAACCGGGTGAGCGGGCTTGGTTTGGGCGATGGCGATGCCAGACAACAGAAGGGCGACGAGTAATGCGCGATGCATGAGTGTCATAAGTGTGGAGTTCGACCGGAATTCGATTGTTACAAAAAGCGCGGTAGTTGTCACTCTTCACTCAGACTTGTCATCGCCGAGACTTGTCACCACTCAAGACTTGTCATCCTGAGCGAAGCGAAGGACCTGCTTTTTTCTCGGGGCACCAGACAGCAGGTCCTTCGCTTCGCTCAGGATGACAACCAATAGAAAGGATGAGCACCAGTAGAAGGGCGCCAGTCGCAGTAACTGCCGTTAGATCTCCGCCTTGGCTGCGATCGGAAATCTCCGCCCATAGCCAAACGCCTTGGCGGAAATCTTGATTCCAGGCGCCGCCTGCTGCCGCTTGTACTCGCTGCGCTCCACCATCCGGATCACCCGCTGCACCAGACCCACGTCAAAATTGTGATCGCGCGCAATCTGTTCGGCTGCACGCGACTCCTCCACGTAGTCTTCGAGAATCGCATCGAGCACGTCATAGGGCGGAAGTGAATCCGAATCTTTCTGATCCGGACGCAATTCCGCCGATGGCGGCTTCTCGATCGTCGCTTCCGGAATCAGTTTGTGCCGCGAGTTCAGATATGCGCTCACGCGGTACACCAGCGTCTTCGGCACATCCGAGATCACCGCGAGTCCACCGACCATATCGCCGTAGAGAGTGCAATAGCCGACAGCCAGTTCGCTTTTATTGCCGGTCGAAAGCACCAGGGCGCCGAATTTATTCGACAGAGACATGAGCAGCAATCCGCGGGCGCGCGATTGAATGTTTTCTTCGGTGACGTCTTCCGGCCTGCCCGCAAACACTGGCGCCAGCGTGCGGCGCGCGGCTTCGTAGATTTCCTGGATCGAGAGCAGTTCGAAGCGAATCTTCAGGTTGCCGGCCAGTTCCCGCGCATCGTCAATCGAACCTTGCGAGGAATACGGCCCCGGCATGCCAACCCCGATCACGTTCCCGGAACCAAGCGCATCCGCCGCAATCGCCGCGGTGAGCGCGGAATCGATGCCGCCGCTGAGTCCGACGATCGCCCGCTCGAAGCCGCATTTGCGGACATAGTCCCGCGTGCCCAGAACCAGCGCCTCATACGCGCTCGCTTCTTCCCC
>JBAVVP010000005.1:0-22074 GCA_049697355.1 Terriglobales bacterium
GGCCGGCACCATGTCGAACATGCTGGAAACGTTCGAAAAACATCCGGACGTGGCGAAAGCTTCGCATGTGGGCGAGCCAACCATGGTCGACGCCGCGCCGGTGACGGCAACGGACGTGGTAAGGAGAGTGACCAGCTCGGCGGGCATGGGCGGTGACAATAAGATCAGTGCCGAAACCGTAAACGGAACGGTAGCTCCGAACCATGAGGCGCCGCGTTCGGACGCTGCAGCGGCAACGCCAGACTCACCGGCAGCACCCGCCGCGGACCAGCCTGCGGCGCAAGAGCCGGCGGCAGCCGAGTTGAAGCCCAATGTAGCGGATCCAAACGAACTGAAGCCGAACGTCGAGCCCGATCCAAACGCGCTCCCTCCTCTGCAGCAGAGCAATCAACTGGACAGCAGTGGCGGTGCGCCAAGCGCTGCCTCTGCAACTGCGCCGGCAAAAGCCGAGGAGATGGCGGATATCTCGTCCAGCAAGAAGAAAAAGAGGAAGGGCTTGGGGAAGCTGAACCCGTTCTAGTGCATTTCTCGCTCTAGTCACGCCATTTACCGATCAGGATCCGCTATGTGTACCAGTCGATGGCCTTTCACCTAAGTTTTTGATTCTAAAATATTTTACAAGTAACCCCTTATTCTTCAAAGACTTGGCGGAAAGACGCTAGCTAAGTCTTTGATTTCAAAAGACCGCACTAGGAGGGGTCCCACCAAGCCAACTCCCGAATTGGCCAAATTGCGAGATCAGCGATTTCGCCACCGGCGCAAGGGAGACAAGCAGAAACCGAACTTTCTGCTGGTAAGACACGGGCAATACCAAAGGCCCGTGTTCAATCGCCAAGTCCGCCAGTTTGAGGTGACCAAAGGCACAACAACCTGGAACATAGCCTATTCCCCAACAGACTAGGAACGGTCGTAACCGGTTACCTGCGCGGAATCGTTGACTTGGGTTGAGGGACAAGGTAGTTTCGCGTTATCTCTCCTTTTTTGGCGTAAGGATGACGCTTGGCGCGGAAAATACTGCTCGCCGATGACAGTGTGACAGCCCAGAACATGGGGCGAAAGATCCTGGCCGATGCCGGGTATGACGTGGTCACTGTCAACAACGGTTCGGCCGCTTTAAAGCGGATCACCGAACTCAAACCCGATCTGATCGTGCTGGATGTGTACATGCCCGGCTACAGCGGGCTGGAAGTTTGCCAGCGCCTGAAGGATTCGGCCGAAACGTCGCACATTCCTGTGCTGCTGACGGTGGGCAAGCTGGAACCTTTCAAGCCGGAAGAAGCGCGCCGCGTGAGAGCCGACGCTCACATCGTAAAGCCATTTGAAGCCAGCGAGTTGCTGACTGCGATCACGCGGCTCGAAGACCGTGTCGTACCCCAGCCAGCGGAAAGTAACACCGACCTCGATACCGGATGGAAGAGCCGCCTGCGTTTTCCCTCGAAGAAAAAGAAAGAAGAACCGGAACCCGAACGAGAAGATTTTGCGACAGCGCCGACCTTCCGGGATTTGCGGAAGGGGAAGGCCAAGACGGAGTCGAGCCCAACCTTCGAGGTGAAAGCGCAGCCAGAGCCAGCGCTGGTTCCAGATATTCCGCGGGACGTCACGCCGGAAGAACTGGACGCACTCAGCGCGTTGGCCGCGAAACTCGATGCGCCGATTTCGGCTGAGAAAGCTGCGCCCGTGGCGGAAGAAACGGGGCCGATTGAGGCTTCGGCGGCCGAGGCTGCGCGAAATGAAGTCCCCGCGGCAGCGGCGGAAGTGAAGAGCGCAGAAGCGAAGAGCGTAGAAGAGAAGAGCGCGGAAGAGAAGAGCGCAAAAGAGAAGAGTGCGGAAGAGGCGAAAGCAGTTGAAATTCCCGCGCCCCCCGCCGTTGAGACCGTCGAGCCCGCAGCGGCAGCCGTCGAAGCCCCGGCATTAGTGAGCGAGGCCAACCGGGAAATCGAGATTCCAGCCGAGCCCGCGGAACTGGCGAGCAAAGTTGCCCCGGCAGGTGACGATCCGTCCGCGGTCGTTGCGGCCGTGGTGGATACTGCCCTTTTCACGGTGGAGCCCACGCCCGTGGACAGGGACGATGAGCCGATCTTCGCGTCGGCACCAACCGCGGTTGAGCCGGCGAGGGAAGAGCTGGCCGATGAAAGGATCGAAGGGAAGCCAGCACAAGAATTGACGGCGGAGAAGGCTGCGCCAACCGTTCCCGCTGCGGTCGCATCCGCTGACAGCAAGGTGCAAGAGGCGGCGGGGGCGGAAGAGCCGGCGCCGAGCGACGCGGATCTGGCCGAAGCGTTGCGTTTGCTGACGCCCGCGACCGTACATGCGGAGGTCTCGAGCGTTCCGTTGCCCGTGACCCTGGTGGCAGCAGGG
Source organism: Terriglobales bacterium (assembly GCA_049697355.1). Taxonomy (GTDB): domain Bacteria; phylum Acidobacteriota; class Terriglobia; order Terriglobales; family Acidobacteriaceae; genus Acidiflorens. The sequence goes on from JBAVVP010000005.1 coordinate 2,359, forward strand.
TCGCGGTGGGTGGCGGAGCCGGTGACGTTGAGTCCGGAGGAAGCGGCGATTTCGCTGGAAGGGGAAATGTTCTCCACGTTTACCGCGATGTCCGGCGCGGGAATTGGGCCCGTACGGACTGACGGAGTATCGGCGATTGCGGCCGCGGTTGAGAACCGGCTGGCAGAAGCAGAGTTGGCGGCCAGTGCCAAAGCTTTGGCACAGCCTGGGACCGAGCATGGTTTACCGGAATACGGTTTAGCGGAACGTGTTTTGGTTGAACACGATCTGGTTGAACGTACTTTGGTTGACCACGGCGCAGAGACCACAGCCGCCGAAACCTCGGTTGTAGAAGCGCCTGCAGAGGCGATGGGCTCGGTTTCGAACCCAGCGACTCCGTCCGTGGATGGGACCGAGTTGGAGAAGGAAAAGAAGATCACAGCAGAGGCAATCGAACCCGAGAAGGTCGAACCCGGGAAGATGGAAGCTGAGCGGACCCGTTTCGTCGAGAAGATTGCGGAGAAGCGAGCGACCTTCGCGGATGCGGTGGATCGCGACGAGATCAAGGCTGCGGCGGAACCGGGTGGAGAGCCAGCCGACGAGGCGGCTGCAGGGCCAGAAAGCAATCAAGATACGAGTTCAGAAGTTGGGGGACAGGAATCCATGGGAACGGACGGGAAAGCGAAATCGGGGAAATCCAACTGGCATCGGATTCACACGGCGCCGGCGAGCGTGGCGGCGGCGAGTGACGTGGTGGAAGCGGCGAAACAGGCTAAGCACGTGGCCGAGGAGGCTCCTCGAGTCATGGCAGCCGCGGCGGCAGAGGGATCCGCGAGTGCGTCTGCTCCCGACGCGAGCGCGATTGCCAGCATCGTCGACAGGGTAATGGCCGATCTTCGCCCGAAGATCGTGGAAGAGATTGCGAAAAAGCTGGCAGGCAAATAGGGCGGCTGTCAGCCATCAGTCGTCAGCCGTCAGGAAAACCGGACGGATATTCCACATTCTCGAACGAAAATCCTGTATCGATCCTGCAGACAAACCCTGTCATACTTCCTACCGATCTTTCTTGTAACAAATTGCCGCGGAATGCATTTCGTCCAAAGAAAGCCCAGCGGAGAGGCAGGGGACATATTGGAACCGGATACCTATGCAGGGATGGCCGTCGGGCGGGTCCTGACCCACGAGGACACACCTTTCGACATCCCGGTGATTGTCGTTCTCGAGCCAGCGGTTCATCCGCCGGTCGAAGACCAAATGCAGCGGGTGATTAGTCTGGCATTGCTGTTTGGGGTGCTGGCGTCGGCCGCGCTGGTAGTGCTGGGCGGGTCGCTTTATGTATCCCGGCACGCGATGGTGACCACCGATTACGCGGCCTTTCGCGGGACGCCATCTGCCATGCGCACGTTCCGCGGGGTTTTGGATGCGGCCTTGCACCTTTCCGGAACCGGCCTGATCCAGCTTGGGTTGATGCTGCTGGTGGGAGTGCAGGTGGTGCGCGTCTTCTTGACGGGGATATTGTTCGCGCTGGAGCGTGACCGCATCTTTGTCGGGATTACCGGCATTGTTTTTGTGTTGCTGATGTTCGGAATCATCAAAGGGATATTCTGGTGCCGGTGAGCGGACGATCGTGGGCGCATCGGCCAAAATCCGACACGGCCAAAATCCGACAAACGACGGGGGCGACGATGAGAGATGCCGATGGCTAGGGTCAGGGAGTTATGAGCGTTATCGTTTTTACGCTGTGCGTACTGGCGGGTTCGATGCTGGCCGGGATTGTGGGCGCGCTGACGGGGCTGGGCGGAGGCGTGATTCTGGTCCCGATGCTGGTGTTGCTGTTCAAAGTCAACGTGCATTACGCGGTGGGCGCTTCGCTGATGTCGGTGATTGCCACATCCTCGGGCGCCACGGTTGCGTACCTGCGGGAAGGGTACACGAATCTCCGGGTTGGCATGTTTCTTCAGGTGGCGGCAGCGGCCGGGGCCCTGCTGGGCGCTTTTATTGCGGCGCGAATCAAGGGGCACCAGCTTGCCATTCTGTTCGGCGTCATGCTGCTGTTTTCCGCCTGGATGTCATTGCGACGGCGGAAGCCGAGCGCGGCGGCCGGGGGCTCCGACAAACTGGCTCACCGGCTGCGGCTGTCAGGATCCTATCCCGTGCCGGGCGGCAGACAGGAATACCGCATCTACCATTCCTCAGGAGCGTTTGGATTGATGCTGGGGGCGGGAACGCTGTCGGGGCTGCTTGGTATCGGTTCTGGGGCGGTCAAGGTGCTGGCTATGGACCAGATGATGCGCCTGCCTTACAAGGTCTCGACCACTACCAGCAACTTCATGATCGGCATCACCGCGGCGGTGAGCGCCGCACTTTACATCAGTCTCGGTTACATTGACCCAGGGCTGACCATGCCCGTGATGCTGGGTGTGCTGGCGGGATCCATGATCGGAGCCAGGGTGCTCATGAAAACCCGGGCCAATTCCCTCAGGGTATTGTTCAGCGTCGTGATCCTGGCCCTGGCCATTGAGATGATCTACAGCGGCCTGACTGGCAGGATCTAGGCGGGAGCTCGACCGCCGACCGGATAAGACGCGACAGCTCCGGAGCCGGCTGTTTGGCGCTCAAAGAAAGTCAAAATCAACACCAAGATCAAGAGCGGCGGACAGGAGTGTCCGCCCTACACTCCTACTGCGCAACGCTCGGCGAGACCATGGATGCTGCGGCAGCCGCTGCTGTCACAGGGTTCGGTACTGAATTGTAGGCACTGAACCGCGCGTCTGTCTGCAACAACCCTGGAAAGGACTCTATGTAACGCTTAAGTTGAGGGAGCCAAAACCCGGCATAGTGGAATTGATGCATTTCCGAGACAGCTTGCGCGACTGGCTCATGTTCGATGGCGATGCGGTAAGCCGCGACCATGACTCCGGTACGATCGGCGCCGCGTTTGCAATGAACGAATATCTTGGCCTTCGGGTTCGCACGAATTAAATCGAGAAACTGCGCCACCTGAATATTCGAGGGCTCGTCGCGTCCGCTCCAGGGAATTTCGATGTACTTGATTCCAAGGGATTCAACCTGGCGCTTCTCGGTTGCCATTTCCTCGCGCTCATCGCGGAAATTGACGACAATTCCGATCCCCATCGCCTGCAGCGCGCTGAATCCATCCGAAGCTGGCTGGCCACCGCGGTAAAGCATATCTGTAACCCGGCCGAAATTCGGGACGCCTCGTAGTTCTTTTCCCGTCTGGCACCACGCGGCCTTTGCTCCAGCGGTCAGCGCCACGACGGCCAAAATGACGGCAACCACGATCATTCGAGAATTAATTCGATTCATCCGGATGCCCAAAATCCTAAAGAGAAGGGTTAGCAGGTTGGGACCGCCCACTAAGTAATTCGATGCGTTCGGGAAGTAACAGAGATGCTCTCGAAAACGTAGGTCTGCGATTGGTCTGAAAGCTTACGGACGGGTGGCGACTTGACTACCGTCATCCGCCTATAGAGTCAACGAGTTGTGCACGAGTCGGCTTCAGGACTTCGGCTGCTTTTGGGCGCGGTCTTGCAGAGCGATCGTTACCGCGCCCAGCATCTCGGCGGCGGGAGCGGGCTTGCCGGTCCAGATTTCGAACTGGCGGGCAGCTTGTTGCACAAACATCTCGATTCCGGGGATGACGGAGATTCCCTTGGCGCGCGCGACTTGCAGCAGGTGGGTCTCGACCGGGTCGTAGACCATGTCGAAGACTACGCGGGCTTGGATTTCCTCGTCCTTGAGCGGACAGTCGCGGGAGTTGCCCATGCCCACGGGAGTGGCGTTGATGATGACGTCGAAGACGGTCTTGCGCAGGTCGGCACGTTTCAGGGTGCGCGCCTTGGCTTGGCGCGCCAGCTTCTGACCCTTGACTGACGTGCGATTCAGGATCCAGACTTCGGCTCCGCGCTCTTTCAATCCGAAGACTGCGGCGCGGGCCGCGCCTCCGGCGCCTAGCACTAGAACTTTTGCGTTCTCGATGGAGAGGCGCTGCTCGAGCGGACGAATTACGCCCGCGATGTCGGTGTTGAATCCGTAAAGTTTGCTGTCTTGTCCGCGAACGACCGTATTGCAGGCGCCAATCTTGCTGGTGTGGGCGTCGGTGTTATCGAGATAGGGAATGATCCCTTGCTTGTACGGCATGGTGATGCTTAGGCCATGCAAGGGAATCTCGCGGACGCAGCGGATCAGATCCTTGAGCGTTTTGGCGTGGAGAGGAAGATAGACGCCGTTCACGTTTTCGCGGCGCAGCGCTGTGTTCATGATGACGGGCGAGAGCGAATGTTCGATGGGATCGCCGGCGACTCCGTAGATGCGGGTGGCGGGGTCGACTTGATCGATGCGGTACACACTGCGCAGATCCCGCGAACTGATCTGACCGGGCGCGGTTTTTAGGCCGGCATTGGCGTCGACGGCGCCAAAGGTGAACACGCTGCCGGCGCGCACGCCGAGCACGCGGCTGATGATCCCTTGCTCTCCCATGCACAAGCCGATCAGCGCATGCTTGTCGCTTTGGGTTTGCAGAAACTTCATCATGGCCACGTTGTCGAAGAGCGTGGTGGCGGTCGTGACAACCTTGTAGAAGTCGGCCGGGATCTTCAGCATTTTTTCCAGCGTCTCCTCGAGGTTGCGGGTGGCGCGGAAATCGTGGAACGACAGCATGAGTGCGGCGCGGCTGCGCAGGCGCGCAATCGCCTCGGGCTTCGATTTCAGCGCGCTCTGAAGTTCCAGGTCAACGATCGGACAGCCCGCGGCATGGGCCTTGGCGAGCACTTCCAATTGAGAAGCCAGCGATCCTTTGAACTTGCCGCCATTGTCGACGCGGCGACAGGTCGCGATAGCGGTGACGTACTGGTGGGTCTCAAGAAAGCGATGGATTTTGGGAAGCGCGGCCATGGGTTGCTTCAGGTAATCCAAACGGAACTCGAGGAAGGGGTCATCCCTCGCCATGGACTCGGCGGTGGCGAGCATGTCTTCAACCGTGTCGGCGCTCAATGCCAGACAGACCTTGGGCAGGCGCAAAGGCAGAGGACGGGACGCGAGAGTGGAAGACAAAGCCAAGGCCATTTGTTTTCAACGACGGCGCGATATTACAGGGGTGGAAGCGCAGATGCAACAAAAGGTTGGCGAGGGGCTCAGAAAACACTTTGGGAGCAGGGGGGCTAAACACCCTCGTAACCTTGACCCAACCCTAGGCGCTTGTTACTTTCGGCTGTAACCCTTGTCTTTCTAGAGAGATAGCTGGGGGACCTCGAGGCGGTTGGGAGGCGGAGGTAAGATGAAGAAAACAGGATTGTTATTGCTACTGACGGTGATGGTAACGGCGACCTTTGCGGTGGCCCAACAGTCGACGACGGCGAGCACGCCAGACGCGTCCGGTATCGTCAACACGTCGGTTAACGTGCCCTTTGTACGCTACCAGACGCCCACCGCAGCCGATATTTACTGTGCGGGGTTTATTACCAAGGACCGGATTCCCGACGCGAACTACGTGAACGGGGGGCTGCAGTCACCGACTTCGACGAAGTTCCAGAACGGGGAACTGGTCTACCTGGCGGGGAGTGGCTACCAGGTTGGACAACTGTATTCGATCATCCGCGAACTGCGGGATGTCAACGAGTACGAGCTCTATCCTGGGCAGAGGAAAGTGCTGGCTGGGGCAGGGCGAGCCTATGGGGACATCGGCAGGGTACGGATAGTGGACACGCGCAGCCACAGCGCCATCGCGCAAGTGGAATTCAGCTGCGATCCCATCAACCCGGGAGATGTCGCCGTGCCTTTCGTGGAAAAACCGTCAGTTGCATTCCGCGCGCCTGGACACTTTGACCGTTTTGCGCCGGCGAATGGGAAACTGAGCGGACGAGTCGTGCTCGGCAAAGACTTCGACGGGGAACTCGGCACCGGCATGAAGCTCTATATGAACCTGGGTTCGAACCAGGGTGTAAAAGTGGGGGACTATTTCCGTGTGGTCCGTTCCTACACCGCTACCTTGCAAGATCCAGTGGACTCGCTCTCCTACTTCACCGGGACTTCAGAAGACACGCAGATGCGTCCGCCGACGATTGAGGCCGGTCGCCTCAACAGGACTAACGGGGTGAACATTCATGTGGGCGACCTGCCGCGCCGCGCGGTGGGAGAAGTGGTAGTGGTGAACGTAACTCCGACCGCATCGTCCGCCATGGTGGTCTTCGCGCTGGAAGATGTGCACGCGGGCGACGGGGTCGAACTGGACCCGCCCGAATAAGAACGAAACCAACGAAGGGAAACGAGGGGAGAGCGAATCTCCCCTTTTTCTTTTGTGCGCAAAATGGGAACGCGTTGGGACAGTCGCCCTCGGCTGTCCGGCGAGGCGAAGCCCGCCCACCCGGGCGAGTACGAGGATTGCGAAACTCTTGCGAGCTGTGCTCGCGGGACAGCCGAGGGCGGCTATCCCTATACATTCTTAGCTCAGATGAAGCAACGGATTTTCGGGTTCCCATTCAGCAGGAACCTTCCAAATCGGCGTCGCCAAAGACCTCGGCGGTAAAAGCCTCGATGGTCGCGGCCTTGCGCCAGGCATCCACCGGCAGGCCAGCTTTGCGGCAGGTTTGCTCTAGAAACGTCTCCCGGTCCCAACCATTTTCGAGGGAAACCTGGGGCAGCAAGAGGCCGCGCCGCGCGCCATCGGAGATGACCAGGCCGTGGCGTCCGACTTCGACGGCCTCGGGATGGATCGGGAAGATACGGGAGAGCACGCTCAGTGAAACTTCGAGCTTCAGAGCTTCTTCCTTTGTTACCGGCAAAAAGCGGGAATCGTCGAAAGCAGCGGCGCGGGCTGTCTCAGCCACAGCGCGATACAGAGGCGCGACGGGCGCGGCATAGCCGACGCATCCTCGAAGTTGGCGGTGGAGATCGCCGGGCAGATAAAGCGTGGTGAAGACGCCTCGCGGCTCCGACAGAAGGAGTGAAGCGGCCGGCGGTTCGGGCAGCGGCTGACGCTCCAGAACCGAAAGAATCGCCCGGTGCGCGATGCGGAGCAGAGTGCGGCGCTGCTCGAGAGAAAATTCCGGAGTTTGCTGGGCGGGGTTGGATGTGTCCAGATTCGCAGGCGGCTTTTCAGACAGCTTGGACATCGCGTTTTCTCCGCCGGGAGAGGACGAAGGTCCGGCGCCGGCGCTTTTCCGATTTGCGGTCGATCCGCGACCAGAAGGCGACGAAGTAGTCGAGCGCGGAAACCAGCGACAGCAGAACCATGAACCAGATGGCGAGCCGCGCGATCCAGTACACCGGGAAAATGTAAATACCGTACACGGGCCACTCGTGCCAGCGGCGAGCCAGAATCACGGCCACCACCGAAATGATCTGCACCAGCATCTTGAACTTGCCTAGTTCGCTCGCTTGAATCGTAAAACCTTCGGAGGCGGCAATGGAGCGCAGCCCGCTGACCAGGAACTCACGGCCAATGATGACCACGGCCATCCAGGCCGGCACCAACACGGGATTGAACTGCACCAGGGTGATGAAGGCGGCAGCGATCAACAGCTTGTCGGCCAGCGGATCGAGCAGCATGCCCATGGTGGTGATCTGGCCGCGTTTGCGCGCGAGATAGCCGTCGATGCCGTCGGTGATCGACGCCAGAATGAAAACGGCCGAAGCGAGGATTTCTCGTTCTCCGGTTCGCTCGCTCGAGAAGCGTGGAGTGCAAAGAATCCAGATGAGCAGCGGAATCGCGGCGATGCGGGTGAGCGTGATGTAGTTAGGAAGATTCACGCGATACGGGACCGAGGCCGTGAGGGCAGCCAAGGTGATTATCCTCTAGATCAGAAGCCAAGGCAACGGACAGGAGTTCCGAGGGTGAGCGGACAGCGACCCACTGTTGGACGGTTCGTCCGGAAGGCGAGCAGCTTTGCCACCGGTAACCTCGACGCTCTCACTTAGGTAACCTCGGTCATCCAGACCCTGCGCAACTAATCTTTCGGGGGAGGGTTTTTATCGGCATGAACAACATAATCGCCAAGTCATTGCTAACGCTGGCAGTCGGGGGACTGATGATCGCCGGATCCGCCGCTGCTCAAACCTCAACCAACACTTCGGGCGCTGGCCCAGGCGTTGTCGATCCTGGCCATCCGCGGGTGAATCAAGTGAACCGGCGCGAGGGAAGACAGCAACAGCGTATTGGCAACGGCATCAAGAGCGGGAAACTGAATCCGCAGCAAGCGTCCAACCTGGAGAAGCGCGAGGCTCGCGTGCAGAACCGTGAGCAGAGAGACATGGCGGCGCACAACGGTCATCTCACGAAGCGCGAGCAGAGGGGAATCAATCGCCAGCAGAACCGGATCAGCAAGAGCATTTATAAAGACAAGCACCAGTAATCCGGCGAGAGGGCAGAAAATCACGGTGGAGGACAGCCGCAGGGGTGCTGCGGCTTTTCTTTTGGGCGGCGGACGGCAGGCGCTTTCGAAGCGGCAAAAGAAAACGGCCGGGATAATCTCCCAGCCGTTTCTTGGGGAAGTGCTACGACGGAGTTTCTTCTTACCAGTTTAGTTTCAGCGCAAACTGGAACTGGCGCGGGTCGTAGGCGGCGGTGGCCTGACCGGCGTTGGTGAAGAGCGGGCTGACGGCCGCCACGTTGTACACGTTGGCGATGTTGAACATGTCGACCATCAGATCCATGTTGAAACGCTCGCCGAAGTAGACCTTCTTGGCGACGCGCATGTCGTTGAAGACCGTCCATGGGGTGATGCCCGCATTGCGGCCCAGGTTGCCGTCGAGGGAGGCCAGCGTGCCGTCGAAGCCGAGGATGCAGGGCTCCTGAAAGATTCCGGTGGGAGAGAACTTCGATTTGACCACTGCATTTCCGATGGCTGTGCACGCAGGGGTTTCGAAGGTGTTGGGGCGGCTGGTGAGAGAGGACAACTGGAGGTTATCGCCGCCGGCGGTGATGATGTTGAACGGCCGTCCGGAGCCGAATTCGATGAGGGGGGCGAACGTCCAGTTGCTGAAAAGCTTGCTGGAGAAGCCGCCGCCGGCTAGCTTGCCCGTTTCGTAAACGCCGCTGAAGACGAAGCGCTGGCGCTGGTCAAAGAGCGACGTCGAGCGATCGGCGCCCGGGAAATAGCTGTCCTGCGGGGTGAGTGTGGACTGCAGGTCGGTGGAATCGTCGATGGCGTGCGACCAGGTGTAGGAGGCCAGGAACTCGTAGTGATTGCTGAAGCGCTTGCGGAGATTGGCGGTCAGGCCATGATAGACCGAACTGCCGTTAGAGAAGTTGGCATCCATATCGCCGAAGGGCACGCAACCGACGAAGGTCGCAGGATTACAGTTGGCGTTGAAACCCTGGCCGACGAGAGCGGTTTCGATGGATTGGGCAATCGTTACGCACCCCGGTGCGATCGCGCCGAAGAATGCAGCGTATGACGGGTTTAGGCCTCCCGGCCGGAAGAAGTTCATCAGCGCTGCCGGAACGTAAGGCTGCCCTCCCTGAATGCCGCATGGCGGAAAGGCACTGGAAGATCCGACCGTGAAAGCATTGGTCGGGTAGTTGGGATTGCCGGGGAGAATCCCGTTTGACTGGGCGGCGGCTTGCGCCACAAATAAGTTGTTCACCATCAAATCACCGCGAATCGTGTTCGCGTTGATCGGCCGGTTGAGGTGGCGGCCACCGTTGAAGTTATACGCCAGACTCAGGGCGAAACCGCTGCCCAGATCCCGTTCGATGGTCAGATTCGCCTGCTGCGAGTAGGCGTAAACGAAATTCTTACCTTGCGGATACCCGAAGGGTTGGAAGCCCAGAGGCAGGAAGGTCGAAGGATTCAGGTAGTTCTGGGTCAGGAAGATCGAACTGGAGGGTGGCGTGGCGACGCCGCAACTCGGGTCGCCCGTGGCGCAGCCAAATCTTTGCTGGTTCGGCGAGTAGTTGAGCAGTTGCAATGCTGTGGCCGTTGTTGCGGGAGAGCATGCCGCTATTCCCGCTCCATTCGTAGCGGGTACCAACCCTTGGAAGATTTCCACCGCGTTCAGGTTCCCCGGGTTGCCAGCCCCGGCGCATGCGCTACCGGGTCCAAAAGCGAGCTGTCCGCTGCTTGAGCCGTCCGAGGCATCACCCAGGAAATACAGGCCGAGCAGGGGATGGTCGTAAAACATGCCGAACGAAGAGCGGACCACCGTCTTGCCGTCACCCTTAGGATCCCAAGCGATGCCTAGTCGGGGTTGAATGTTGTTCCTGTCGGTCTGGATTCCTTTCTCCAATCCCAGCAATTGGTAGGCAGGCAGGGCCAGTCCTTGCGGCGGTTTGAACTTCGGCGGGATCTCGACATCGTAGCGCACGCCGTAGTTGATGGTCAGATTGTGGTGGACGCGCCAGCTATCCTGCCAGAAAGCGCCGATCGGGATGTTGTGGAACGAATCGCTCGGGCTGCCAAGGCCTTGGATGTAATCTCCGGGAATCCCCGCGCCGTACGCTTGAACCGCGGAAAGGCCCGGCACACCCGCCGGCAAGCGAAGATCAGCTGCTGTCACACTGCCGATGTCGTACACACCGCCATAGTTCACGGTGAAGGTGGCTTGGAGCGGGAGGTAATTGACGTCGCCTCCGAACTTCATGTCGTGGCGTCCGATGCTCCAGGAAAAATTGTCGGTGAACTGGTAGCGTTTTTCGGTGCGCTGGATGTAGGAGTAGGGCTCGCGTCCGAAATAGGCGAAGCCGGGAATGTTGACCGCCGGGTCGGCGCCGCCCGGAATCTTGGTGTTGTAGAAGTAATTCAAACCTCGGCGGGCATATTGAAAGCGAAATTCATTGACCTTGCTGTTGCCGAGCGTCCAAGTGTCTTGCACAATCCCGGCAGCGTCGCGGTAGGTTTGCTGCGAAGTGCGCGAGTAGGAGTTTTGGCCGAAGGGCTGGTCTTGCCCACTGACTTCGATGCCGGTCACGGTGCTGGGACTGGCGTTGCCGCGCAGTGTCAGGCGGTTGTTGCTGCTGAGGTTATGGTCGAGGCGAAGCGAGTAAACGCTGGTGCCTTCAGAAACAGGGAAGTTACCTTCCTGCGACGCCAGTGACTGATAGGCACCCGGCACGTTGGCGCCCGGGAAGATGGCAGCTCCGGGACACGAAATTGGCGTGCAAGTTGTCGGGAACCCAGCAAAGCTTGAAAGCGCTCCTCCGGTGGAACCTTCCACCAGCGCCGTAGGCCAGGCGCCATTGATGGCTTGGCCTGATGAGGCGCCGACGAGAACTTCATAGTTTTCCAGACCAGTGAGGCCGAGTGCGGCTGCTTGCGAACTGCCCAGGAACGCGGCCTGCTCCGGCGTAACCTGGATCGTTCCAAATGGCAAGGGAATGGCTCCGCCCGCCGTGGTTGCCGTATCGAATGGAACCAGCCCGAAACAGACCTGCCCCTTGGTCGCGACACAATCCTGCCCTATGCTCGAAAACCCGGTCTCGTGCCGCCGCGTCGTTTCGTAGGCAAAGTAGTAATACGTCTTGTCCTTCTTGATGGGTCCGCCGAAAGCCACGCCTCCCTGCACGCGGGTGTAGGCAGGATTGGACGTGGTGCTGAAGGGGTTGACGGCCTGGAAATTGCGATTGCGCAGGTATCCGTAGACGTCGCCGTGGAAGTCGTTCGATCCGGAGCGGGTGATGATGTTGACCACGCCGCCCGAGGCGCGGCCGTACTCGGCGGCGTAGTTGTTGGTGATGATCTGGAACTCCTGCACCGCCTCTTGCGAGACGGTGGAGCGCACGCCATTGGTGGAATTGTCGGTGGCATCGGCGCCGTCGACGTTGACTAGGTTGGAACGGCCGCGCTGTCCGCTCATGTTGAGGCCGGACGTCGGCGCGGCGCCTAAGTTGGGGGCGCTGTCGCGCTGGACCTGGGAATCGGTCAGCGTGAACTGGATGTAGTTGCGGCCATTGATCGGCAGATTGTCGATGCGGCGCTCGCCGACCGTGTCGGTGGTGGAGCTGCGCGAGGTTTCAACGTTCTCGGCTTCGGAGCTGACTTCGATGATTTCCTTGCCGCCGGCCACGGTGAGCGCGATGGGCAACTCAGCCATCCCGCCGACGGTGATGGTTACGCCGGTGGCTTCGGTCTTGGCGAAACCTGACGCTTCGACGGTAACCGTGTACGTTCCGGGAGCCAATTGACGCACGCTGTAGCCGCCCTGGCCGTCGCTGCTGCCGGCGCGCTCCAGGCCCTTGGCGGCGTTGCGCGCTGTGACCGTGGCGTTGGCTATGGCGTTGCCTTTTGGATCTTTCACGCTGACGTGGAGGTCACCGGTGGCAGCGGCCTGGGCAAATGCCGATTGACGGGCGAGCAAAAAGATGACCACTAAAAAGAGCAGACGAAAGGACGCTTTCATAGGGCTCCTGGGATCTTCCGCATCGTGGCGGAAGGTAGGATCAGAGTGCGCGGTTTGTCGCTAGCCACTTGATCTTCGAACACGTTGGTAGGAAAGATACCGCTGATATGTACATCAGAAGAGGGTGTTTAGGCAAGCAATAAGGTGGATTCCCGGCGGATTGGCGAGGGGAGACGGACAGGCGGAAACTGTTTTTGTTGTCACCTTGAGTCCGGCGGTTGTCCTTGTCGCAGTCTTCGCCGCAGTCTTCGTCATAGTCTCCGCATTGCGTTTGCCACGGGCTTTCTTTAGTCTGAAATTTCTTGGCGCGAGATTACCGGCGTGCCAGAAATGTTTCTTGTGCCTGCGCTTATGCATTCCGAGAATTTCAACGGTCGCTCCATGACGGGAGAACTGCGGCGGGTGATGGTGTGTCCGCCGGGCAACGCGGGATGGGATGTTGCCGGGAAAGTCGCGGCATGGCGAGACCTTGGCTTTCAGCATGCTCCCGATTTTGCGGCGGCACAGAATCAGCACGAGATTCTGTGCGCGCTCCTCAGCGAGAGCGGAGCGGAAGTCGTGTGTCTGCCTCCGGCAGAATCTCTTACGCTCGATGCCGTCTATGTGCACGATGCGTCGCTGGCAACAGACCGAGGTCTCGTCCTGATGAATCCGGGAAAGAAGAATCGCTTGGCCGAAGCGCAGGCGCACGCGCGCTTTTGCGGACAAATCGGCATTCCGGTGTTTGGCGAGATCGGACTGCCCGGAACTTCCGAATCCGGCGACGTTGTGTGGATTGATTCGCGGACGCTGCTCATCGGTCACGGCTATCGGACGAACCGGGCGGGGATCGAGCAGATGCGGGCGCTGTTTGCGTCGGAAGATTCGCAGAAAAATGTTGAGGTACTGTCCGCGCCGTTGCCTTATGGACCGGGGCCTTCTGCCTGTCTGCATCTTATGTCGCTGATGAGCATGCTCGACGAGCGGACCATCCTGGTCGATCTACCATGGGTGGCGGTCGAGACGGTCGAACTGCTGAAGGGGCGCGGGTTCCGCTTGATTGAGATCGAATCGAGCGAGCGCGCGACGCTTGCCTGCAACGTGCTCTCTCTTGGCCGGAAGCGGCTGATCGCGATTGAAGAAAACGTGAAGACAAATCGGCGCATGCGGGACGCCGGCTTTGACGTGCGCACGTTTCCCGGGTCGGAGATCTGTATTAACGGCTCGGGAGGGCCGACGTGCCTGACGCGGCCGTTGCTGCGGAACTAGTCTTGCCGGTGGAGAGCCGGGCGTCCCCGCCCGGTCGCCCGCTGCCCAGGGCGGGCGAGACGCCCGTCGCTCCATCGAAATAGCACGCCTTGGTAGAATCAAAAGAATGCTTTTGCCGTTTGTCCGCGAACTTTTCGCGGAGGTAGAACTCTTACCTGCCTTCACGCGTGCCGCCTCCCATCTGCGGGAGGGCGCGGGGCGGATGAGTGTCACTGGACTGTCCCCGGCGGCGAAGGCGCTGATCGTGGTTTTGTTGCGGCGCACGGTCGAGCGGCCGTTCGTGCTGGTGGTGGCCGATAACCGCGCCGCCGAAGAGTTGCTGCCGGTGCTGCGCGCGTTTTGCGAACTGACCGGGGCGGCCGATCCGGACTCGGTCGTCAGTTTGCCGGCGCGCGATGTGCTCCCCTTTCAGAATTTGTCGCCGCATCCGGAGATTCAGGAAGAACGCGCGACCGCGTTGTGGAAGATTGCCACGGGCCGGGCTGCGATTGTAGTTTCACCGGTGACTGCCACAACAATTCTTCTGCGCTCTCCCGAGTACTATGCCGACCTGGCGCGGGTTCTGCGTCGCGGCGAAACTTTCGATCTGGAGAAGTTGCTTGAACACCTGAACACGGTCGGCTACAGCGCCACCGATGTGGTGGAAATGCCGGGGCAGTATGCAGCTCGCGGCGGCATTCTGGATGTGTACTCGCCGGAAGCGGATCGGCCGGTGCGCGTCGAGTTTTTCGGGGACGAAGTCGAATCCATACGCAAGTTCGACCCGGCCAGTCAGCGGTCTTCGAACCCCGTCGATGAAGCGCTGCTTCTGCCGCTGACGGAAACACCGGTCACGGAGGAACTGCTCGGCTCCATCAACGCCCGGCTTTCGGGGAAACGCATTACGGGGTCGCCGGAGGTTGTGGAGCAAGCGATGCGCGACTCGGGTGCCGGCGTTTTTCCGGGTTGGGAGTTTTATGCTCCGGTGGCGGGCGCCGACCGCAGTATTTTCGGGCTGCTACCGGACGCGCGCGTGATTCTCGACGAGCCCGAAGCGCTGGCTCTCGAACTCGACAAAGTCTGGGCTCGCGTTGAAGAAGCGCATGAGCGCAGCGGAGTGGGGAACCTGGTCCGTCCCGCCGATCTGTATCTGACGCCGGAAAGCTGGCGGGAAAAAACTGCGGCGCTCCCCGGAGCCGACTTCGAATATCTGGCCGTGGCGCGCGAAGCCGCCGAGGTTCACGAGAGAAGAGAGGAAGCCGCCTTTCTTTCTCAGCCGTCCTCGCGCTTCCACGGCGCTGTTCCGGCGATGATCGAGCAGGTGCAGAAGCTGGTTGGCGGCGGCACGCAGGTGATCCTTGCCGTTCCTAACACCGGAGAAGTCGAGCGCCTGGCCGACTTGTTCACCGAGTACAACGCTTCGTATCGGCTGGGAAGCCGCACCCGCAGCGGAGAAAGCTATGCCGACGAAACCTCGTATTTTGCCGGCGACGTTCTCACCACCACTCTGCTGAAGGCTTATTTGCCCGACGGCTTCGTTTTGCCGGAAGCGCATCTAGCGATTTTTGGGGCGCGCGATCTGTTCGACGAATCGGACTTGGTCGCGGCACGGCCGCAACGGCAGAAATCGAAAGTCTCGGCCTTTCTTTCCGACTTCCGCGATTTGCAGGTTGGCGATTACGTGGTCCACGTGGAGCATGGCATCGGGCAGTATCAGGGATTAAAGGAAATCAATCAGGGCGACGGCGCCTCGGAATTCATGCTGCTCGAGTATGCCGAAGCTGCCCGGCTCTATGTTCCGCTGACTCGGCTCGATCTGGTGCAGAAATATCGTTCGGCGGAGGGCGCGAAGCCCGTCCTGAATCATCTTGGCACGCAGGCATGGGGCAAGACCAAGGCGCGCGTGCGCAAGGCGATGAAGGACATGACCGACGAACTGCTCAAGCTCTACGCGCAGCGCCAGTCCGCGCAGGGCCACATCTTTCCGGCGGATACCGAGTGGATGAAGGAGTTCGAAGACGCGTTCGAATACAACGAGACGGAAGACCAGGCACAAGCCATCGCCGACGTGAAACGCGATATGGAGTCGCAACTCCCCATGGATCGGCTGTTGTGCGGCGACGTTGGTTACGGCAAAACCGAAGTGGCTATGCGCGCTGCTTTCAAGGCCCTCGGCGACAACAAGCAAGTCGCCGTGCTCGCACCCACTACCGTGCTCGCCTTCCAGCACTACGAAACCTTCAAACAACGATTCGCGCCGTTCCCACTCACTGTTGAGATGATCAGCCGCTTCCGGACGCCGAAGCAAGTCAAAGAAGTCTTGCAGAGAGTGGAAGCGGGCAAAGTCGACATCCTGATCGGCACGCACCGGCTGCTGTCGAAAGATGTGAAGTTCGCCGACCTTGGCCTGCTGGTGGTGGACGAGGAACAGCGTTTTGGCGTCCGCCACAAAGAACGCATCAAGCAGATGCGCACCGAAGTCGACGTGCTCACCATGTCGGCGACGCCGATTCCGCGCACGCTGCATATGTCGCTGGTGGGCCTGCGCGATATGAGCGTGATCGAAACTCCGCCGAAAGACCGCATGGCCATTCAGACGGTGGTGGCGAACTGGGACGAGAAGCTCATCCAGTCGGCGATCGAACAGGAACTCGACCGCGGCGGGCAGGTTTATTTCGTACACAATCGTATCGAGACGATCTGGGAGATTGCCGCCAAGATCCAAGCCATGGCCCCGAACGCCCGCGTTGCCGTGGGCCACGGGCAGATGGGCGAAGGAGAACTCGAAAAAGTGATGCTGAAATTTATGCATCACGAAGCGGATGTCCTGGTCTCGACCACGATTATCGAGAACGGGCTCGATATTCCGCTCTGCAACACGATCCTGATCAATCGCGCCGACCGACTGGGTTTGTCGGAGCTTTATCAGCTTCGCGGACGCGTGGGCCGCTCGAACCGGCGCGCTTACGCATACCTGCTGCTGCCTTCCGAAATCGAGCTGACGCCGATTGCGCGACGGCGGCTGGCCGCGCTCAAGGAATTTTCCGACTTGGGCGCCGGTTTCAAAATCGCGGCGCTCGATCTCGAACTGCGGGGCGCGGGAAATCTTCTTGGCGGAGAGCAGAGCGGCCACATCGAAGCGGTGGGATTCGAACTTTATACACAGATGCTGGAGCGCGCCGTGCGTGAGATGAAGGGCGAGGCGGGCGCTGAAGTCACGGAAATACAGCTCAATCTTGGCCTGAACATCCGCATTCCGTCCGACTACATAAAAGAAGAGAACCAGCGGCTGCGGATGTATAAGCGAGTCGCCGGAGTGGAGACCGAATCGCAATTGCACGACGTGCGCTCGGAGTTGATTGACCGCTACGGCGAGACGCCTCGCGCGGTTCGCAACCTGCTTGCGTACGCAGCCCTGAAGCTGCAGGCCATGCGGGTCGGCGCGAACGCCATTGAGCGCAAGCGCGAATTCATGAGCATCAAGTTCAGCCAGAAGGCCTCGATCGATCCGGGGAAACTGGCGCGGTTTGTGGCTTCGCAGCGCGGCACGCAGTTTACTCCGGACGGGACGCTGAAGTTTTCCATCAAGATCGACAGCGCCGAGGGAATACTGCAAACGCTGCGCGATTTGTTGGAAGAACTGGAAGCGCGCGAAGAAGCAGTGGGCCAAACCTGAAGTCCAGCAGTTACAATGATTCCGCAATGAAGCCGACGCACGAACGACGAACGGATGGCGACCGCCGCAAACAGCGGATCGTCCGCAAAGCCATTTTCCCCGCTGCCGGATTGGGGACCCGCTTCCTCCCGGTCACCAAAGCGCAACCGAAGGAAATGTTGCCGCTGGTCGACAAGCCCATCATTCAGTATGGCGTGGAAGAGGCGCTGGCGGCCGGATGCGACCAGATCATCATCATTACCGGACGCGGCAAGAGCGCGATCGAAGATCACTTCGACGTCAGTTACTCGCTGGAGAAGATGCTCGAAGAAAAAGGCAAGCTCGACTTGCTTAAGATCGTGCGCCAGATTTCGGACATGATCCACGTGGCCTACGTGCGTCAGAAGGAGGCGCTGGGCCTGGGACACGCTGTGCTCACCGCGCGCGAACTGGTCGGCGACGAACCGTTTGCTACCCTGCTTGCCGACGACGTCATCGATGCGGAAGTGCCTGTGCTGAAGCAGTTGATGAATGTGTTTGACGAGAAGCAGTGTTCCGTGATCGCGACCCAGGTAGTTGAGGGGCCGGCGATTTCTTCTTACGGCGTAATCAAAGCGAAACCGGTTGCGGCCTCCGGGGGCAGACTCTACGAGGTCCTCGATCTGGTGGAGAAGCCGAAGCCGGCGGACGCACCATCGAATCTGGCGGTGATTGGGCGCTACATTCTGACTCCGACGGTGTTCGAGACGCTTTCCGACATCAAGCCGGGCGCGGGAGGCGAGTTGCAGCTTACAGATGGGCTGCGCGGGCTGCTGCAGCGCGAAAAGGTGTACGCCTACGTCTACGAAGGCCGCCGCCACGACACGGGAGACAAACTCGGCTTCCTCAAAGCGACCGTGGAGTTTGCGCTGAAACGCGACGATCTGGGCGGGGAGTTCCGGGAGTATCTGAAGAGCTTGAAGCTGTGAACGGGTGGTGGCGGGGCGGAGCCTGTCCTGAGCGCAGTCGAAGGGCCCCGCACAACGGGGCGAAGCCCCGTCACGACACAAACTTCGGGTCAGTCTTCGGACAGTGCTTTCATCTTTTTTGATTTCTCTTCCACGCCGCGCGCGAGTTTCTCTTTGTGCGCGGCCAGTTTCTTCGCGATCGCAGTATCCGCTAGCCCTAATATCTGTGCTACCAGGATTCCAGCATTAGTCGCGCCGGGCTTGCCGATGGCAACGGTTGCTACCGGAATGCCGGCAGGCATTTGCACGGTCGCCAGCAGGGAATCCATACCTTGCAGGGAAGTTGAGGGGATGGGGACGCCGATTACCGGCAGGGTGGTGTGCGCGGCAATTACGCCCGCGAGGTGCGCCGCTCCGCCCGCGCCTGCGATGATTACGCGAATGCCGCGGCTAGCAGCCTTTCTCGCGTAGTCGGCGGTGCGATCGGGCGAACGATGGGCGGAGGTTATATCCATCTCATAGGGAATCCCGAACTCATCGAGGGCTTTCCCGGCCTCGCGCATGATCTCCAGATCGGAGTCACTGCCCATCACAATGGACACCAGTGGCATGCTCATAGAAGTCAAAAGTAAAAAGTCAAATTGAAGAAGTAAAGGCAAAAGTGAGCGGTGGTCACTTCTTCAATTTGACTTCTGACTTTTGACTTCGCTCGGTGCTACTTCTTCTTCAGTGCCCGTGCCGCAATATCCTTTCGATAATGCGCACCCTCGAAGCTGATCTTCGCGCACGCTTCATAGGCGCGCTGGACGGCTGTTTCCAGCGCCGCGGCACGCGCCGTCACTCCGAGCACGCGTCCGCCAGCAGTATAAATAGCTCCGTCACGTTTCGATGTGCCGGCATGGAAGACTCTTACGCCCTCCAGTTTCGCCACATCTTCTAGGCCAGTGATTTTCTTGCCCGACTGGTAGGTCCCCGGATAGCCGCCCGAAGCCATGGCCACGCACACCGCGGCGTCGTTCGACCATTTGAAATCACCGTCGCTGGTGCGGCTGTCGATCGACGCCTCCATTGCTTCGACCAGGTCGCTTTCGAGGCGCATCAGAATCGGCTGCGTCTCCGGATCGCCGAACCGGCAGTTGAATTCGAGCACCATGGGACCGCGCGCGGTCATCATCAGGCCACAATAGAGAACGCCTTTGTACTCGGCTCCTTCGTCCTTCATCCCCGCGATGACGGGGCGCACGATATGAGCGAGGAGCCAATCGCGCATCTTGTCATCCACGATGGTCGGGGTCGTGTAGGCGCCCATGCCACCCGTGTTCGGGCCGGTGTCGCCGTCGCCCACACGTTTGTGATCTTGCGCAGCGACCAGGGGCGCCACTCGCTCTCCGTCGCTCACGACCAGAAACGAGAGTTCGTCGCCTTCCAGAAATTCTTCCAGCACCACGCGCGATCCCGCCTCGCCCAGCATCTTGCCGCTGAGCATTTCATGGGCGACGGTCGAAGCCTCGTCTTTGGCCTTGGCGATGACTACACCCTTGCCGGCGGCGAGTC
>JBAVVP010000006.1:0-2017 GCA_049697355.1 Terriglobales bacterium
TGGAAACGCTCGCGATCCACGGTGGTGTGCCCGTGCGCGAAAGGTTCTTGCCGTACGGGCGGCAGAGCCTCGATGACGCCGATATCCAAGCGGTGGTTGAGGTTCTGAAATCGGACTGGCTGACCACGGGACCGAAAATCGCCGAATTCGAAGAGCGGTTTGCCGCGTGGGTCGGCGCGCGGCACGCGGTCAGCTTCAGTTCGGGTACTGCCGCGTTGCACGGTGCGGCTTTTGCCGCCGGACTGGGACCTGGGGACGAGGCCATCACCACGCCGATGACGTTCTGCGCGACCGCGAACTGCATCTTGTACCAGGGCGCAACGCCGGTGTTTGCCGATGTCTCGCCCGACACGTTGAACCTCGATCCGAGTGAAGTTGCCAATAAAGTTTCCGCGCGCACGAAGGCCATCATCGCCGTCGATTATGCCGGACATCCCGCTGCGCTCGATGAACTGGGGCAGTTGGCGAAGGCTCAAGCTCCGCAAGGCAAACGCCCGTTGCTGATCGAAGACGCTTGCCATGCGCTAGGCGCGGAATACCGGGGGAAGCGCGTCGGCGGCATTGCCGACATGACCGTGTTCAGCTTTCATCCCGTGAAGCACCTCACTACCGGAGAAGGCGGCATGGTTTCGACCAACGATGCGCGGTTGGCCGAGACGCTGCGCCGCTTTCGCAATCACGGCATCAGCAGCGAAGCGCGCGAGCGACAGGAAGCCGGACAGTGGTTTTACGAGATGGTGTTGCTCGGTTTCAATTACAGGTTGACCGATATTGCCTGCGCGCTGGGACTCTCACAACTGGAAAAGCTGGATGCGAACCTCGCACGGCGCCGGGAAATCGCGGCGGAGTACGCGTCGACCTTCCGGGATTTGTCCGCGATCTTGGTTCCCGCGGTGCGCGACGGCGTCTATCCAGCGTGGCACTTATATCCCATCCGGCTCAACCTGGGAACGCTTTCCGTGGGTCGAGCAGAGATTTTTCGCGCGCTCCGGGCCGAGAATATCGGCGTGAATGTTCACTACATCCCGGTGCATCAACATCCGTACTATCGCGAGCGGTTCAAGTCCAAAGAACGTTATCCAGTGGCCGAAAACGCTTATGAGCGGCTGATCAG
Organism: Terriglobales bacterium; assembly: GCA_049697355.1. Lineage (GTDB taxonomy): Bacteria > Acidobacteriota > Terriglobia > Terriglobales > Acidobacteriaceae > Acidiflorens. Next base: position 1,115 of record JBAVVP010000006.1, read on the forward strand.
CCTGCCCATGTTCCACTCCATGACGCCGCAGGATGTGCAGGACGTGATTCACGCCGTGACCAAGGTCGTGGAGCACTACAGAAAGGCATGAGATCCAGGAGGGGGTAGCGGCCTTATGTGCATTCGGCAATCCAGCGTTTGGCAAATCAGGCGGGAACACGCATGAGGGTCGTTGCCATTATCCAGGCACGCATGGGCAGCACGCGTCTGCCGGGGAAGGTGCTCAAGGACCTGGGCGGCGAAACGGTTCTGGCGAGGGTCGTGAATCGCACGCGGCGCGCGACACTGCTCGATGAGGTCGTCGTAGCCACGTCGGTCCTTCCCGCGGACGATGTGGTCGCCCGGGAGTGCGAAGCTCTGAAGGTAGCCTGTTTCCGCGGTGACGAAGCGGACGTCCTCGATCGGTACTACCGCGCCGCGCAAACATTTGCCGCCGATGCGGTGGTTCGGATCACGGCGGATTGCCCCCTGATCGATCCAGAACTGATTGATGCCACCATTCGCTCCAGTCTCGACCAGAAAGCCGACTACGCGAGCAATTCCTTGGTCCGGACTTACCCGCGTGGCTTGGATGTGGAAGTCTTTACCGCGGACGCCCTGACGCGCGCCTGGAGCGCTGCCAAAGAAGATTATCAACGCGCACACGTCACGCCCTACTTCTACCAGAACCCTGAATTGTTCAAAGTGATCTCGATCGCCGGGGAAGTGGATCGCAGCCAGTATCGTTGGACTCTGGACACGACCGAGGATTTGGAACTGCTGCGCGCGGTTTATAAGCACTTTGGGAACCGTGATACGATCCGCTGGATCGAGGTGCTGGATCTCATGGGAGCCCAACCCGAACTCGCCGCTCTGAATTCCCATGTGCGTCAGAAGGCTCTGCGCGAATGTTAGAACGTTTCC
>JBAVVP010000007.1:0-12471 GCA_049697355.1 Terriglobales bacterium
GGCTGTTGAAAAAGGAACCAAACCAGTAATTTCAGCAAATTTTCGCGCCTGCGGCGAACGAAGATTCAATAACTTACGAACGAATTTGGCTGGGGAAATTCTCTGAAACGAGTTTTTCAACAGCCACTCGCGATTCCACTCATTACCAACAAACGGCTCCAGCCGCGAAGATTCGTCGGTTACCTCGAAACCGTGTACTCTTAGCAGCCCTGAAGCGATCCCTACCGCACGCCCGCCGCGCTAGGCGCAGCCTCTTCCACGCTCGCCTCGCGCAGAAACTTTGCCGCCTCTTCGGGCGGCGTGGGATTGATGTAGAAACCCGTCCCCCATTCGAATCCCGCCGTCTTGGTCAGTTTCGGCATGAATTCGATGTGCCAGTGGTAGTACTCGTTGGTCGGCTCCTGCACTGGCGATGTGTGGATAACCAGGTTGTACGGCGGGTTGTCGAGCACGCGGTCCGCTTTCATCAGCAGCAGCTTGAGCGCTCTGGCAAGATTTTCAAACAACTGCGAGGACGAGTTCTCGAAGGCAGATTCGTGGCGCTTAGGGAGGATCCAGGTTTCAAAGGGAAACCGCGGAGCATAGGGAGCGAGAGTCACAAAATCTTCGTTCTCAGCCACAATCCGGGTGCCATCGTCGATGTCCTGGCGGATGGCGTCGCAGAAGACGCAGCGCTCTTTGTAGATGTAATACTGCTTGGCTCCCTGCAGTTCCTCCACCACGTAAATGGGCAGAATCGGCAAGGCGATCAACTGCGAGTGCGCGTGCTCCAGCGAGGCGCCGGCGGCTTCTCCGTGGTTCTTGAAGAGCAGGATGTACTTGAAGCGCCGGTCCTTCTTCAGATCGAGGATGCGATCGCGAAACGCCCAGAGCACGTCTTCGATCCTCTTGGCGGGAAGCGTGGCCAGGCTGGCGTTGTGGTCCGGCGTTTCGATCACGACCTCGTGGGCGCCGATGCCATTCATCTTGTCAAACATGCCCTCGGCCTGCTTGTTCAAATTGCCTTCAATACCAAGTGCAGGGAACTTGTTCGGAACCACCCGGATCGTCCAACCCGGACTGTCTTTCTGAGCCGTACCGCCATTGGTGCTTGGGCGATAGGCGAGGATCTCCGGCGGCGTCTTGCTTTCATTGCCATAGCAGAAGGGGCAGAATCCGCCCTTGATCTTCACCGGTTCGCGCACAAAGTCGGTAGGGCGCCGGGCGCGATCCGTGGAAATGATCACCCACCGGCCCACGATGGGGTCTTTTCTTAATTCAGGCACGTACTAAATCCTTTCAGTAGTAATCCGCACGCCCACGATTGCCGGATTGATGATTGCCGAATTTATGATTGTACGATACGGGAAACGCATTTTGAAACAACTCGAACGAGGGCCGGCTGCGTTCATAGTATACGGCGAGCACATCGAACCGCCACTCCACCCCATCCCGCGAAAGGCGCGCGGACTGGGAGCCCCGCTGGCACGAAGGGGGCATCTGGCGCAGGAAGTCGCGGGCAACTAGCGACAACTCCCGTTGCTTGTCTCGATCCACAGCCGCTTCCGCGGGCTTGACGTCGTGCGTGGTCCGCGTCTTCACCTCGATAAAACACAGCACGTCCCGCTCCCAGCCGACCAGATCGAGTTCGCCGCGATGATGCGGCGAGCGGTAGTTGCGGGCGATGATGGTGTAGCCCCGGCGTCGAAGGTAAAAGTAAGCGTCTTCCTCACCGCGGCGGCCGGTGCGCTGGTGCGCAGGCATGTTCTCCGGTGGAAGGGTGTGGGCCGCCAGCCAGTCCAGTGCGCGCAGGGTGGCTTCGGTCAGGCGTCCGGCCAACATGGGAGAACTCCCTCTTCACCCTAGCTTGGATCGCGTCGCGCATGATGTGACCCTCATCACCGCGCGTTCGGTACGTTTTTCGACTTCCCTCTTACCAACCGTATTCACCAGGACCACGCCGCTGAGCGCGACCGCTCCCCCGACAAGAGAGATCAACCTCGGCACCTCGCCCAGCCAGACCCAGGCAATGCCAATGGCGACGATCGGAATCAGGTAGAGCAGCGTTGAGGTGCGGCCGGCGGCGCCGTGCGAAAGCACGTAGGCCCACGCGACGTAGGCGAGAGCTCCGGGAAAGATGCCCAGATAAATCACTGCCAGCGTCGCCGCAGCAGGAGCAGCGCGCAGCGCGTGCACCAGACCGCTGGCGAAGGGCAGCATCAGCGCGGTTCCGAACCAGATCGAGTACGCCGTAAATTCCAGCGCGCTGTACCGGCCCAGATAGTGCTTCTGCAGAATCATGTAGAGCGCGGACGTCACCGCGGCGGCAAGAATGATCAGCGCTTGCGGGGAGAGGCGGATGCCTTCGCCTTCTCCGCTCGCGATCAGCGCGACTCCCGTGAAGCTGACGAACACTCCACACCATCCGATGGCAGTCAGTTTCTCGTGCAGCCAGAATCGGGCGGCCAGCGCGGTCCAGATCGGGACCGAGGCTATCAGCAAGCTGGCTGCGCCCGCGGTTACACGCGTCTCTCCGTAATTCAGGGCCAGGTTGTAAAAGGTGATCCCGATCAGTCCCGTCAGGGCCAGTCCAGGAAGGTCGCGCCATTCCGGACGGCGAAAGTGCGCGATCCCGGCGTAGATGGCGAGCACCGAAGACGCGACGAGGAAACGCACGACGGCGAGATTCGCGGGCGAGTAAGCACGCAGTCCGGCGCGAATGCCGGCGAAGGCCGAGGCCCAGATTACGAGCGTGAAGCCGAGTGCGAAAAGGGTGCGAGAGGTGAATCGCGGCATTGGCGTCTCCTTCCATGGGATTGAGGTGACCCCCTATCTGCGGCCTTTTAAAGTCAAAGACTTAGGGGTTGGCTTTGGCCAGGTCTTTGAGAAATAAGGACTTATGTATAAAGTATTTATTTATCAATAAGTTATGGTCGATGGTTCGTATCCCCTTACTTCATCGCCCGGATGGATCGTCCCTGGCGACAGGATCTGCGCCCGCAATCCTCCGCGGTGACGCAGCGCTTTGATCAGCGGTTTGCCAGTCAGGCGCTCCAGGTGATCGCAAGGTTCGCAGAGACGAATTCCGCGAATGCGGACATCGCCAATCGCAAATTCTTTGTCCACAAGATGGTTGAGGGCGACGCCGCGGGTCACGAGATTGCGCCGCGCGTCGCCGGCGTCAAGTTCGACATCGTATTCGCGCCGTATTGCCTCAATCGCCTCCGCCTCGATCAGCGTGAGTTCGTAGTCCGGTTCGGGTTTGTAGAACGTGCCCAGCTTCAGCGCATAGCGGTCTCCCGCGAGCCCCACGCCCGGAATCGCCACTGCTTCGGCTACAGCCTGCATAGGGCCTTGCGCGGCGGCGGCGATGTAGATTGATTCGACTTTTCCGTTTTGCATTTACCTACCTCCAGCGCTTTGGGGCTCGCTCATTCTCCACTTGCTCCCAGGGCTTGCGAGTGTGCGTGAGAACTCGGTCGTCCCTCCGGGACTTGAGTCAATTCTCGCAGTCTACCCAGCGCTGAAGCGCTGGGCTAAGTTAGGCCGCCCCTCCGGGGCTGCATTCTTCTTTGCAATCTCATGTGGTTGAGGGCGCTCAAATCCCACCCTAACGTCGCAAAAAACGCGACGTTAGGATGGGGCACCCGCCGACTCGGTTATCTAATCAGGATTTCAGCGCCCGCATTTCTTTGATTTCCAGAATTTCGGTTACAGGCTTTTTTCGACCGCTGCGATCGACTCTTCTAGCGCGTCGATGGCAACGTCGGCTTCGTCCCTGGTAACAATGAGCGGCGGCGCGATGCGAACCGTGCTTGGGCCGCAGCCGAGAAACAGAATGCCGCGCTCGAACGCCGCTCCCACGACGCGATCGCGCTCAGCGTTGCCGTATTCGCGAGTCGCCTGGTCTTTGACGATGTCAACGCCGATCATCAGGCCGCGCCCGCGGACGTCGCCGACAATCTTATGCTTCTTGGGCCAGCCTGACATGCGCTTCAGCATGTGGTCGCCGACCTCCCGCGAATTCCGCACCAGCCCTTCACGCTCGATCACGTCAAGCGTAGCCAGGGCTGCGGCGATGCACACCGGATTCCCGCCGAAAGTCGACGCGTGCGAACCGGGAACCCAGTCCATGATCTCGGCCTTGGTCATGGTCACGCCGAGCGGCATCCCGGAGGCAATGCCCTTGGCCATGCAAACCATGTCGGGTTGCACACCCGTGTGTTCGACGGCAAACCATTTACCAGTGCGGCCGATGCCGCTCTGCACTTCGTCTACTACCAGCAGGATGCCGTGCTTGTCGCAGATGCGGCGCAGTTCCTGCATGAAAATCGTCGGAGCGACAACGTATCCGCCTTCGCCCTGGATGGGCTCGACAAAAATGGCCGCAACTTCTTCGGGCGCGAGGACGGTCTTGAACAGTTTGTCTTCGATGTAGCGGGCACAGCCGAGCGCGAATTTATCGGCATCCTGCGGACCGCCCACGCAGCCCCGATACACATCGGGATAGCGCACGTGCGTGACCCCGGGCACCATCGGCGAGAAGCGCCGCTTCTGCTGCGGCTTCGACGCCGTCAACGAGAGCGCGCCCATGGTGCGTCCGTGGAAAGCGCCGAGGAAGGCGATGATGTGCTGGCGCTTGGTGTGATAACGCGCCAGTTTCAAAGCGCACTCGATGGCTTCGGCACCGGAGTTGCCGTAATAAATCTTGTGCGGTTCCGGCATAGGCGCGATCTTCGAGAGCCGCTCGGCCAGTGTCACCATACCCTCGTAGTAGAAGTCGGTGCCCGACATGTGGATCAGTTCGCCCGCCTGTTTCCGAATGGCGGCGACCACGTCCGGGTGGCAATGACCAGTTGAGACCACGGCAATGCCGGCGGAAAAATCGAAGAATTCGTTGCCGTCGACGTCTTCGACCACGATGCCGCGGCCGCGTTTGGCAACCATCGGATAGGAGCGCGTATAGGAAGGCGAAATGTATTGCTCATCGCCCGCGAGAATGCGCTTGGCATTGGGGCCAGGAATCGCAGTCTTGAGCTTGGGGCCGGCAGTCATGAGTGTTGTCTTGGTGGTCATGGGGTCCTCCAGAATCAGTTCTCGGTTCTCAGTTCTCAGTTCTCAGTGATTTTTAGCCGGGGTGCGAGCAGCGTTCACGGAGATATGCTGCTTTGGCTGGGAGCTAAAGGCCGATAGCTAGAGGCTAAGAGCGATTAGCGAGCAAGAAACGAGAAGGGAATTAGTCGCTGCCGAAGAGATTGGCGCGTACGTGCGAAGGCAGAACGGAAAGGTACCGCCGGGGACAAGCGCGTCCCTCGATCCAGCACGTTCCCAGAGGCGAAATGTAGCGGTTCGAGCGCATGGCAACTACGAGCATTATATCGCGGGTTCGGTCGCGGCGTAACCCCCAAAGGAACACTCCAAAGTCACGCGTAGGGACAGCCGCCAGAGGTTGTGCGGGGACGGGCGTCTCGCCCGTCCAAGCCGAGCAGCGCTCGGCAGTTGCTACGAGGAGGTCGTAGCCGGCCGCGCCTCCGCTTCGAAAACGAACCGATCGCCAAGCAAGAAATTCAGCAGCGAACAAACCACGATTGCAACCAGATTCGACACGGCATAGTTGACCTTCAATTCGCCCACGAGCAACCGCATCAGCAAGAGGTTTCCGACGATGGAAACCGCTCCGTTGCTGGCGTTGAACTTGGCCAATCGGACCAGCGACCGAAAAGGACGCGCCGCTGGCCGGTCCGCCCAGGTGAAGCGTTCGTGCCACAAGAAGTTGTGAATCACCGCGATCTCGACCGCCAGGCCTGTATCCAGCAGATAATCGAGTTTCAGCCACGAGCGAAGAACTGCCAGCGCCGCTAACTGCACGCCGATGCCGATGCCGCCGACGGCGTTGAACTTTATCCAGCGGAAGAAGCACTGCCGAGCTTCGCTCGGCCTGGACGGGCGAGGTCGCCCGTCCCCACACGAACTGTTCATGAAATTCTCTCTTCCCGATAAAGTCGAACCGTATTCTTCAGGCTGACAACTACCAGCATCAGCAGCATCACGGCCAATCCGAGCGTGCCGCCAACATCAAACAGCCGGTAGCGTCCGTGCATCACCCACGCCCAACGGAGCGCTGCCAGGTTGCCCGCCACCAGCAGGACGCGCAGTTCGGTCGGACCGAAGTGCCACAAAGAAAGATGAAACTCGCCAAGCGTATAGGTTGCGAGATACGACTGGATGGAAAGCAGCAGAAACGCAATCAGCAACCCAATCGCAAGCACCGGGTGCATGTATCCGGAAAGCGCCAGGCCGCCCATCATGGCGGTTGCGCCGATGGAGTCGATGATGTGGTCCACGTAAAAGCCATAGCGCGGCCTCTGCCGCTGCCGCACGCGAGCCAAAGTTCCGTCAAGGCTGTCGCCAAACCAGTTCGCCGCCAAGCAAGCAACGGCGGCCAGCAGCATGCGTCGGTCATGAACGGCGAGGGCGTAGCAGACGCCGGTGGCGATCTGGGCGGCGAAACCGAGGATGGTCAGGTGGTCGGAATTGACCCAAGCCGGCATGCGCTCGGCCATCCAGACTAGGGCGCGTTTCTCGGCCGATGCCAGGAAACTTCCGTGGACGCGCGTTGCCTGCCGGAAGTTGGCGCGTCGGGCTTCGGCCAGGGTCTTGGGATTGGCCTGCTCGGCAAAATCGGCAAATGAGGTTGCCATAACTGCCTCCGTTCTGGAGGCACTATCGCGGGGGCCGAGCGGGATGACAATGCACGGCGGGTAAAACGTGGATCAAGAGATATCTGACTTGTTCACAATGAGATGACGGGGGGCATCACCTCGAAGTGATGCAGCTCTTGTTCTCCGGCAGCGCTCATTGTCTGCGTTATGAGTGTAATCGCCGCGATGACACCAACGACCGCCCCCGCTGGCCCCGAGCCGGGATCAACGATTAGCCGCTTCGTCGAATCGCCAGCAGCGTCAAGTCGTCGAAGCGCGCTCCGCCCTTTTCGAAGGAACGGAGGTCTTCGAGGCAAGCCGCAACGAGTTCCGCTGGAGGCCGAGCGGATTGCTGGCGCACGAGGTGCGTGACGCGGTCCACGCCGTATTCGTCGTTCGCGTTGCGGGCTTCCGAAAGGCCGTCGGTGTAGAGAAACAGGGTGTCGCTGGCCTCCATTTGCAGGCGCGTCGCCGTTGGAAAAGGCGGCGTGCTGCGCCTTGAATCCACGGGCTTGCCGCTGGGGATGTTTTGTGAAGTCGAGTTCTCACGATCGCGGGCCAGTGTCCGGCATTATGGATCTCGACCTCGCCGGTCGGCTTCGCCAGTCCGCACACCACGGTGGCGTATTGTCCAGCCAACGCGCTTTCACACAAAACGCGGTTTGCTTGCGCGACCATCTGCCCCAGGGGCAGCGCCGTTTTAGTCAGACTGCGGAACAAGGCATGGAGTTGCGTCATCAGCATGGAGGCGGCCACGCCCTTGCCCGAGACGTCGCCCAGCACGAAGAACAACTGTCCATCGGACGGAATCAGGTCGCAGTAGTCGCCGCTCACCGGCCCGACCGGCTCGTAATGATAGCTGGTCTCCCAGCCGCCAGCTTGCAGCCCGATTTGCGGCAACAGGTTGCGCTGCAGTTCGGAGGCCAGGTCGAGATCCCGCTGCAGCGCATCGCGCTGAGGTGGAGTCAGGTGGTCCAGGCAATAGCGCACCAGCGGATCGGCAAGCAGCCGATCTTCTTCCACCGGGTCGTGGCAGGTTTCGCATAGGCCATAGCTGCCCTTGCCCATGCGCTCGAGCGCGGAATCCACTTCCCGCAAAAGACCGGCCAGCCCTGCCCTCTGCGGCGCAAGAGCAATCGCCTCTTCCAGGCGGCGCTTGCGCTCCTCGAGTTGACTGTTCAGGAAAGCAATCTCCAGTGTGGCCATGACATCCCCCGGCTGTTTACTCGCTATGTAGTCGTCTTTATTGGATTGTAGAGACCCAGTTTTCGATGCGCGAGATCGAGGCTCCTTCGAGATTGCCAACGAGGCATCACAAAAGAAGGGTGGTCCAACCCTCCGCCTCACCCCGGATTGCCAGAATGTTTAGGTGGATTCTTTGACCGCAGCCCGTATCTGTTCTACCGCCCATTCGATCTGCTCGGCCGAAATCACCGCCGGAGGCGCGATTAGCAGGTGATCGCCCGCGAAGCCGTCTACGCATCCCTGCATGGGATAGACGAGCAGTCCTCGCCGGAGACATGCCTGCCCCACCCGCCCGGCGAAATTCTTCTCCGGCGGGAAGGGAGCCTTTATCTTCTTGTCAGCAACGAACTCAATGCCGCACAACAGGCCCAGGCCGCGGACATCGCCAACCGCATCGAGATCGCGCAGGCTCTCTAGAGCAATCTTCAGAGCCGCGCCCGCGGTTCCGGCCACTTCCGAATCGGCGGCTTGCACCAGATTCAATGTCCGCACGCGCCGCAGCACCGCGCGTCCGGCAGCCAGCGAAACCGGGTGCGCGTTGTAGGTGAAGCCGTGCAGAAAAGCTCCTGAGCCCGCGGCGATCGCATCGGTGACTTTCTTGCTGGCAATCACAGCGCCCAGCGGGGCGTAACCCGATGAAAGGCCCTTGGCGGTAATCAGAATGTCGGGCGCAACCTGCCAGTGCTCGATGGCAAAGTTGCGCCCGGTGCGTCCCATGCCGGTCATAACTTCGTCGGCAATCTGCAGCACACCGTGGCGATGGCAAATCTCCGCAATCGCCTGCAAATATCCTGGAGGAGGCGTGACCGCTCCTAATGTGGCGCCACTCATCGGCTCGAAAATGAAGCCTGCTGCTGCACCCTTGGCCGCCTCAATCGAATGTTCCAGCACGGCGGCATACTGCCGTCCGCAGTTGTAGCAACTGTCGGTGCAGTCGAAGGCGCAGCGATAGCAATAAGGAACGCCGGTGTGCTCGAACTCGCGCACCATCGGCAGGTAGATCTCGCGCCGTTTCCGGTTGCCGGAAACCGCCAGCGCTCCGAGCGTCGCACCGTGATAGCTCTGCTGGCGGCTCAGAATCTGATGCCGATTGCTCTGGCCGATCTCCACCTGGTACTGGCGCGCCAGTTTCAGTGCCGTCTCGACCGACTCCGACCCGCCGCAGGTGAAGTAGACGGCTCCGCCGCGAAAATGATCGCCGGCAAAATCGAGCAGTTCCTGCGCAAATTCTTCGGCCACCGGAGTCGTGAACTGGCTGGTATGGACAAACTCCAACTGCCGAGTCTGCTCCGCCATGGCATCGGCAATTTCGCGCACGCCGTGCCCAATAAAATTCACCGCGGCCGATCCCGAGAAATCCAGGTAGCGCTTGCCGTCGGTATCCCAAACGTAGACGCCCTCGCCACGGACGGCTACGGGATACCGCTTGCGAAACGACCGGCGCAGCACCGGCGTGCGGAGTTGTTGCTGAGTCAAAGTAGGTTCAGTCACAGGCGGATTATAAAGGGATCGTGTGGACGCGGGCGACCCGCCCGCGTGAGGCCCGCGCTCGATTCCGAATCCAGAGCCGCTGCGACCATAGTTGCCGAGTCCCTTCTCGGCCCGGACGGGCGAGGTCGCCCGTCCCCACACAACCAATTGCCATTTCCGATTCCATCCCTCCAATAACTCTCCACGGCCTCGCCAGATGCGTTAATCTGCCAACGATGCGTCTGCTGCGCTTCTTCCGTCCGTCGCATCAGCACACCGCGTTTTCGGCGACGCTGTTGCTGATGACGACCATCACGCTCTCGCGCGTGATCGGATACATCCGCGAGGCCTACATCGCCTACGCCTTCGGCGCCGGACTGCAAACGGATGCTTACGTCGCCGCCTTCACCCTGCCCGACTGGCTCAACTACATCGTCGCCGGCGGCACCGCCTCCATCACATTCATCTCCATCTATACCCGTTTTCTGGCGGAGAAGCGCGAGCAGGACGCGCAGAAGACTTTCTCCATCATCATCACGGTGATGACCACCGTGCTGGTCGCCGGCACCATCCTGGCCGAGATCTTCACGCCACAATTCGCAGGCTGGATGTTTCACGGTTTCACACCGTACCAGATGCGGCTCTGCGTTCATCTCACGCGCATCCTGCTGCCGGCACAGATTTTCTTTTATGTTGGGGGAGTCGTTTCGGCGGTGCTGCTCTCGCACCGTTTGTTTCTTTTCCCCGCGTTTGGCCCGCTGATTTACAACGTGTTCATCATCGCCGGCGGAGTTGTCGCCGGACACAGGATGGGAATTGCATCCCTGGCCTTCGGCGCGCTGGCCGGCAGCTTTGCTGGACCCTTCCTGATCAACGCGCTCGGAGCGGCCAAGATTGGCACCGGATATCGCCCGTCGTTTGACGTAAAAAACCCTGCTTTCCGGGAGTGGGTGCGGCTCTCCATCCCGCTGATGCTGGGAGTTTCGCTGGTCACCGCCGACGACTGGATCCTCCGCTACTTTGCCTCGAGCGGCATCGGCGACATCGCGCGGTTGAACTACGCCAAGCGGCTGTTCGCCGTTCCCATCGCCATTCTTGGACAGGCGGTGGGCCAGGCGTCGCTTCCCTTTTTCTCGCGCCTCTTTGGAGAAAAGAAGTTCGACGAATTCGCCGCCACCGTGAATGGTTCGGTCTATCGCATCACGGCCGCTTCTCTGCTGGTGACCGGCTGGATGATGGCCATTGCCGTTCCGCTCATCGATCTGGTCTATCGCCGCGGCCATTTCACCTTTGCGGACTCCGAATCCACGGCCCTTTACTTTTTCTGGTTCTCGCTCTCGCTCGCTTTGTGGTCCTGCCAGGCGTTGTACGCCCGCGCATTTTACGCTTCGGGCAACACCCTGACCCCGATGGTGGCGACCAGCATAATTACGCTCGCCTCCCTGCCCATTTACTCGCTGTTTTTCCGGACGCTCTCGGTCACGGGACTGGCCATTGCCTCCGACGTCGGCATCGCGGCAAATGCGGTGGTCATCGCCGCGCTCCTGCACATTCGCGGCATGGTGTCGCTTGCCGGATTGAACTGGAAAGAATTAGGCAAGTCGGCGCTGGTGGGCGCCGTTTCCGGAGGATTGAGTTACCAAGTCATGCGCAGCATACCGCTCGATGGCAGCCGCCGCGCCGACCTTTTCGCCCTCGCGCTCGGCTCCTTAACCTGGGCGGCAGCCGTCGCCGCGGGGCTCTGGTTGTTGCGTTCGGAATTGCCGGCGGATCTTCGCAGGAAAAAACCGTCATCGTTTCCACGAGTTGCCGAAGGCGGCGCGGCCGAGACGATGGCCAGCGGCAAAGAACCGTAAAAGCGCTGTTCGCTATTCGTGGTTCGCTGTTCGCGATCGTACCCGGAAAAGGAAAACGGGCCGCGAAGGCCCGTTCTGTATTTCTAGACTTGCGTGCTGAGCGAATAGCCGCCAGCGGTTTTCGCGAATAACGACGAACAGCGTCTTTACGCTCTGGCCGCAATCGCCGGTTCCGGCGACGTCGAAACGCTCTTCACTTCTTCCATTTTCGAGTCCGGCTTCGCTCCCGCCTTGCGGATGTCGATACCGCCCTTGAAGAAGGCGCCGTCTTCAATCGAAATACGCGCGGCGACCACGTCGCCCGTCAGCGATCCGTCGCTGCGGATATCCACCCGGTCGCTCGCGGTCAGGTTGCCCCGCACCTTGCCGAGCACCACGATTTCCCGCGCGCTGATGTTCGCCGCGACCACTCCATTGCGGCCAATGGTGACGCGATTGCCCGAAAGGTTGATCGATCCTTCCACGCGGCCGTCAATATATAAAGACTCGGAACCGCTCACTTCACCTTTAATCACCAGCGACTTGCCAATCGTGGCTTGGTCCGAAGTGGTGGTCGTGACGGGGCGCGGTACAGCCGGGGGCTCGCTCGTCATCATGCCCGGTGCCGGCGTCGCAGTGGACGTACTCGGACGCTCTGGCTCTGCTGGCCGGCCAGGTGTCGCAGGTTGATTCGTGGGCTTCCACATTGTCGTCGAAATCCTTTCTTTTATTAAGGGATAGTTGGACTATCGCCGCATTTCAGCTGCCAAAGCGAATTGTACTCCCGAGTAAACGCCCTGCGTTGTGGAAATCCAGCTTTTCCAACGGATTTTCATAGTTTCCATCGTGGTTCGTCCGCGGTACCACTCCCGGAACCTCCCGTCGGCCGTGTAAGCCCTGCCCGGCCTGCGGTAATTCTTCTATCGCGATACCTCTATCCGATAGTATGGGAGCTGTGGGCACCATCCAACCGTTTGCCAATGCTACGGAGGACGCCATGCATTCAACCGCGACTGCTTCTCTCCGCCCCCAACCCGGAGAATACGCCCCCTTCTATGACGGTTACATTTCCCTGGTCCCGGGCAACAACGTTCTAGCCGCGCTCGACGAGCAGCGCCGCCAGATGCTTTTGCTGCTCTCAGGACGCACCGAAGCCGACGGCGAGATCCGCTACGCGCCCGACAAGTGGAGCCTCAAGGAAGTTCTCGGCCACGTCAACGATGGCGAGCGCATCCTGAGCT
>JBAVVP010000008.1:0-6436 GCA_049697355.1 Terriglobales bacterium
GCATTCGGCACACCATTCTTACTTGCACTTTCTATGGCCTTTTCTGCCGCTTCCAGCGACCATCGAATCAGTCCGGCCACGGTGCAGGATTTCCCGCTTCCGGTATTGCCCAGAACGGCGAGGTGCCGCCCGAACAACTTGTCCGGGTCCACCATGATCGCGGCGTTGGACGCCATGGGAGACGAGCCGATGCGCACCCGCTTGTCGGTGTCTTTCGCTCCAACGATCGCTTCTACCTGCTCAGGCGTCGGCATCAATACCTGATCGCCCACCGATGGAAAAGCAATGACGCCGCGTGACAGTTCGTACTTCGTGGCACCTGAAGCGCGATCTCGGCGGGAAGTTAGCGTCCCAACTGGGGAGACAGACATCTTGCGGAGCGGGAATGGGAGGTCTATTAGGCCGAAGTCCTTGAGGCCCGATCGCTTCGGGTACGGGGACCGCTCGATGCCGATCCACGCGATATACGCGACGGTCGCCCCGGCTTCATTGGGAATGAGCACGTAACTGTTGAGTCGCGGAAAGGCGGCGGGCGTGCCAGTGTTCAACGCTGTAGCCTGGGGGGCGTCTATCTCTAGCAGTACACGAACCTCGTCCGGAGATACGGACTCCACCGCGCCGACCACGAGATTCGAAAGTCTTTCGATGGGAGTCGTCATGATCACCTCATAATAGGTCGTCACCCCCAGAGGGCGCTGCGGCTGTCACTGGAGGTTCGCTGGGCGGATAACTCATGGGCCGGTGTTTCATCAACTCTGTCATGCGCCCCGTAATGTAATCGAGCGCGGGCTTGGGCAGGTAGTTCTCAACCAGAGTCGCGAGGTCGGCGAAATGTGGCCCGATCAGCAGCGATACCTGCGCGTCGCGCGCCTTTTCGCAAAATCCAGACACGCGAATATCTGCCTGGTAGGCGACGATTACAAGGTGTGTCGATGGAATCGTCAACATGTCCAACAACACGCGGTTAATGTGATCATCTCCGAATCCATACCCGTAGGTGACTACGACTGCGTTTGGTCGGCAAACGGAAGCAGCGAAGTCGCGAAACAGTTCCGCGTAAGGATACTGCGTCGTCTCCACGTCTTTAGCCGGGTTAGGGTAGATCATCACGGTATCGATGGGCTGTTTGGGCACATCCGTGTGGTTGCTGGCAGCGCCGAACGGAATGCCTTTGCGAGTTATCTGCCGCCGCTCCTTGTTGAAGTGCCAATCAAGTGACCCGTGAAGTTTAGTAAGACGCACCACGCCCTCTAGGAAACGTGGCTCGCCACGGATGCCTGGGGGGTTGTAGTGCAGGTCCACCTCGACACGCGACGAACGGAACACCGGGCTTAACGCGCCGACGAACCGGTCGATGGTGCGAAGGCCTGCCAAGTCACACCCATGCTCGACGAGGCGGTCATAGTTGCTAGTGAACACATGCAACCTCTCGCGCGACGCCGCGCGGCTCGCGAAACTCAATAGGAATGATTGCAGTGCGCTCTCCGCCTTTTTGCGGTGTTCTTCATCTTTGCCTTTTGCGATGCCGCTCTCGGTTGCCAAAAGGGACTCCAAAAACTTCTTTAGCTGTGCGTCCATAGCTGTTTTGAGTTTGGCGGCATCGGTCGCATTCACAACGGTAAATCCCTCCAAAACTGCAAACGCGCTGCGGAACTGGTCCTCGATGTTTGCGATTCCCCTACCCATAGTCTTAGCACTATTGCCCGCATGGGCGTCGATAGCGACATCGAATGCCGTACCGAACTTCACTTTGGCCATACCGGTTGCAGCAGCGTCTGCCAAGGATGCGATTGCGGTAGTGAAGCCGCTACCGAGCATAAGGTTCAGGTGCTCCGCCTGAAACACCGCGGACAGCCACGGTTCGATACGCTTGCGCGCTTCAGCGACAAATTTGTCGAAGTCCTCGGTGGCGGCAGCAGGTAAGCTGTCCCACGCGGCGGAATGGGTGCCGACACGGTAGCAGTGCTTTTTCCACTCCATTGCTCCTCCAGGGCGTCTGGATAACCCTTGTTAGCCCGCTTTAGACCCAATAGCCAATGACCCAAGACCAGACACCTACAACTGCAGTGTAGATAAGTTGCTGTGGGTAAATCTCGTTTATTTCCTACGCGGCACCTGCGCCTAGCCCAAGAGGCCTACGGGTCCCGTTACAGGTCACACCAACTCCCCAAGATTCTTTTGATGATCGCATTTAGACCATCCGTGTCCCTCGGGAACAGGCACAGCTCAACTCCAAGAGCACCAAATGAGACCACGCCGCGAGATTTGGGAATTCTAATACGAGCATACAGTTTGACTGATTCAACGCTTATGGCGTACTTTCCCATCTGGCATGCTTCGTGTCCTGAAGTCCCACTCGGCAGCCGAACGGATTGCAGCTGCAACTGAGTTCGTCTGTTCCTTCCCCCCGGCGACAGAGCTCCTGATCATCGGCGCTTCGCGAGACGCAGTGGACGATTTCGTCCGCGAGCTTGCGCAGTCAGTCCAGGCTACATTCGGGCTGCATCGCTTCAGCCTCACTCAGCTCGCGGCCCGGCTGGCCATCGGGAAGTTGGCCACAGCGGGAGTCACCCCCAGCTCTGCAGTCGGTGCGGAAGCACTGGCCGTGCGAGCCGCTTACGAAGCGGCGGTGCGAAACGAACTGACCTATTTCGCGCCAGTTACTAAGTTTCCGGGTTTCGCCCGCGCGGC
The DNA here is from genome assembly GCA_049697355.1 of Terriglobales bacterium. GTDB lineage: Bacteria > Acidobacteriota > Terriglobia > Terriglobales > Acidobacteriaceae > Acidiflorens. The sequence continues at coordinate 2,692 of JBAVVP010000008.1, forward strand.
GGCTGCCACCATAGGCGAGTTGCGTGCTGCGGGTGTTGCCGCCGAAAAGCTCGAGGCGTTGGAGGAGGCCGGTCCCGATCATGCCGCTCTCCTCGAACGTTACCAGGATCAGATGAAGGAAGTCTCGGTCGCCGACCGCACTATCCTCTTCCAGGCTGCCCTGGAGGAAGTCCACGCCGGTGCGGACCTCGCCCGGCATCCACTGCTGCTCCTGGATGCACCCATTCATTCGGCGATCGAACGAGCATTTCTCGTTGAGTTAGCGTCCGCTGCAAGAGAGGTGCTGTTCACCTGTCCCGCTGGAGACCTTCGCACGCTGGACAATTTAAAGATGGTTCCAGGCGTTCAGGAAAACGCTGATCCTGCCGTACCCGGGGATTCGAGTCTCGCTCGACTGGGCTTTTATCTTTTCTCGGAGGCAACTCCGCCGCAGGGGAACCCTGACGATGAAGTCGTCTTCTTTTCCGCCCCGGGAGAAGAGCGAGAATCCGTCGAGATTACGCGTCGCATCCTCGCCGAGGCCGAGAAAGGCATTCCCTTCGATCGCATGGCCGTCCTTCTGAGGGCGCCGGAGCGTTATGCGAGTCTGATGGAGGCCGCATTGAGGCGGGCGGGAATCCCTGCTTACTTTGCGCGTGGAAACCGCCGGCCAGATCCTTCGGGTCGCGCTCTGCTGGCGTTGCTGGCATGCGCCGCTGAGGGGCTCTCCGCCCATCGCTTCGCCGAGTACCTGTCCTTCGCACAAGTTCCAACCCTTGCGGAAGATGGTGCCCCTCTCGAGAGCAATTTCGAGTTTGTGCCGCCCGAAGATGACGCGCTGGGCTCGGCTGCGTCTGGTTTCGCACCTCCGATACTGGCCACGTCACAGGATGAGGACGACGAGCATAAAGACGCTGACAGGTCCCAGTTGGCGGGTGCTCTTCGCGCGCCCTGGAAATGGGAGCAGCTTTTGGTGGACGCCGCCGTGATTGGTGGCAAGGAACGTTGGGCCCGGCGGCTCGACGGGCTGCAGAGCCAATTCAAACACGAACTGGAGGAACACACGAAAGAGGAACCAGACTCGCCGCGCGTGGCGGGGGTCCTGCGCAAGCTTCGCAACCTGCAGCACCTCCGTGCCTTCGCTCTCCCGGTGATCGAAGAACTGGCGGCGTTGCCGGAATCGGCAACCTGGGGAGAATGGATCGTGGCGCTGGAGCAGTCCGTTACCAAGGTCTTGCGCCAGCCGGAACGTGTGCTTGCGGTTCTCGCTGATCTGAAGCCCATGGGTCCGGTCGCTTCCGTCCCGCTCGCTGAAGTGCAGAACGTGCTGCAACACTGGCTGGCCAACCTGCAACAGCAGCCACCGGAAACCCGCTACGGCCACGTGCTGGTGGCAACCCCAGAACAGACGCGCGGGCGCGCGTTCGACATCGTTTTCATTCCTGGACTTGCCGAGCGCATGTTTCCGCAGAAACTGCGGGAGGATCCGCTGCTTCTAGACAAACTGCGGCGGCAGCTCTCTTCAGATCTGTCCGTGCTGTCGGACCGCAGCCAGCAGGAGCGCTTCCTTTTGCAAATCGCGGTCGGTGCCGCGAAACGGCGTTTGTATCTTTCTTATCCTCGTCTTGAGGTGGCGGAGGCCCGGGCCCGGGTGCCCTCATTTTATGCGCTGGATGTGGCCCGTTCGATCACCGGACATGTTCCGGACTACGAGGTACTCGCCCGAGAGGCAGAACTTGCCGGTGCCAGCCGGCTGGCGTGGCCAGCACCACGCGACGCGTCCGAGGCAATCGACGATGCGGAATACGATCTGGCCACGGTATGGCCGCTCCTGAATACGAACCACCCGCGGGCGGGACGACTGGCCTATGTCATGAAGCTTAATTTGCACTTGGCCAGGTCCCTTCGCGGCCGCTGGGCGCGATGGCAAGAGAAGTGGTCCGAGCATGACGGCCTCTTCACGAAACGCCCTTCGATCTTCACGATCCTCGAGTCACAACGTCTTGCGGCTCGTCCCTACTCGGTATCAGCGCTGCAGAATTTCGCGGCCTGTCCCTACCGGTTCCTGCTCTCCGCCATTTACCGGCTTGAGCCGCGGGAAGAGCCGGCGCCCCTAGAAGAAATGGACCCGCTTACCAAGGGAGGACTCTTCCACCGCATCCAGGCGGAGCTGCAGCGTGAGCTGAAAGAGAAGGGCTTGCTGCCGGTGAAGGAAGCGCAGCTCCCGCAGGCTCTCAAGATGCTCGACCGGACGGTGAAGCGGGTCGCAGATGAAGCCTATGAAGAACTCGCGCCCGCGATTGACCGGGTATGGATGGACGCCGTCGAAGCCATGCGCTCCGACCTGCGCGTCTGGATGCAAAAGGTGGCGGACGAGGACGGCTGGGTCCCGATCCATTTCGAATTTGGCTTCGGGTTCGGGACGGCCGCGGGACGCGATCCCGCGAGCCTTTCCGATCCGGTGACGCTGCCCGGGGGAACCTTGGTTCACGGCTTTGTCGACCTGATCGAACGAAGCGACGACGGCAAAACACTGCGTGTCACCGACCACAAAACCGGGAAAGACCGAACGAAAAAAGGTCTGGTGGTCGGCCAGGGGGAATACCTGCAACCAGCGGTTTACGGGTTGGCAGTGGAGGCGGCCCTGAAGCGCACCGTTTCCGTGGGACGGTTCTTCTATTGCACTGCCGACGGCGGCTTCAGCGAGCGCTGCATCCCACTCGATCCCATCGCCCGGCAAAGTGCAGAGCTCGTGCTGCGCGCGATCGACGATGGGATCGCAGCTCCTTTTCTGGTTGCCGCACCGCGCGAGGATGCCTGTGTCTACTGCGACTTCCAGGAAGTTTGCGGTCCCTACGAGGAGATTCGCTCCTCCAGGAAGAGGGAGATCCCGCAACTGGTGCAGCTGAAAGCAATGAGGGACCTGGCTTGATGAAACTCATCGACCAAGACGCTCGCGATGCCATCCGCAACGCCCTCGACAAGACCCTGGTCGTCGAGGCCGCGGCAGGCACGGGCAAGACGAGCGAACTGGTGCAGCGGATGATCGCGGTGGTCGCGGCCGGAAAGACGACGATCGACCGCATCGCCGGCGTAACCTTCACCGAGAAGGCCGCTGGCGAGCTCAAACTTCGTCTTCGCTCCGAACTCGAGAAAGCGCGCCACGCAAAGCAAAACCCCGCAACCCGCAACAACCTCGAGCAGGCATTGGCGCACCTCGAGGAGGCACGTCTCAGTACCATTCATTCTTTCTGTGCTGACCTACTCAGAGAACGTCCGGTGGAGGCTTGCATCGATCCACAGTTCGAGCTCACGACCGAGGCGCAGAGCCTCCGAATTTACCGGGAGGCCTTTCGGACATGGTTTGAGCGGAAGCTGGAGGATTTACCCGAGGGCACGCGTCGGAGTCTTCGGCGTAAAACCAGGAACAGCCCGACTGAGACCCTGATTTCCGCCGGCTGGGAGCTGTCAAAGTGGCGTGACTTTTCCGCGAAGTGGCGGCGGCCGGCATTCGACCGCAAGTCCGCGATCGACGGGATTGTCGGGAATTTCCACCAACTCGCTCAACTCACCAACGACCCTTCCGATCCGGGCAACAACCTGTTCCGTGACACGGCTCCGGTGCGGGCCCTGAGCGAAAACATCCGTGCCAGCGAACGGGATCGGCGGCGAGATTATGATGGCCTCGAAGCGACCTTGGTTCTCCTTACAAGCGACGGACAATACCAGCGATTTCGCGATCCACGGAAGGGGAAAACTCAGTACA
>JBAVVP010000009.1:0-4305 GCA_049697355.1 Terriglobales bacterium
GTCCGGGAAAATTGTTGGGTGCACGATTCTCTTTTTCTTGCACCGCGCCAAGGAGGGGACGATATCTGTACCTGAGGTTGGGGTGGTTCCATTCAATCAGGTCGCGACTAGGCTGCTCAATGAAAGAAAACAAAAGTCTCACCAAGGACGACTAAGACCTTAGTTATCCTAAATGCCTTGACCTGCCCCAGACAACTTCCAAGGCGCTCTTTTCCGAGAACAGAACTGCCCCTCTCACCGCGGCAAGAATTCGTCGCCGTGAATGTCCAGCTCCGGATAGGCGCCAGCGCCTAACTCGAACAGATCCATTCCCTGCAACTCGCCTTCACGTGCCACCCGCTGGCGGTAGACGCGATCCAATAACCAGTTCAATCCAAAGGAAAGCGGAAGCACGAATCCGAGCAGCGTCGCGATTCCCACGACCTGCGCCAGCCACTGTCCGCGCGGCAAAGCACCCGCCAGCAACGCGACCGCCAGGACCCCCCAAAGGCCGCCCGCCGCATGCACGGAAACCGCGCCACCGGGGTCGTCAATCGCGAGTCGGAACTCCAAAAAATCTGCGACCCAAACCACCAGGATTCCTGCCACGCCGCCGACAATCATGGCCGCTGCCGGCTTCAGCAATGCGGCCGCCGCGCTGCTCGCAACCAGGCCCGCAATCCATCCGTTGGCGATGAGCGACGCGTCGGGCCGCCCGAACCTCGCTCGCGTCACCACCGCCGCTGTCAATCCAGACGCCGCCGCGCAGACGGTAGTATTGATCGCAATCAGCACCACGCGCCCCGGTTCCACGCCCAGAAACAGCATCGCCCCGGCGGAATTCAGCGCCATCCATCCGATCCATGCGAACACGCATCCGAGAAGAACCACCACCACGTTGTGTCCGGGAAGCGCGGCCGGCATTCCCTCAGCCGAGAACTTCCCGCGGCGCGGTCCCAGAATCCAGGTGATCGACAACGCTGTCAGTCCGCCCACGACCTGAATTGTGCTTGACCCTCCGCCATCCACGAAGCCCTGGCCCAGGCCGCAGTTCACCCCGAGTTGCGCGAGCCATCCTCCGCCCCAGGCCCAGTGCGCAAAGAGCGGATACACCCATCCGGCCAGCAGCGCCGTCGATGCGCAGATCGCGCCCAGCCGCCAACGGTCCGCGCCTGAACTTAGAGGAATCATCCCCGCCAATCCGACACTGAACATCTGCAGCAGGGCCACCAGCGCCGCCGGAGAAAGATCCAGTCGCAGCCCGCGCAGGAAGAAGGGCTCGGCCGCAATCCACCCCCAGGATCTTCCGGAGATCACCAGCGCATGATCCGGCCGGCCTGCGGCGCCCTGCCAGGCGAAACCGACGATGACGTATACCAACGCGGCCACGGCCGTCACCGAAAGCGCCCCCACCATGGCGTGGGCCGCGCTCCGCGACCTCCCCAACCCGGAATTGATCAGCGCCAGGCCCGCGCCGGCAAATGGAACCAGAAGGATGAGGAGCAGGCAGAACACCGCGGATACTTCCGAGAGGGCAACTAGAGAAGAAGCCACGAAAGGCGTCACTCTCCTTCCGTCTGCAGAACGAGATGAGCACGCACCGTCAGCGCGAGCCCGAGCAACTCTACCGCCATGCCGGCCAGCACGAATCCAACGCGCCCGCTGGCCGAAGGCAGCAGCACGACGGCGCCCACGACAATCGCCCATCCCGCTAGCAGCAAAAACAGACCCGCGAGCTTCATACTCTTTTATCCCCAAGAACTCTAACGCGCGCCGGCATTGGCCCAACTGAAAAGGCTAATGCGGCAGAGACGCTGGGTCCAATCGAATTTTTTCATTGTACATATAAGCGAAACACAGAAAGGAACAAGACCAGGTGAAACCATTCCTGTTAGGATGGCGGGACGCCACGACCTATGAGAACCCTGCTCAATCACCTTGTCGCACACCGCAGCGGCGCGCTCTTGCTGCTGGCGATCGCCGCGTTCCTGGAAGCTTACGGCGACTCGTGCTTTCAGTCGGCGCTCTATCGCGCTTCCGGGATGAACCGCGCCCTCGCTTTTGCCGGCGGGGCGCTGTCGCTCGCCGCTTATGGACTGGTGGTCAACGCCCCCCGCTGGGAGTTCGGCAAGCTGCTTGGCGTCTACGTTGTCCTTTTCTTCCTGCTGGCACAGATCGTGGCCCGAGTAAAGTTTGGCCAACCGCCCACGCTCCCCATTCTGATCGGCGGAGCGCTCATTGTCGCGGGAGGCCTGATCATCTCGGTCAACTGAAGTCCGCGGGCTGGAACTGGCTTCACGCGGAAATTCTGCCTGAATACAAAGCCATCCCTACCACGGCGTCGATTCCCAGCGCGTCGAGCATGGCGATTTCTTCTTGCGTCCGGATGCCACCGGCGGCCACCAGCCGCCGCGCGGTGGATTGCCGGATTGCCCTGACCGTCTCCATCGGGATTCCTTCCATCAACCCCTCGGTGTCGATGTGCGTGTAAAGAAAAGTCTCGCAGAACGGTTCGAGCGCGCGAATCATGTCAAACGCGGTAAGGGCAGTCTCGTGGCGCCAGCCGTCGATCGCAACGCGGCCTCCTCGGGAATCGAGGGCGAACACCAGCGCGGCGGTACCCAGCTCACTTGCCAGCGTAGTAGCAAACTGCTTGTTGACCTTGCCGTCTTTCAGCAGTGCGGAGCCGAGGATGACCTTGCGGGCACCCGCTTCTAAAACTTGCTGCGCTGTTTCCAGGCTGCGAACTCCGCCGCCTACCTGGCAATTGAGCCGCCGTACGATCTGATTCACCAGGAGCCGGTTATTCCCAGCGCCTCGTGCCGCGTCGAGGTCGATCACCTGCACCAGCGGATATTTGGAGAAGCGCTCGATCCAATAGTCGAAGTTGTCGAACTCCAGAGCTTTCTTCTCGCCCTGCACCAACTGCACAATCTTGCCGCCCATCAGGTCGATCGACGGAATCAGCATGGCCACCTCACCGGTACGTTGGCATCGTGCAGTTCGTGCTTCAGTTGTGCGATGTCCTCGATGCCGAAGTGAAAAATGGAGGCGGCCAGGGCCGCGTCCGCGCGTCCGTCGCGGAACACCTCAATGAAGTCGCGCCCCGACCACGCGCCTCCGGAGGCGATGACGGGAATCGAAACCGCCTCTGCCACCTCGCGCACCAACTGGCAGTCAAATCCGGATTGAGTTCCGTCCCGATCCATCGAGGTCAGCAGAATCTCGCCGGCTCCGCAAGCCGCCGCCTCCCGCGCCCATTGAATCGCGTCCCGGCCGGTGGGCGTGCGGCCGCCAGCGACGAACACTTCAAACCGTTTGTCAGAACTTCCGTCGACTTTTCTTCTGGCGTCGATCGCCACCACCACCGCCTGCGAACCAAAGCGGCCTGCGATTCTGCCGATCAACGCGGGGTCACGCACGGCGGCCGAGTTGATGGCGATCTTGTCCGCGCCCGCATCGAAGACCGCGGCTGCATCTTCGAGTTGGCGAATTCCGCCCCCAACCGTGAAGGGAACAAACAACGAGCGCGCGGTGCTGCGGACCGCATCCAGCAGGGTGCGCCGGTTCGCGCTGGTTGCGGTAATGTCGAGCAGCACGATTTCATCAGCGCCGTTGCGAGCATGGGCCGTGGCACACTCTGCCGGATCGCCGGCATCGCGCAGATTCTTGAAACGCACGCCCTTCACGACGCGGCCGCCGTCCATGTCGAGGCAGGCGATGATACGTTTGGTCAACACATTAGACCTCGCAAATCGGGCCTCGCAAATCAGACCTCACAGAAATTCTTCAGAATCGAAAGCCCCACTTCGCCCGATTTCTCGGGATGGAACTGCGCTCCGAAAATGTTGCCGCGCTCGACGGCGGCGGCAAACTGCAGTCCGTATTCGCTGGCCGCCGTCATTCCAGCCACTACTGGTGCATGGAACGAGTGGGTGAAGTACACAAATGAGTCCGGTGCGACGCCTCGCAGTAACCGCGAGCCTTGCTGAACTCGCAAAGAATTCCAGCCGACATGTGGCGACTTCACTGAGGACGGAAACTGCCGGCATCTGCCGGGAAAGATTCCCGCTCCTGCGAGCTCGGCGCACTCCTCACTGCCTTCGAAGAGCCACTGCATTCCCAGGCAGACTCCGAGAAACGGCTTGCCGGAGCCGGCGGCTTGCAACAAGGCCTCGCGCAAGCCCGTGCGGTTCAGAGCTTGCAGAGAGGAAAAATGCCCTACCCCTGGGAATACGATCTTGTCCGCCGCTGCCACCGTCTCAGGCTGGTCGGTCACGACGACCTCGGCGCCGAGATAGTCGAACGCCTTCTTCACCGAATTCA
>JBAVVP010000010.1:0-10364 GCA_049697355.1 Terriglobales bacterium
CCGGTGGCCTGGCGCACTTTCCGCCATTCCATCACCGTGACCGACTACGCCGTCCATGTGCACAGGGCGCGGACCGCCAAAGGCAAATGGATCCCAGTCGCAAACATTTCCCAGTTCCCGATCACCGGCCTGACGCGAAAAATCCTCAAAGCCGCCGGCATCATCTAAAATCGAAAGGCACGTATGCCGTGGCTCGATCGCCTGTTCGGAGGTTCGAAACGTATGCCTGCATTGCAGGAGGGAAGCAAAGCTGCTGACTTTTCCCTGCCCGCCCTCGATGGCGGCAAATTCTCATTGCAAGACGCACTCCACCGCGGACCCGTGTTGGCAGTCTTTTTCAAAGTTTCCTGCCCCGTCTGCCAATATGCGTTTCCGTTCTTCGAACGCTTGCACAAAGCCTACGGTAGCCAGAAAGTCGCCATCGTTGGAGTCTCTCAGGACGATAAAACGAACACCGCTGCCTTCTTGAAAGAGTACGGCGTAACCTTCCCCGCGCTCCTCGACGATCCCGCCGGTTATGTGGTCTCGAACGCCTATGGCCTCACCAACGTGCCCTCCTGGTTCTTTGTCGGCCAGGATGGCAAAATCAAGATCTCCAGTGTCGGCTGGGTTAGGGCAGACGTGGAAGCTCTGAACCGCGGATTATCCGATGCCAACCATGCCTCGCTGCGGCGCCTGTTTCACCCTGCCGACGACGTTCGTGATTTCTGGCCTGGTTGAGGATCCAAGAACTAATCCCGCGGTCGCGGGAGAAAACTCCGAAAATATGCCGAATTAGTGACAGGCTGCCTCTAGTGCTGTGACCGTGTGGAATTGTCCTTACGGCAAACACTATGTCACGGGTCGAAGCAGAGGGACCACGGGGTGGAATAGGGGCCCTTCGACTCCGGCGGCCGCCCCCTTCGGGCGGCGGCCACCTCCGCTCAGGGTGACAGAAAGTGAAGACTTCACGCGGTCGCGATACTAGAGGCTCCGTAAAGAGTTGACATTCGCCGCTCAGCCCCTAAAGGGGCGTTTGATTTCGAACGACTTTCGGCATCGCTAAAGCGATGCCCTGATACGAAACTTGAGTTCTTCTGCAGTCTGTCGCGTCACAGCCACTCTCGGTTCGCTATTGCCGTTACCGCGCTGCTTCTGCGCCTACACTTGGGTAACTTTGGACCATCCCGGACGACGTGCTAGCCTGCTGCTTAGTACCGCAGTTTCAGCAATTTGCAATCAGTGCCAGGACGATGCCTAAGGTCCCGATTTTTCGGTTGCGTACTTCCGAACCACCCAGCCGGCCCGATCTGCAATACTACGGGCCCACGCTCGCGTTCGCCGATTTGCGACTGGGTGTCGACAATCTCCGCTACGACGTTTTTCTCAGTCCCCGCATCACCGCCGACTTAAGTTTCTATCTGGCCCGTTACATCGCCCGCATCGGCGAGGTGGAATCGCTCTTCGCCCTGGATGCTCCCTCGGCCGCCCCAGCCAAATTCCAACGCTCCGTCGAGGCCGCCAAGAGCAAGCCCGGCCACGCCGACCTGAAAACTCTGCTGATCTCGATTCATCTCGCCATTCTGAATCGCGCGAAGGCGGAAGCCAATCCATCGATCGATCTGCTCGGCCGCCTCGCCGTCCTCAAGTTCATACGTACCGAACTGCAGGTCCAGTTCTCTAGAATCCTCGAACAATGCCGCTTGAAGACCAAGTCGCTGGAGGGTGTTCCGCAAGGGAGAATGATGCAGTCCCAGGAAATCGTCTCCTCTTTCCGGGTGCGCAAGAAAATCATCCTCCGCCGCGCCGGGCAGGAAATGTTTCGCCTGCTTCGCGAAATTGAAAAAGAAACCCTCGCCCGCACTCGCCGCTCCTTGCTCGGCGAATTGCCTGCCGACTGCTATCGACTCTTCCTCAATCCGCTCATTCTGACCGAGGATGGACGCGACGACTATCTCTGCGCCGAGCACTATTACATGTTCGGCAATTTCGAGAAAGATCCCGACCGTTTCTCCAGTCTCCGCCAGTTCGCGCTGAACTTTCTGCGCGAACTCGGATATGGAGAAAGCGAGGACGATGAACGTCTGGCGCAGGCGCTCAACGTCCCCGAAAACGCCGCCGCGCTCGTGGGCACCGGCAACGGCGAAGACTTAACCCAGGAAGATCGAAATCGAAAAGACCGCCTCGACATCTGGACCCGTATGTTGCAGCGCGAAGACGCTCTTCCGCACGTCGTCGCTTCCTATGAAGCCGTGCCTCTACTCGCCGAATATGCCCCACGCGTGAATCCGCAGCAGATCAAGAACGCCCTGATTTTCCGCGAAGAAGCCGAGCGCGTCGAAAAAATGATTGCCGAAGGCCGCCTCCATTCCGATCGCCTTTTTGCGGCCATCGGACGCGTCGCCTCCTGCCGCAGTTCCGAGCGCAGCCGCTTCGCCGCCCGCCTTCTCCACGACCTGATTTGTTATCACCGCGACCTGCGCGGCCTGGAAACCCTCAGCTCCGGTTTTGACAGCGTCAACCTGGTCAGCGACGAGAAAGTCCGCCAACTCTCCTCGCTCAATGGCATGCTCTACGAGTTTCTGCCCCCCGAGGACCAGAAGCCCGCCGAAGATCGTGTGCTTCACCACGTCATCCTGAAGGCCGACGTGCGCGACTCTTCCCGCCTCACGCGCTCGCTGATGGAACAAGGCATGAACGCCGCCTCCTATTTCAGCCTTAATTTTTATGAACCGGTCAATAAGTTGCTGGCGAAATACGGCGCCACCAAGGTCTTCGTCGAAGGCGACGCCATTATTGTGGCACTGCTCGAGCGCGAAGGCGAAGCCATGGTCAGCGTTGGCCGCACCTGCGTTCTGGCCTGGGAGATTTTGAGCCTGCTCGGCGATTACAACCAACTTTTGCAACGTTCCGGTCTGCCCCAGATGGAACTGGGCCTGGGCATCGCCTACCAGGACTCGCCTCCGCTCTACCTGATGGATGGCGACCACCGCATCATGATTTCCGACGCGATCAATGAGAGCGACCGCCTCTCTTCCTGTAGCAAACGCGTCCGCAAGAAACTCGCGCCCGATGCTGGGGTCTTCCGGGTTTACTCGGTCCTGATCGGAGGCGGAGGCAATAACAAGAAAAATGACAGTGCGAGCGCCGACGCAGGCGTGGAAGAAATGCGCCTCAACTACAACGTCGGCGGGATTTGTCTGAGTGAAGCGGCCTTCCGCAAATTGCACCAGGAGATCTCGCTCTCTCCCTGGGCGGCAGGTCCGCGGGAGCCCGGTTTGACAGGACCTGGTTTTGCGGGACCCTGGGTCCACCCGCAGCGCGAGTTTCTTGTCGGCACCGTTCCCATCGCCAATGGAGCATTTCGCAAAATTGTCATCCGCAAAAACCGCATCGCCCACGTCGATGTCCGCGATCTATCCATCGTGCAGTGGACCGACCGCTACTACTACGAAGTGTGCGCCAACCCCGCCGTGTACGCAGCCTTGCCCGGGGAAAAATCGGCTGCGGCTCGGACTTAGGTTTGTGGAGAGCCGGGCGTCCCCGCCCGGCTGGACGGGCGAGACGCCCGTCGCTCCACCGGAGAAGTATCCTCGCCTCGCCCCTTCAGAAATTCCGCCGCACCCGAAACGGAATCTTGACCACCGCTTCGAGCGCCACCGGCTTCCCCGCTCTTTCCGCGGGCAGGAACTTCCAGCGCGCCAGGGCTTGCACAGCATAGGGGTCCAAACGTTCGTCCGGGCTGTTGAGGACGCGTATATCGCTCAACCTGCCATCGGCGTGAATGACCGCATAGAGCGTCACCATGCCGTGCACGTTCGCGCGCATCAATTCCAGCGGATAGCCAGGGTCGGATTGTTCGGTGGCGAGCGGCGCCACCAGATATCCTTTTTTCGGTCCTGCGTCCAGTTCCGCAAAGTGGATTTCCCAGCTGCCGCTCGACGAGTTCAGATTCGGCATGTTCAGTGTCGTCCCATACAAGCGCTTGCCGCCAAAAACCTGCCGGTCCTCGGCAGTGACCTTATCGTCGGAAACCGGAGCCGCAACCCGCGCCCCCGGCCTCGCTCCTGCCGGCGAGGTTGAGGACGAAACGCTGGCGACCTCGCGCGGATCGTCCCCGCCGGAATTCGCCGCGTCCACATGCAGCCCAGAAGGGAGCGAGCCGGCATTGCCAACTCTTTGACCTCCGGAGCCCTTCGCGTCCGATTTCGATCCCGTTAGCTCGGGCGTTCCTGAAGCGCCTGGTTTTCCCTGCGGACCCGCGCCGAACTTTCCCCGCCGGTTGCCGCCGGGAACCGTCACCGGTCCGGTGGCAGCCACGGGATGAATCCCCAAGGCAATCAGCCGTCCTCCCGCGCTGCCGCCACTGGCGGCCAGGCTTGGCGGAGGGCCGACTGGCTGTACGGCACCAGCAGGCAGATGCCCTTTGCCGCGCGAGCTGAGCGCATGTTGCTCCGTCAGCGTGAGCTGCGGAGCCGGCGCCACGACCTCGCTTGGGCCAATGTTCACGAGCCCAATCTGCCCCTTGGTCGATGCCGTCGGCGTTTGAGTCAACTCGGGAGGCGGCGCAATCACGTCCGATTTCATCGCCGCTTGCACTACGCGGTCCGGCGCGAACTGGACGTCGGGCGCGGGTGCTACGACTTGCATCTCGGGCGTGACCAGTCGCGACTGGGCTCGCGTCGCATCCAGCGGAACCGCCGGCACGATGGCTCCCGTGGCGATGATGTTGGGCATGGCCACGTCGTGGTTGAGCTTGAGATCGGGAGGCACGACGATGGTTTGAGACCGGTTGTCGGCTTCTGGCGGAACCGAGAGGATGGGCTGCTTGGCGTAGACGGGATCTGCTTTTTCCACCTTGGCAACGTCGGATGCGCCGGTGTCGAGGGGCGGCAGATATTCGTCCGGCGTATAAGTGAGCAGCGACGAGCGGTCAAACGCGGCGCGATCCAGAATCTGACGCTGCCGAATCCACGCCAGCGAAATCGTATACAAGAGTGCAACTGCCGTAGCGTGCAGCAACACCGATTGCAGGAAGCGTCCCCAAGGCAGCTTTTGCTGGACGAAGACATCGCGCCACAGGTCGAGTTCGCCGTTGGCGGGCAATTCCGACGCGGGGTCCTGCAAACCTAGTATCGACTGAACTCCGCTGCGGAATTCCGGGCTTGCGGGATCGCGCTCCACCAAAACTTTCAACAGGTCTTTCCCCGTGGATTCCATCTTGCTCCAAAATGCTCTCGAGGCGGCGGCTGAAAAATTCAGGTTCTGTGTTGGGGTATCGCTTGCGCGATACCGAAGATTTTCGAAACTGGATGCCCCTTTAGATAAAGTGTGCTGGAAAATTCGTTTTCCGGCAACTCGGTGACGGGCACTTTTCTCCTTCTGTTGGGGATCTTACGGAGTCAGATGCTAGGGGATGACGATCCGGCTGCCTGCCTCTTCCGGTCCGGCTATGGCCGACTGCTTTTCTGGGAACTGGGCAAAGAGGAAATCGATGAGCGCACGCGACTTCGGCCGGCCCGAGGTGCGTGCCAGGCCCATGCGCAGGAGGAATACCAGCGCCTTCAGCACGTCGGAGTCGCGCATCCGGGCGTGGTCCGGTATTTCGTCGATGTGTTGCTGCTCGGCCTGGCGGAATTCCTTGATCATGGTCTCGACTTCGCGAGCGATGCTCTGGTGCGCCAGGTTCGCGGTGGGCGGTTCGTAAATCAGACTGGAGTTCACCAGCGTCTGATAAGTCTTGACGAGCGAACTGACCGAGGTGATCAGGTCGCGGTCGAGGAGCGACCGATCGGCGCGGGCGCATTTGCTCAGAGCGAAGCTGAGTCCCAGGATGAAGTGCTGGCGTTCGAGCAGAAACTGCTCCGTGATCTCAACCTCGGGAAACAGGTTTTCCAGATCCTTTTCGGCCGGCGGCTGGTGGTGGGCGTTGGCGTGCTCCCGCGCCTGCTGCAGATAAGGACAGTCGCTGGGGCAGTCGAGCGTGACCTCGCGCTGCTCACCACAGCACTGCGGGCAGATTCTTCCGTGCACTGCCGGGCAGAAACGCTTTTCTTTTCGTTCGTTGCAGATCGCGCAAGTCAAAGACAATTCCTCGCGATTCGATTATTTCACGACGCAGCTCCATTGCCGGGACGCCTCAGAATAAATCGAGCCTCGAGCTACGGGCCGCGAGCTTCGAGCAATCAGGAAGATGATCGTTCGCAGCCCGTAGCTCGTGGCGCGCAGCCAGTTTTTGCACCGTTCTTGATGCAAATCGGAAAAGCTAATGGTTGCCATAAACGATTTCTATTTGTGCGCTTGCGCCGGACGCGTTAGCCTATGCTGTCGTCACCAGTCATTCAACCGGATCCCTGGCAAACGGAATTCTGGGCAAGGCACCAATCAATTTTGAAGGAGACACATGTCAACTGAACTGCGGAATTTTCTTGCGATCCCCTACGACGAACTCGAAGTCATGAATCTGAAGGCGAAGAAGCAGCGCCTGGACCGCGTGGATCCTCACAAAATTCAGGAAGAGCGGTTGAAGTATCTGGCCGAGGAATCGCGCATCAAGGCCGTGACCGTTATGTTCAGCGACCTGGAAGGCCGTCTGCACATGCTCGACTACGACAAGAAATTCCTGCTGAAGAGCTACGACAATCTGACCTTTGACGGTTCGTCGATTCGCGGATTTACGGCGCAGCGCGAAAGCGATCTGCGGTTGGGCCTGGACTGGGCTGCCTTCTACTGGGGACCGGCGGACGTGTTTGGACCGGGCAAGGTGCTCGTGTTTGGCGAGGTCATTGATAAGAACGGCGAACCCTACACCGCCGATATCCGCAGCATGCTCAAGCTGTTCACCAATGGATTGCACAAGAAGCACGGCTACACCTGCAATGCCGCGAATGAGATCGAGGGCTTCCTCTTCGCGGGGCCGGATGCCGAGCGCCATTACCATGAGACGGGCAAGTTCGAGTACGTCAATACGGGCGGCTATTACCACTCGTTGCCGGGCGATCCGCTGCGTACGTTTATCGATACTGTTGCCGAAGTGCAGCGCTCCATGGGCTTCCAGAACGAGAAGGACCATCCCGAGGTCGCGCCTTCGCAGTTCGAGATCAACTACGGCTACGCCGAAGCGGTGGCCGCCGCCGACCACATCCAGCTCTACAAGCTGGTCTGCCGTCAGGTCGCGCAAAACATGGGATTGACCGCCTGCTTCCTCCCCAAGCCGGTGGTGGGCGTCAACGGTAGCGGCATGCACACCAATGTCTCGGTCAGCCAGAACGGCAAGAACCTTTTCTGGGATCCGAAGGGCGAGGAGAAACTCAGCAAGTTCGGCTACGAATTCCTCGACCGCATTCTTACGCATGGAAACGATCTTTGCCTGATCTTCAATTCCAGCGTGAACGCGTACCGCCGCCTCGATCCGCACTTCGAGGCACCGAACCAGCTGAAGGCGTCGGCGGTGGACCGCGGCGCCATGATCCGCATTCCGATCGGCAACGAGCGCAGTATGCGCACAGAGGTGCGCGCCGTGGCTCCCGACGCCAATCCCTACCTGGTGATGTACTCCATCTTCAAGACTGGATTGGAAGGTGAGACCTCCAAGATCAAGAACCTGCGCTCGGCCGAACGCTACCTGCCCGACAACATCTACACCGCGATCGACGACTTCCGCAAAGCCCCGTGGACCAGCAAGCTCCTCGGGGAAGACGTGAAAGGGCGCTACGCCGACCTGAAGCAGGCCTCGGCCGACCGGTGCCCGCGCTTGCTGGGCACGATTGTCAAGCCCGCCGAAGTGCAGTTTCACCACGCGGTCTACAACCAGTACCTGTGGAACATGTTCTAGAGAAATTCCACGGTGGATAGTCATGCTGAGCGGAGTGAAACGATCCGCTCCGCGGATCGTTTCGCGGAGTCGAAGCACCCCTAACACATCGGCGCAGTCCGGTATTGCGCTCATCGCAGGGGACCGGTGGAGACGCGGGTGGAATAGGGGCCCTTCGACTGCGGTGGCCCCTTCCTTCGGAAGTGGCACCTCCGCTCAGGGTGACAGAAAAAAAGGATTTCGTGCGGTCAGCGGACTAGTGCATCGCGGCCGCATTCGTTAGGTCGGAGTTCAGGTATCGGCTCATCGCCAAATCGATAATATTGCCGATCATCTCCGTGTAGGAGAGCCCGGAAGCCTTCGCCGCCATGGCAAACTCCTGCCGGCTTGCCAGCCACGGATTCGGATTCGCTTCGATGACGTAGACATCGCCGTTCGGAGCCAGCCGCATGTCAATGCGTCCATAGTCGCGCAGTTTCAGCGCGCGATAGGCGGCCAACGCCGTATCGGACAAGCGCTTCGTTGTCTCTTCGTCGAGATTTTCCGCGATCTGCGATTTGGTCAGCTTGTAGGCTTCGGTATTCTTCTCGAACTTCACATCGTAGCTGGCGATTTTCGGCGTGCCTTCGGGCAAGCGTGACAGATCAAGCTCGACCATGGGCAAAACCCTTGCCCGTTCGTAGTTGCCCAGAATTCCGGCGTAAATTTCGCGGCCCTCGATGTACTCCTCAATCAGGGCTGGCGAGTCGAATTCATCCTGAATGTACTCGACGCGCTCCATCATCTCCTTGACGTTTTTTACGACCGAGCCGGCATCGATGCCGATCGATCCATCTTCCCAAGCCGGTTTGACGATGAGCGGAAAAGAAATGTCGTGCGCGTGTTCGATGCGTCCGCGGTAGGAAGTCGCAAAGAACGGAGTCTTGATGTTGTGAAACGCGAATATCTTCTTGGCAACCGCTTTGTCTTGCGACATGAAAATGGAATGCGGGCCGGCGCCCGTGTAGCGCAATCCCAGCAGATCGACATAGGCGACCACGTTCATCTCCTTGGTGTCATCGCCGTCGAAAGACTCGGTCAGGTTGAAAAGGAGGTCGGCATCGCACCGCGAGAGCGAGTGCAAGGACTGCGGGCGCCCGTCGAGCTCGAAGTAGGAGGGTTCGTGTCCCAGCTTCTGTATCGCTTCGAAGATTTCCTCGCGATCGGTTTTCTCTTTCTTGACCTTCTTCACTTTCTTGCGCGGCTTGCGCGCGGGAGCCGCCTCTTCCTTCTCCGCCGCCTTCTCTGCCGCCGCGACCGGATCTTCGTTCCAGACGTCGTACAGCAGCGCGATTTTCAGTTTTGCTCCGATCATCGTGTCACCTCGGAAAGCATCGCTAGTGCTTCAACTTCGTAGGTCTTAGGTGTTAGGTCTTAGGTCTTAGGAAAATCTCTGACCTCAATCGGGATCCGGTCTTCCTAAGACCTAAGACCTAAGACCTGCTCTTCTACGGCTGAATAAACTTTCCTTTCGTCACATAGGTCATCACCAGCGCGGTGGCATAGGCTGTGACTTCGGCCAAATGTTCCGCGCCTCGCGTTTTATCCGCGCGCAAGCCTAGTTCACCGGCGCGCTTTTCGATCGTGTCCATCAACGTTTTGACCAGTGGGCGCTGCGCGCCCGTCCACTGCGCTACTTTGTCGATCACCGCCTTGCGATGCTGATGCAGGAATTCCTGCGCCGGCAGCGCCGTTTTCCTCCGTTTGGATACGGGGAAGATGTCGCGCAAATCCGTATCGGGCGTGAGTTCGGTGACCGCAACTTCTTCCCGTCCACTCTGGTGGCCATCCCGGTGATAGAACTCGGCCACCGTCGTGTCCATGTCATCCACCGTGATGTCGGCCTGGCCGCGCCGCCGTACCGGGTCGCTCTTCCCCAATTTGCGCGCCAGCCGGTTCAGATACCGCAACTTCTCCATCGCTCCCCAGCCGCGATAGCGCTTGCGCCAGTTAGAGCGCGGGGTCAGCCATACCGCGAACGTCTCGGCAAAATCCTCATCGGGATGCTTCTGCGCATACCATCCCGGCAGATGCCGCACATAGTCGCGCGAAAACGGCGCGGGGCGGTAAATGTCGTGATAGGGACGGCGGAACGGCCCGAAAATCTTTTTCCACTCGGCCGAATTGTGCAGCTTGTACGCATAGGTGAAGGCGTGTCCGGCTTCATGCCGCAGGTACATCATGATTTCTCTCGCGTCTTCGAGGTCATGCGTTTCTTCTTCCAGCTGCGCCAGCGCCGCATTCGCCAGGTAAAACGGGATGCCGATAATGGGCTCGCCCGACGGGCATCCCCACTCGTCGGTCAAATAACAGGCTGGGCGAAATTTTGTCAGCCCCTTCGCCTCCAGTTCGCGATAGAGCTGTTCGACGAAGCGCTCCACCGGCGACGCCTCGAGCTTAAGGCCCAGTTCGCGAATGGGCCGGCTCAGAAGTTCCTGGTACGCAGCGGGTTCAGGTTTAGCAATTGCGATGTTATGCACAAACGCTCGCTTAAGAACAGTCTCGAACCGCGCGGGCACACACGGAGAGAGGC
>JBAVVP010000011.1:0-5662 GCA_049697355.1 Terriglobales bacterium
GTGCTGATGAATACCGGCATTGCCGGCGCACAAGAACCGGTGCTGATGGCGGAAGCGATGAAGCACGCCGTGCTCGCGGGACGACAGGCGTATATGGCCGGGCGCATGCCGCGGAAGCTCTATGCGACTGCTAGCTCACCGCTGGAAGGCGTTGTGAAGTAAAAAACATCGGACAGAAGCGCGCAGCAATCCACACAAATTTTGTCATCCTGAGCGAAGCGAAGGACCTGCTTTTTTCTGACTGCGAAAGGCAGCAGGTCCTTCGCTTCACTCAGGATGACACCGTTGATCTAAGCCGCGAATCTGACGCACGCGCCCTTACAGCATCTTGACACTGTCGACGTGGATCTTGTCGCCGTCGATGGTTCCGGTCACGGCAACGTGATGCCCGTAGTGCTCTTTGAGGGCATCGGGATTGTCGACCGTCAGGACCTTCTGGTCTGTGTCGGTTACGACGACCGGTTTGGCGCCAGCTTTGATGCATTTCTTGGTGCACGCTTCCGCGCCCGCGTTGGCTCCCTTAACGCCACACTTGGAGTCGCTGATCCAGCCGTTCACGGTTTGGGTATCGCCGGCAAATGACACCGTCGCCGTGGATACGACGAAAGCTCCGGCAAGTAACAACAAGAGTAGTTTCCGCATGTCACCCTCCTTAGGTTGGTTCCCACACGTGATGCGATCTCCAGACTTTATCACAGAAGGAGAAGGAGCAGGCGGGGCTGCGGAACTTCTCTCCCACCAGCATCTATCGGTCGCGCTTGTTCTCGTTTCCGGCGCGGCCGGTAGGCGGCTTCTGCGGAGAATCGGGAGCGACGTAAACCACTTCTCCAGGTCGGGTGTAGTGCAACTGTTCGCGGGCTTCCTTCTCGATGGCTGCCGGATCCGATTTGAGCGATTTGATCTGATCGGCGTACTGACTGTTTTCCTTCTGCAGCCGCTCGACCTCACTTTCGAGCGCCTCCATCTGGTCGTGTTTCTGGCGATACACGACCATCCCGTTGGCTCCGAACATGGCGTGCAGCAGCAATCCAACGATGAGAAGTGTAACGGCCGCAGTCCCCAGACGACGCCACTCCAGAGCGAACCACGTCCACGCCGGACGCGCGCGTTCCACCCAGCGCGCCGCCGCGGCCTCTGCCCGCGGAGCCTGATCCTTGGCCCGATCCATCGTCTGATCCTTAACCCGGTCGAAGACCGCGCGCAGGCTTTCCTCCCGGTTGGGAAGGATGCGCACTCTCGATGGTGGTCCTAGTCGAAGATCCATGCTTTCGCTGCCGCACTCAACTTCGCAAGCCCTTCCCTGCTGCGTGCTTCGCTATACACGCGCACCACCGGTTCCGTGCCCGAAAGCCGGTAGCAAACCCACGATCCGTCGGCGAGGACGAGTTTCAGTCCGTCAATCCTCACCGCTTGGGCAACTTTGATGCCACAAAACTCGCTCGGATCTTGACGTAACTTTTCAGTAAACTTCTGTTTCACTTCCGCCGTCAAGCGGA
The DNA here is from genome assembly GCA_049697355.1 of Terriglobales bacterium. Lineage (GTDB taxonomy): Bacteria > Acidobacteriota > Terriglobia > Terriglobales > Acidobacteriaceae > Acidiflorens. Next base: position 1,497 of record JBAVVP010000011.1, read on the forward strand.
AGTTCTCCCGCAGCGGGTAAAAGGAACCAACTTTGGCAAATAGGTCGCGCAGTTGTTTGCCGAGCGAGGCGCCACGGCGAGCAACCATCTCGCAGCAGAGCAATCCGGCGAGCACGCCGTCTTTTTCTGGGACGTGTTTGCGAATGGAGAGCCCGGCGCTTTCTTCGCCGCCGATGAGTATCTTGTCCTGCTTGATGAGTTCCCCAATGTATTTGAAACCGACCGGGGTCTCGTGGAGTTCGATTCCGTATTTTTCGGCCAGGGCGTTGATCAGATTGGTGGTGGCGACGGACTTGCCGACTCCGTTCTTCCAGCCGCGTGTCTCGACCAGATAGTCAAACAGCAGCGCGATGATGTAGTTGGGTTGAAGGAAGGTGCCGTCGTCATCCACAATCCCGAAGCGGTCGGCATCGCCATCGGTCGCGATGCCAATCGCCGCGCCGATTTCGCGCATCTGGCGCCGCAGGTCTTCGAGCAGATGATCGTCGGGTTCGGGAGCGTGGCCTCCAAAGAGCACATCGCGGACATCATGGACGGTCCCGACCGTTACGCCGGCCTCGCGCAGGAACGCGTCCGAATAGCCGCGGGCCGCGCCCCACATGGGATCGAATGCAATCTTGATGCCGGACTTCTTAATGACATCGAGATCGACGATTTCGCGCAGCCGGGAAAGGTACATGCGGCGCGGGTCAATCGTTTGAGATTGGGATGGCGATGGCGTCTCGGCGTTTGCCGTGCCCTGCGTTTGCGGATTCGCGTCGAACACTGCGATCTCGCGCTCGATCGCTTGCGTAACTTCGGGGAGCGCGGGCGCGCCATCGGGCGTTGAGAACTTAATGCCGTTGTATTCGGGCGGATTGTGCGATGCGGTGAAGTTGATGGCGCCATCGGCTTTGGACTGGAGGATGGCATAGGAAATCGTGGGCGTTGGCGCCGGCTCCGCGATGACCAGCGGAGTTATGCCATGGCGGGACAAAATGTCAGCGGCCATAGAGCAAAAACTTTCGCCCAGAAAACGGGGATCGCGGCCAACGATAACTCTCGCCCGGTTCGATTTCTGCGACGACACGTAGCGCGCAATGCCGTGCACAGCCCGCTGGACATTGGCAAAGGTAAACTCTTCGGCCATCACGGCCCGCCATCCAGAAGTGCCAAACTTGATTTGCGTTGCCATCGGCGTCCTCGTATGCTTCCAGTGAAATTCGAACCTGCTCCGCGAACATTCGACGTAATATGACCGATTCTATATGACCGACAAAAGGCTCGTTCTCACGACTTGCGGATCGCTCGAAGAAGCTCGCAGCATCGCGCAGACGCTGGTTACGCGGCAACTGGCAGCCTGCGTCAACATCGCTCCCCAGATCGAATCGTTCTATCGCTGGCAGGGCGAGGTCGAGTCGGCAACGGAGTGGCTGCTCGTGATCAAGACCACGGCAGAGGTTTTCGATCGCTTGCGCGAGGCCTTGAGCGAGTTGCATTCCTACGAACTTCCAGAGTGTATTGCGATCGCCATCGAAGATGGCAGCGCCGCGTACCTGGAGTGGATTGGACAGTCAGTGCGGTAATCCCGGTTTACATGCACAAAGGTTGAGGCGCCAGTAGTCCAGCGTCCAGGTCGGATTGTCGTGGGCCGAGGCATCCGCGAGTTTCTCGACGAATGCGCTGCGAAGGGTTTCGTTCGGAAGAAGCTCAAGGTGCCGATGAAGTACGAATGTGCGCAGGTACTGCTGGAATTCCTGATTGCTCGCCACGTTGAAGCTGGCTTCCTCCGTGTTCGTCTCGACCCTCTCGAATCGAGCGGCGCGAAGCCGGGAAGCCGCGCCTTCGGCGTCCGAGAAAAACCACGGCTCGGGATACTTCCCCAACCAGTTTGAAAAGTCGGCAGTCTGTGAGAGTGCACGCACTCGTTGACGCAAGCGAACAAGATTGGGGCCGCCTCCGCACTGCGCGTGCACCCAACCGCCCGGACGCAACGCTTCGTACAGGTTGCGGAACAGCACGTTGTGGTCCAGAACCCAGTGGAACGATGCAGTGCTGAAGACCCCGTCGAAGCAGTTGCGGAACGGCAGAGCGACCAGATCGGCGGCAACGAAGCGGACGCGGTCGCCAAAGTCCGGCAGAAGATTCTGCTGCGCGTGCAGCACCATGTTGCGCGAAACGTCGAGACCGACCACGCGTCCCCGCGGAAGATTCTGCAAGAGAATGCGGGTTAGTTTCCCGGTTCCGCAGCCAGCATCCAGCAAACACTCATCGCCGCGCAGCCGAAGTTCGGCGAGAACGCGCTGTCCCCATTGAAATTGGGGCGCGGAGAGGCGATGGTATTCGGCGGCATTCCATTCCCGGGATTTTGGCGGGTCGGACATCGGTTCGGGCATCCATCCCGGCGAGGAACAGCAGGTCCCTCCCCTTCGGCTACGCTCAGGGTCAGGATGACAATTTTAAAAGAATTTCATTCACCTCAAATCGCGGCCAGCGCCTGGTCGAGATCGGCGAGGATATCATCCACGTCCTCGATTCCGACGGAGATGCGGACCAGGCCATCGGTGATGCCGATTTTGCGGCGGCCTTGTTCGCCGAGTGCAGCATGCGTCATGGTCGCGGGATGCGAAATCAGGGTTTCGACTCCGCCCAGTGACTCGGCCAGCGAACAGACGCGAACTTTGCGCAGCATTATGTTCGCGTTCGCGAGCGATCCAGTTTCGAAGGCGATCATCGATCCGAAGCCCGACATCTGGCGCTTGGCCAACGCGTGCTGCGGATGATCCGGCAGTCCTGGATAGAAGACTTTCCGCACTTTTTTGTGTTTTGATAAGTAGTCCGCAACCTTGCGTCCGTTGCAGTCGTGCTGCAACATGCGCACCGCTAGCGTCTTCACTCCGCGCAGAATCAGCCAGCACTCGAAGGGCGACAGAATAGCGCCCGCGCATTTCTGCAGAAATGCAAGTTTCTCCGCCTGCTCGCGTTTCGTGCAGACCACAACACCACCTAATCCGTCGCTGGGGCCGTTGAGAAACTTCGTGGTCGAGTGGACGACCATGTCGGCGCCGAATTCGATCGGACGCTGGAAATAGGGCGACATGAACGTGTTGTCCACCACGACCTCAGCGCCGTGACGGTGGCTGAGTTCGGTGATGGCGCGCAGATCGCACAGCTCCATTAGCGGGTTGGTTGGTGTCTCGACGAATACGAGCCGGGTGTTCTTCTGGAATGCTTTCTCGACCTTACTGAGGTCGGATGTATCGACATAGGTAAATGTCAGCCCGAAGTTGACCAGCACCTGATTGAACAGGCGCGGCGTTCCGCCGTAGAGATTGTGGCCGGCGACAATGTGATCTCCCGCTTTGAGCATGTTGGCAACAGCATTGATCGCGGCCATTCCGCTGGCGAAAACTCTGGACGCTTCGCCCACTTCGAGCGCGGCCAGGTTCGTTTCCAGGCGGTCACGCGTCGGATTCGACACGCGCGAATATTCGTATCCTTTGTGCTTTCCGATCTCTTCCTGAACATAGGTGGAAGAGGCGTAAATGGGAACGTTGACTGCGCCTGTCGCAGGTTCGGGTTCCTGTCCGGCGTGAATGGCTCGTGTAGCGAAGCCTTGCTTTTTGGAGTCTGGTTTTTTGGAGTCTGGCTGTTTGGCAATCAAGGAATGAGGTCCTCGGAAATCGAAAGTTTAGCGAAGAGAATTTTTCCCAAAATGGGAAGGTGATGTTTACTGTTTAGTTATCCTACACCCTATCCCCCCCTTTTTTCAGTCTAATAAACTCAAAGACTTAGGGACCGTTGGACGCCAGGTCTTTGAGAAATAAGGACTTACTCGTAAAGTATTTATAAATCAAAGACTTAGAGCGTCTCTGTTCCAATCTGGTACTTTCCAGTCCGGCCGGTAGAGGACAGGTATGACAAAGCAATTCCCTGATTCACTTGAACTTCTATTTTAGCAGGCGATGTCAAGGACGGGGTTCGGGTTTCTGGAACTCGGAAGAGGGCTGGCAATCAGAAGATCATCGTTTTGGGGGGGAGGTGTTGAGTGTTAATGCCTGTGGCTGTTGAAAAACTCGTTTCAGAGAATTTCCCCAGCCAAATTCGTTCGTAAGTTATTGAATCTTCGTTCGCCGCAGGCGCGAAAATTTGCTGAAATTACTGGTTTGGTTCCTTTTTCAACAGCC
>JBAVVP010000012.1:0-1745 GCA_049697355.1 Terriglobales bacterium
CGCGGCTTGCCGCGTCTCCGCCCGCAGCGGAGACGGGGCAAGCCCGGTTTCTACGAAGGGTTTGCCGGCAACTGGCCCGCCCAGGGCGCACCGACAAGACACTTTTTCCCGGTTGACCTTCTTTTCGGGTGCTCGTCCAACCACCAGACAGTGAGGACCACCCCCATGGACACGAATAAAGCCGCATATTGGATTGCACTGGGTGTTTTGGCGCTGGGGCTGAATAGCGAGTACCAGAACGGAAACTTTGTCGCCGTGCATCGAGTTGCCGAACGCGCCGGTTCGGTGTTGTGCGGGATTTCGACCCGCGCACAGCAATCGCTGGCCGTTGCTTTCGGGATGACCAATCGCGAGAAATTTCGGGCAGACGATCTACTCGCTGCGAATGAAGGAAGGGAAGTGGCGCGGGCGGAGGCAGAGATGGTCCGCGAACAGGCCCGAGCCAGGGCTGAAATCGTGCGCGAGCGTGTTCGCGATGAGATCCGCGTCCAAGCCGACGCTATTCGCGGCCAGGCTGAAATGGAGCGCGCGCAGATCGAGCAGATTCGCTGGCGCACGGCCTCGCAAATCGAACTGGCGCGTACCGCCAATCGCCGCGTGACCGTGCTTTGTCCGAAGACGGGACCGCGGATTACGCTGAAGCCCCAGGCGGACCTCGGAGATATTGCCCCAGGCATTGAGATTGAGGAAAACTTCTAGCTTCGATTCGCAGTATCCGAACCTGTAAGGACAGCCGCCCTCGCCGGGGTCCCCAGACCGCGCGCTTTTCGCGGGCTGGGGTGGTCTGCTGTCCGAGCCGAGCACAGCTCGGCAATGATCCGTAGCCACAGCAAGTCTGAAACCGCTCGACCTTGGAAGAGCTTCGCTCGGGGAGAGGGACGAAGGGGCCCGTCCCAACGTGAGCATCGCCACTCGCACCCGAACCAACTTCGCACTGTCTCATTTCGCGAAAACCAGTTATAGTAATTTTGCTCAGCGGTTTTCTGTCGACAACTGACTCGAAAGAGTGACGCGGAAATCAAGTGCCACCGCCGTCCAGGAAGAGTTGTATCCCCTTCCCCGTGACGCCTCTGACCACGACGCTCACGACGCTCCCGAGCGCGAGCTCTTCGACGACGCACGGCTCGTCGATTTAGAAGCGGAGCAGGAATCCCCATTTCTGCGCGGACAGAAGCGCGTCTCGGTGCGGCGCGGCTCCCTTCCCCAAAAGACTGCCCATCGATTGCTGTGGGTTGTCTTTGGCCTCGTCGTTCTGGCAATTCTGGGAGCGGCCGTCCTGGGCCTCTACCGCTACGGCAAACACTCCTGGCGTTTTCGCATCGAGTCCAGCGATCAGATCGAAGTCGCCGGCGCCCAGCACGTTGCCCACGCGCAAATCATGGAAGTCATGGGCGGCGATATCGGCCGCAACATTTTCTTCGTTCCGCTCGCCCAACGCAAACAGCAACTGGAGCAGATTCCCTGGGTGGAATCGGCCAGCGTGATGCGCTTTGTCCCCAATCGCCTGCGCATCGAAATTCATGAGCGCACTCCGGTTGCCTTCGCCCGCATCGGCTCGCACATCTCTCTGATCGACGCCGCGGGCACGCTGATGGAACTTGCTCCCGGCGGCAAACACAAGTATTCCTTCGCCGTGATTACCGGCATGAATGCCGGCGAGCCGCTCTCCACTCGCGCGGCGCGGATGAAGAATTACAACGATCTGGTTCGCGAACTCGATGCGAGCGGTGCCCGCTATTCCCAGG
>JBAVVP010000013.1:0-44207 GCA_049697355.1 Terriglobales bacterium
GTGAAACCCTGTGTCCTCTGTGGTGAAGATTTTTCTCCACCACAGAGGACACAGGGTTTCACAGAGGACAGCCAACGAAACGGAGCTATGCATGGAAGTCATCCTGAAAGAAGACGTGCCCAAGCTGGGCAACCGCGGCGAAGTGGTAAAAGTCGCCGAGGGATACGGGCGGAATTTTCTGCTGCCCAAGAAGCTGGCGATTCAGGCCACTGCCGCCAACAAGACCGTCATCGAGCAGATGAAGGCCGCTGCCGTGCGCCGCTCCGCCAATGAAAAGACGGAAGCCGAGGCGCTGGCCAAGCAGTTTGACGGGCTCGAAGTGAAGTTCCTGCGCAAATCGGGCGAAGGCGATCAGTTGTTCGGATCGGTCACGGCTGGCGATATTGCCGAAGCGCTCGAGAAAAAGAGCTTTCACATCGACCGCCGCAAGATCCAGCTGCACGAGCCGCTTAAGACGATCGGCGAGTTCACCGTCCCTATCAAACTGCACAAGGACGTGACTACGCACTTGAAGGTCGTGGTCGACAAAGAAGCACCGGCGGCAGAATAGTTTTGTTTCGTCGTGCTCGTGTGGGGACGGGCGACTCGCCCGTCCTGCCGGGCGGGGACGCCCGGCGCTCCATCAAACATCGTCCGATTTCCCGAAGAACTCCTCTACTTTTCTTACGTCTGTTGTCCTGCTGTAAGGTGGCAAACTCTCCACAAACACGCGCCCGTATTGCTTCTTCAAAATGCGGTTATCGAGCAGCGCCAGCAGTCCGCGATCGTGCAACGATCGAATCAGTCTCCCAAACCCTTGCTTCAGCGTGATGACCGCGCCCGGCACCTGGTATTCGAAAAAAGCGTTGCCGCCGGCGGCGTCGATGGCCTTCACCCTCGCCGCCACCACCGGATCGCTCGGCACGGCGAACGGCAAGCGATCGATAATCACGCAGCTCAACTGTTCGCCTTGCACGTCCACGCCCTGCCAGAAACTTGATGTCCCAAACAGCACCGCGTTGGGCGTGAGCCGGAACTCCTCGAGCAGCGCCGATTTCGGAGCGTCGCCCTGCTTGAGCATGGGGAATTCCAATTGGCCAAGCAGACGCTCGTAAATTTCGTTCATCTGTTTGTAGCTGGTGAAGAGCACGAAGGCGCGTCCGCGCGTAATCTGGAGTAGACGCCGCACCAGCCCCGCAGCCTCAGCGGCAAACTCCGGCGTGCGCGGATCGGGCAGATCGGGCGGCACATAGAGGATCGCCTGGCTTTCGTAATCAAAGTGCGAGGCGACGATCAACTCACGCGCGTGGTCGAGCCCGAGCCGCTGCCGTATGTAGTCGAACCCGCCGCCGACGGCCAGCGTCGCCGAGGTCAGCACCGACGTCTCCAGCTTCGACCACAGGCACTCGCGCAGTATCTGGCCGACTTCGATTGGCGTCGCCTGCAGAAAAACATTTGTGCGGCCGCCAGCATGTCTTTCATCGGACGACTTCCGGCGGGCGGGGGCGCCCGGCGCTCCACGAAAAGCACGCCGCTCGATCCAATAGACGGTGTTGGGATCCTCGCTTTCCATCACGAAGCGAAGCTGCACCCGCAATTCCCTTGCCCGGCGCACCACCGTGAAGACCTCTTCCGGCTTTTGCGGAAGTTGCTCCAGCTCCGCGCCCAGCCGGTCGAGCGACTGACTGAGCGCCAGAAATTCTTCGCCGTTTTCTTCCAGAAACTCGCGGCGGGAGTCGAAAGCGAACCGGCCTTCGTGCGCGGGCAAAAGCGAAAAGAAAAGTTGCGAACGCTCCCGCACCGACTGAATCGCTCCCGACATCTGCGGCGTGTAGAGTTTCTCGCGCTGCAACAGGTGTTCGACATCGCGCGTCAGCTCCTCCATGCGCAGGTTGCTGACTGAAATCCCAAAGTAGTTGCCGGCGATATCTTCCAGTTCGTGCGCTTCGTCGAAGATCACCGCTGCGCATTCGGGAAGCACTCCCGCATCGGGCGCGTCTTCGGCCTGGAGCTTGATCGATAGGTCGGCAAAAAACAGATGATGATTGACGATGATGATGTCGCTCTCGGCCGCGCGCCGCCGCATCTCAGTGATGAAGCAGCGGTCAAACTCGCTGCACTTTTGCCCGGTGCAAGCTTCGGCCCGCGCGTCGAGCTTGTGCCAAACCGCGCTTGCCTCGGGCAGTTCCGCGAGTTCCGCGCGGTCGCCAGACCGCGTGGTTTTTTCCCACGCGGCGATGGCGCGGTAGTGCTCGATCTCTTCCAGCCCGCTGAGCACCGGCTGGCCGGTAAGGTCGTATAGTTTCTTGCGGCACAAATAATTGTTGCGCCCCTTCATGTAGCAGACACTGAGCTTTCGATTGCCTTCGGGGAAGAGCGCCCGCTCCAGCGCGGGAACGTCTTTGAAGAAGAGCTGCTCCTGCAGATTCTTCGTTCCGGTTGAGATGATGACGCGCTTGCCCGAGCGGATCACCGGCAGCAGATAGGCCAGAGTTTTTCCGGTGCCCGTGCCGGCCTCGACAATCAGGTGGCGCTTCTCTTCGAGCACTTCTTCGACCGCCTGGGCCATCTGCAACTGCCCGCGGCGAAACTCGTAGGCCGGGTGCGTTTTCGAGAGTAAGCCCCCGGGCGCGAAGAACTGGTAGAGCGAGAATCCCGCAGCGGGAGACACGGGATGGGAAGAGGAAGGCACAGAGTCTCTATAATAACGGGATGGGCGTCGCAACTCATCCAGCCTTTGGGCAAATAAGCCTTTGAGCAAAAAGAGACCTCTACCACTCGTCGCGATCGTCGGACGCCCGAACGTCGGCAAATCGACGCTCTTCAATCATCTGACCGGATCGCGGCGCGCCATCGTTGGCGACGAACCCGGCATCACCCGCGACCGCCTCTATGGGGACGTGGAGTGGCGCGGCCACGAGTTCCGGGTCGTGGATACGGGCGGCATCCTTCCCGACGACAAAGACTTCATCCCGGCAGAGATCTTTCGTCAAGCCAAAGTCGCGTTCGAAGAAGCGGCGGCCATTGTGATGGTCGTTGATGCCCGCACCGAGATCGCGGGGCCCGATCGCGAATTGGCTCGACTGCTGGCGCGTACCGGCAAGCCGCTCTTTCTCGCGGTAAATAAGATGGATAGCGACAAGCAGGATTCGTTGCTGGGTGAATTTCATTCGCTTGGAATGCGAAATATATTTCCGGTCTCGGCTGAGCATGGACGCGGTGTCGACGATCTGCTTGACGCCATACTCCTCGTGCTGCCCGCAAAACCAAAGGCAACCACCGAGGACACTGAGGTCACGGAGGAAACCACAGGGGAAGACACCCCGACTCCTGAGGAGCCGCATGAAATCAGGGTGGCCATCATCGGGCATCCGAATGTTGGCAAATCCACCCTGCTGAATCAGCTTACGGGAACCGATCGAGCCATCGTCTCGCCCGTGGCCGGCACTACGCGCGATTCCATCGACGAAGTCATCCAGTACAAAGGCCGCAAGATTCGCTTCATCGATACGGCTGGCATTCGCCGCAAGGGCAAGACGCGTCTGATGGCCGAGAAGCTTTCGGTGGTCATGGCGCGCAAGAACATCGAGGACGCCGACATCGTGCTCTTCATGGTGGATGCCACCGAAGGCGCCAGCGGTCTCGACGCAAACATCGCAGGCTACGCCCACGAGAGCGGGCGCTCGGTAATTATTCTGGTCAATAAATGGGACCTGGTGGCGAGCGGCGAGAAGCGCGCCATCAGCCAGTCGAAGACGGCGCGCATCCAGGACGCGAAGCGTCCGCAAGACCGCGCGCTCTACGAAGAGCGCCTGCGCTACGGGCTCAAATTCCTGGCCTACGCTCCCGTGCTGTTTCTCTCCGCGCACACCGGCAAGGGGACGGAGAAGATTCTTCCGCTGATCGAGAAGGTCGCCGCCGAGCGCCGCAAGCGCGTCACTACCGGCGAGATGAACCGCTTCCTGAAGACGATTGATTTCGACCGCGCCTCGGTTCCCGTTAGCAAGCGCGTGAGAATCCTCTACATGACGCAGGCGGGGGTGGCGCCGCCTACGTTTGTGCTTTTCACCGACCGCGCCGTGAAGCTGCACTTTTCCTATCAGCGGTTTCTGGAAAACCAGATTCGCGCGGCGTTCGGGTTTGTTGGCTCGCCTATCTGGATCAAGAACCGGGCACGCGACTAGAACTCGTCCGGTAGCAACGCTGTTCAGCGGTTGGTGCGTAACAGCAATGCTGCGCGAACTACCCGTTTCGTTCGGTTGTCACACCGGGCCGTGTATCCTGCGGCCTACCAAGTGAGCCCGCCCGAAGGAGGCGGCCATTTCCCGAGTAGTTGTCTCAAGATGACGACCTGCCCAATGTGGTAGCTGGTGTGGGAGGCGATGGTGTGGAACATCCGTAGACGGCTAGTCTTGCCAATTGCCCCGAGTAGATCGCCCTCGCCAGATCGATTTTCCAGCTTGTTGAGGCTCCCGCGAAAACTCCGAACCGCAAGTTTCCATTCATCCGAACTTGCCGGACCCGGGTTGCTCGGCCAACTGCCCGCCGCATGCCTGGGAACAGCAGGATCTTCGGCGTCGAGCCACTGCAACACCCAATTCTGCCAATAGGTAATGTGCGCCAGCAGTTGAAAAATGGAGTGTGGAACACCGGGCGGTTGCATGGCGGCGACTCTCCAGTCCAGACCATCAAAAACATTCTGCGTTCCAGCGTGTGCGCCTTCTCCTGATAAAGCGCGTTTGACTATGTGGCTGAGGGCCGTGTCATTGCTGCTTTTCATGGTTCACATCCTTTTGGCATGGTTGCGCCACCGTCTTGGGGAAAGAGTTGCGGAGCCGCATCCCAAGAAATATGGCTACGCAGAATGCCCTGCCCCGGGCAGGTCGTCATGTGGATGTTGTGCCTGCCAGCCATCGGTAAGCCCCGCGCACCAACATCCTCAGCAAGTAATAGGACAACGTAACGACCAGAACCGCTATGGCACGCACTGGCATCGTCACTGGTTCTCCAGCAAAGCGAGAAGGCAGGTTCAGGACGAAAGCCGCCATCGATCCCACGAAGAGTCCCAGAAATGTCCCCCAGAGCGGCAATCGTTTCGGCATCCATGCCGCGGGTGTCAGCACGGCCCAGAGTCCCCAGGCGAGCGGTGCGCAACACCAGAGAATGGTGAGGGGATAGATCCGCTCGAACTTTGGACCGCTTGTGAGGCTCAGAATGATGGCGGCGATCGCAACGCCAATAGAAGCGACCGCAGTACCTGCGGCAAATCGCTGAAACATAGTCACCTCCCTGCCGACTATTATCCAGCGCACGGAGCTGAAAAGTCAGTGACCCCGGGGCTCCATTTTTGAGATTGCCCGACATCGCAAGCAGGCACGCGCACTATTCACCGCCAATTCGCGCCCTGGTGACCAATGAGATAGCTCCTAGCCCAGCATCGGAATATGCTTCCCGTCTTCCGTCAGCAGCCCCACGCGGTCGACGCCGGCAATCCGGGCAATAGCAATCACGTCCGCCACGTCCTGGAATTCAATGTCGTTGTCGGCTTCGACGTAGGCGATTCGCTCGACGCGAATGGCGAAGATATCACGCAGGCGTTCGCGCAGGCGATCCCATTCCACCGACTCTTCATTCACCATCACCTGCGGATGCTCGGTTCCCGGCTTGGCATGATGGATCTGAATGACGATCGTTCGCTGCGGCGGCGGGATCGGGTTGCCGGTTGGACTGGGCTGCTGCGGAATCTCCGCCTGCAAACCGGTTGACCGTTGCTCGATTACCACCACCATGAAAACGATGATGAGCACCAGTAGAACGTCAATCAGGGGAGTGACGTTCATTTTTGGGCCTGTCGAAGACGAACCGCCGCCTGCCGTGGAGAATGCCATCGCATCTTCCTCTCGTTGTATGGAGAACCGGCACGCGCGTGTCTGAAACATTGGACACCCGCGAGGAGAGAAGAGTTCCACGGTTGGCGCTTTCACTGGCTTTGTTTCGTGTAACAGGCGGTAAAGTGGGCGGATGCTCAGGATTGCAACGAATTCCTGTTCCCGAAAGGTTTGTGGCGGGAGTAGGGGTCCTTCGACTCCGCACAGGATGACAGCGCGGAGGGTTGCGAATTCCCTGCTTCCAGCAGCTGTCCGCTAGAATCGAATGTTCATGCAGCGCATTGCTCATCCCCGTTCCATCGATCAAGGATCATGGTGAACGATCGCTCGGCGGTCGCGCTCGCATCTTTTCTTTGCGCGCTCAGTCTGTCCATGCTCACAGTACCTGCGCGCGCGCAGGACAATTACGAGATCCAGGTTTACTCCTCCGAGGCGACGCCGAAGAACGACACCATGGTGGAGATCCACTCCAACTTTACCGTGGACGGCTCGAAGCACGTGATTAACGGCGTGGTCCCTACGAATCACGCCGAGCATGAGACTTTGGAGATCACGCACGGCTGGACGGACTGGTTTGAAACCGGTTTCTATGTGTTTTCGAGTATTCAGCCCCATGACGGCTGGAACTGGGTCGGCGACCACATTCGCCCACGCTTCACGGCTCCCGAGTCGTGGCACTTGCCGGTGGGCCTGAGCCTCTCGCAGGAAATTGGATATCAGCGGCGGAAGTTTGCCGAGGATAGCTGGAATTATGAGCTTCGTCCCATCATCGACAAGAAACTGGGGCGCTGGTACTTCTCTTTCAATCCGGCGTTTGACCGGGCGCTGCACGGGTTGAACACGGGTCGGGGATGGGAATTTTCTCCCAATGTGAAAGTTGGCTTTGATTTCACAAAGAAGATCACCGGCGGGTTCGAATACTACGGGGCGCTTGGGCCGGTTTCCAACTTCGATCCCATTTCGCAACAGTCGCAGCAGATTTTTCCTACGATTGACCTGAATCTATCGCCGACCTGGGAATTTAATTTTGGCGCGGGCGTGGATGTTTCCAACTCCGCCGATCATCTGATCATCAAGTGCATCATCGGGCGGCGCTTTAGCTGGGGGCGCAAGCCGAGCACCGCGCAAAAGTAGTGCCAGCGTGAGGTCCTTAATTTCCCGACATTCGATAGGGTTGTCATCCTGAGCGAAGCGAAGGACCTGTTGTCTCGTACACGGAGAAGAAAAGCAGGTCCTTCGCTTCGCTCAGGATGACAACGTAGATCTTTGCTTAGCCGATGGGCTCGGCCGAGGGCGGCAGCGGAGGCGGTTCGAAGGGCGGTGGAGATTCCGGAACCGGAGGCATCTCCGGAGCGGGAGGCGCGGGGACCGGGGCGGGATGCAGCAGCGCGTCTAGCGTCGGATAGCGAGCGGCCAGAAAATACATCGCGTACGCGGGGAAGAAGACCGTGGCCGGCACGCACACCAGCGCGATCAGGTAAATCAGCAGGAAGAAGAGGACGGTTCCGAAGATAATCGCCAAACTGATCGTGGTTACGTTCCATCCCATTCCCGCCGCACTGCCGGCGACCACAGCAATTACAGCCGGGACCACGACGAACAGGATGGGGATGATCGCAAGGATGCTGAACAGGATTCCCGCCGCAATGGCTAGCACGAGCTTGAGGAGCAGATAAACCGCGTAGCGGCCCTTCTCTCGCCCGATCATCCCCAGCAAACGGTGCCAGCCGTCGGCGAAGTCGAGGTTCTCAAGAGCCATCAGCGGCACCAGGAAATCCTTCGCCAGCACCTGAACCACAGCGGCGGCCAACGCGAACACTACGAGCAGGCCCACGAGCAGAATCACCCCGATCACCAACCGTGCGAGGTGTTGCCGCAGGTCTGTCATCCAGCCTGCGGCAAAGGCCAGCGCCAACGGCGCGCCAATGAGAATCCCCAGCAATAGCCACGTCGAAATGAGAAACACAATCTGCCACAGAAAGTATCGCCTACCGGCCCGGTGCCATCTTCCCCATCCCTGGCTAATCGAACATTCCCGCCGCAGGACGGAGTCGAACAGGATGAAGCGGAACACGCTGTTGATGTACAGGAAGACGACCATCAACACGAATAGGACAAGGATTCCGATCACGATCAATCCGATGAACTGCCCAATGTGTTCGGAAATTTGCCCGGGAAGGAAGGGAAGAAGACGATGCGGCAGGGCCGACGACGGCAGAAACCCGTTCTGATTCCTGTGTGTGTGGGGAGGCCAATTGTAATTGAAGTTTGCAGAACTGCATCCGCCAACATGCACTTCCGCCGCCAGTATGCCAACCAGCGCCAGGCGAGACCATTGCCCCCAGCGGAAGCGAGTGAAGAGTTGTTCCCGCACATGCTGCAGGGCGGGCTGCACGCAATCAACGGCAGAAGCTGGCAATGGATCACCTCGTACTGATTGGGCCAAGGTATCGCGTTGCGAGTTGCGTCGTCAATGACGAAGAAAAGCGCTTCGAGCTACGAGCGAACCGACGGCTCGCCGCTTGCCGACGGCCGAACGGGCGGGACGCCCGTTCCCACACGAGCTATCCATCACTCGTATCGCAGCGCCTCAACCGGATCCAGGTTCGCCGCTCGAGACGCAGGAATCAGGGCGCTAAGCACACCGACCACCAGCAACACCAACGTTGAAATCATGATGGTGAAGAACGAAATTCTGAGGTGGATATCGGCCCTGCCGGAGTTGTCTTCGAACAGCGGCCCCATTAGCGGCAGCGTCCCCACGCCCGCGGCAACCACATAGGAAACTACGATCCCGATCGCCCCGCCGAGGAGCATGATGAGCAGGGTCTCGGCCAGGAATTGGGTCTTGATGTGCCACTTGCGGGCGCCCAGAGCGCGCCGCAGGCCGATTTCCCGGATGCGCTCATCGACGGAAACGAGCATGATGTTCATGACGCCGACGCCGCCGATGCCGAGCGTCAGAATGCCGATAAAGATCAGCAGCACTTGCAAGCCGATGGTGATGCCATTGATTACGGGCCGAAACTCTTCGCGGCCGAACATCTGGATGGCTTTCTTGTCGGTGGGCGAGAATTGCTGGCGCGTGGCGAGCGCGGCGAGAACCTGCGCTTCCGCGCGCGCCTCGAACTGCGGCGCGATGGGCTCAAACACCAGCACGCTGCCGTATTTCGCGTTCCAAAGATCATTGGCCGCGGAGTAGGGGATCCAGGTCGACTCGTCGTCACTGGAAAAATAGTTGCTCAATTGGATCTTGCGGTCCATGGTGCCAATCACGGTAAAGCGCACTCCTGCGATGAGCACCGTTTCGCCCACGGCGGGGCGTCCGCCAAACAACTGCTCGCGTACGCGCGCCCCCAGAAATACCACCCGGCGCCGTTCGAGTTGATCGAGAGAGTTAATCCAGCGGCCCTCCGAGGGTTGTTCGTTGCGCATGTCGCCGTATTCCGGGCAAACGCCGCGGACGGGCGCCGTGCCCACCATGCGCTCTCCGTAGGCGATGCCCGGACGGCGCACGGTTTCGAGACACGCATGGCGCACGTAGTTGGCGGTCTCCTTGATCATGTCGATGTCAGCTTGTTCGAGGACGACTTTCTTGCCCGCGCGTTGGCCGCCCGGTTGTTCGCTGGTCTGCTGCGGCCATGCGATGACGGCGCCTTTGCCGAAGGCGTCGAAACCACTGACCAGAATTTCGCGGAAGCTGCCGCCGTATGCGATGAGCAGTGTAACCGTCGCGATTCCCCACACGATGCCGAGCATGGTAAGCGCGCTGCGTGTGCGGTTGCGCCGCAAGGCAATCCAGGCTTCGTTGAATATTTGGTAAATCATGCTCATGCTAGCCACCTGCCTCGTGGCGCAAGGCTTCGATGGGATCGATAGCGGCGGCGCGGCGAGCCGGATACAAGGCGGAGAGAATGGCAATGGTTCCAAGAACTACCAGAGCCAACGTTCCGGTCTGCCATGTCGGCAACAGGCCGGCGAAGAAGTCCGGCATCGGCAGCAGGTTGACGAGCGCACACAGGCCGAACGCGATGACCAGACCCGTGCCGCCGCTGATCAGCGCAACCAGGAGCGCTTCCAAAAAGAATTGCCGCAGGATGCTGTTGGCCGGAGCTCCGATGGCTTTGCGGACTCCGATCTCGCGGGTGCGCTCGCGAACCGCCACCAGCATCACATTCATGACCCCGAGGCCGCCGAGGAACAAAGTCACGATGCCGACCGCACCCAGAAAGTACTTCATGCCGTCGGTCATGGTGCGGAACGCCTTTGCTTCTTTAATCGTGTCCCAGATGGGGCAAGCTTCTTTGTCGCTGGGATCGAAGTTATGCAGTCTTCCCAACACACGCCGGATCTCTCCCTTGCACGCTTCGTGATGCTCGACGGAGCGCGGCACGGACAGCAACTGGTCGAAAGTCTCGGGCGTGGCCGGCGGCTTATCGGGGAAGTCGCGCCGCATGGCAGAGAACGGGATGAAGATCTTGTTGATGTCCCACCCGTCGTAACTGGAGTCCTGCTTCTTCGACGACATCACGCCGACAACCGTGAAAGGTATGTCGTTGAGGTAGACGAATTGCCCAACTGCGGGCCGGCTGCCGAATAACTGCTTCTTCGCATCGGAGCCGAGGAAAGCCACGCGCCGGCTTTCGTTGATGTCAGCCTGATCGTAGAAGCGGCCTTCGCTGACGCCGAGGCTGCGAATCCCGGCAAACTCCGGCGTTGAGCCGGTCACCGTAAACGCGGCCGCGTTGTAAGCCGTGTGCGAACGGACCGTGTCCTGCTCGAGTTCCGGGATCGCGTACTGACAATCGGTGGCCTCTTCCTGAAGATGGGGGAGATCGGAATCGGTCCAGTGCACCAGGCGGCCGGCCCGCGTACCGCCAGCCTGCAGGCTGGTACGGCCATGGAAGACGATCATCAGGTCGCGGCCCAGGGTTTCGGCCTGCTTGGCCTGGCCGACGCGAAGGCCCTCGCCGGCGGCGACCATCAGGACGATCGAGACCACGCCCCAGGCAATCCCGAACATGGTCAGCAGGGTGCGCATGCGGTGCGCCCAGAGAGTTCGGAACACGTCCTGAATAAGATCGCGCAATGACATTTGAAGGTTCGACGCGGCCCGCCGGGGAATGAAAGCGCGGCGTCCTGGTTAGAAGTACGAAAAGAAGAGACGTTTGGTTCCAAGTACCTTGATGCGGGATACACAATCCCCTGTAGAGACGCGGCTTGCCGCGTCTTCGTCGCCCGGGGTATCCGCGGTGGACGGGCGAGGACGCCCGCCGCTCCATGGTTCTGTCATTCCATCGTTCGCTTACGGTTCAGCCGATGTGGGTTGACGTGCGCTTTGCGGGAACCAGTTCTCGAACTCCCGCAGCGCCAGTTCACATTGCAGTCGATGGCGTTCTTTGCGGTCGCGGACCTTTCGGTCGAGCGCGGGCAGAAGGTCAAAAGTTATATTGGCGGGCTGAAAGTTCTTGCTCTCCGCCTGCGTGATGTAGTGGACCAGCGAGCCAAAAGCCGTCGCGCGCGGTGGAGGCACAGGCTCGCCGCCGCCAGCCAGCGCCGCCGCATTCATTCCCGCCATCAGTCCGGTTGCCATCGATTCGACGTAGCCTTCGACGCCGCAGATTTGTCCGGCGAACAGCACGCAGGGATGCGCCTTCATTTGCAACGTCGGGTGCAGCAGCGCCGGCGAGTTGATATAGGTGTTGCGGTGAATCTGTCCGTAACGGAGAAAGCGCGCGTTTTCGAGGCCGGGGATCAATCGCAGCACGCGCGCCTGCTCGCCAAATTTCAGGTGATTCTGGAATCCGACGAGATTGTAGGAATCGGCGCGCAGATTTTCCTGGCGCAATTGCACCGCGGCATACGGGATTCTGCCCGTGCGCGGGTCCTTAAGCCCGACCGGCTTCATCGGGCCGAAACGCAGCGTGTCGCGCCCGCGGCGGGCGATCTCTTCGATGGGCAGACAGCTTTCGAAGTAGTTCAGGCTTTCCCAGTCCTTCTGCTCGACCGATTGCGCCGCGAGCAGCGCATCGTAGAAACGATCGTACTCCGCTTTCGACATTGGACAATTGATGTAGTCGGCGGACCCCTTGTCGTAGCGGGCGGCCAGGTACACCTTGCTCATATCGATGGAATCGGCCTCGACAATGGGGCTGATCGAATCGTAAAAATACAGGTTGCTGTGTGGCGCGGGCGCCCCCGCCCGCGAAGGGTCCAGACCCAGCCGCACAATTTCCTGTGAAAGCGCGTCCGACGTCAGCGGACCGGTGGCGATGATGGTGAGGCGGTCATCATCGACCTGCGTAAACTCTTCGCGGCGAATCGTGATGAGCGGCTCGTGCGAAATCGCCTCTGTCACCTTCCGCGAAAACGCGGCCCGGTCCACGGCCAGAGCGTGTCCCGCGGGTACCGCAGTGTCCCGCGCGATCTCCAGCAACAGCGATCCCGCGCGCCGCATCTCTTCTTTCAGCAGCCAGGGCGCGGTGTTCTCGCTCTCGGACTTCAGAGAATTCGAGCAGACCAGTTCGGCGAAGTGGCCCGTCTGGTGGGCGGGAGTCGTGCGCGCCGGCCGCATTTCGAACAGTTCGACAGCGATGCCGCGGCGCGCACACTGCCACGCTGCTTCCGATCCTGCGAGGCCCGCTCCTATGATTTGGACTCGCTTCACGAGTCTTTCTCCGCCAGCTTTCGCAGGCTGTCTCCGGTTAGAAACACGCTTCGCCACTCGTCCATAAAATCCCCGCCCAGAGCTTCATACATGTCGATGGCAGGCTGATTCCACTTCAGCACCTCCCACTTAAGGAACAGGCGATTCCCCTGCTTCGCCGCGCGGGCAACGCGGGCCAGGAGCGCTCCGCCGATCCCGCGCCCTCGGAAGTCCGGACGCACAAAAAGGTCCTCCAGGTAAAATCCCACGCCGCGCCATGTCGAGTAGTAGTCAAAGTAGAGCGCATAGCCAGCGGGTCGGCCCTGCCATTCGGCAATCAACGCGCGAAACTGAGGAGTCGCGCCAAAGCCGTCGCGGGCGATGTCGTCCTCGGTCGTCATTACCTCGTCCGGTTCCTTCTCAAAGTCGGCAAGTTCCCAGATCATTCTTCGGAGCAAGGCAGCGTCGTCGACGGTGGCGTCACGAATTGTCAGCATGGGAAGCGTGTGAGAAGAATTCCTTCCGTTTATTATAGAGGGACGTTCGGAAGAGACGTTGGGAGGAAACATGGCCCGGATTAGCCTGATTGAACCGGCGCAAGCCAGTGCGGAAGTTAAGGAGATTTATGAGGGCAAGCTGAAAGGCAAGCCCGGCAGCATCCAGAGGGCGCTGGCGCATCGTCCCGCCATGCTCGGCAAGTTTCTCGAGTTCTATGCCAGCGTGGGGCGTTCGCTCGACCGCAAGCTGTACGAAGCGGTGTATCTGCGAGTCTCGCTGATCAACGGCTGCCATTATTGTTCGCAGCACCACATCCAGGGCGTCAAACGTGCCGGACTTACGCCTGACCAGATGAACGGTCTGAAGGACGGAAACTATGGCGGATTTGGCGCGCCCGAGCAAGCCGCGCTCCGCTACGCCGAAAAGCTAACGCGCACGCCCGACGGCGCGAGTGACTCCGATTTCACTGAACTCAAGAGACTTCTTTCCGACGAACAGGTGGTTGACCTGCACATGCTGATTGGTTTAGCGAATTTGACCAACCGCGTTACCGGTCCGCTGGCGTTGGAAGTCGAATTTCCAGAAGAAAAGATCTAATAGTCTGATTCTGAGAACGAGGCCGAGCTGCGCTCGGCTGGGACGGACGAATGCGTCCGTCCCTACGTGAGCACTTATAGAATCACACGCTCGTCTCCTACTCGGCGGGTTACCCTTTCGCGATCCAGATATTCGAGCAGTGGAATCGCGTACTTGCGGCTGACTCCCGTGATCTCTTTGAAGCGGGCGACGTCAATTTTCGGCGTGCTAGTTTTGAACGCGGCGATCTTATGGCGAAGATCCGACAGCGCACTCTGATGGAAAACCAGGTCTTCTGAGATCTTGATCAGAACTTTGTCACGCAAGAGCAGAGTGACAATTTTCTGCGCGCGGATTTTATCCACCTTTAGACCCGCCAACACTTCTTTCAGCGACGGAACTTTCAAGCCCGCGGAAGCAAACGCCTGCTCGATGATCCTCTTGGACTCGGTTTCCTCGTCCTTCATGACCACGCCGCGGCCGGGCAAGTGGACGAGTTCACCCGCGGCTTCGAGCTGCTTTTCCTCCACCAATTTTCCCAGCACGCTGTAGAACACCTCAGAGCCCAGGTTGACCCGATCGCGCAGTTCCTCTTTGCCCATCCCTGCCACCAGAGGATTCGCATCATGAAATTTCCTGAGAGACTGAAGTGCATCCGCTTTCACTTCCGCGTATGCGGTCGGCGCAACCAGCACGGGATTGCACCACACCAATCCTGCCGGTGGGGCCAGTTTCATCACTTCTTCGCGCCGGATATTCATTTCTCCGGGAACGTCATGCAGACGCAGGCCCGTAGCTCCCCGCCGCGCGACGCGCGCTGCCAGCACTTGTGTCGGAGAGCCATCGCGCATGGTTTTAAGAAATGCAATCGTGTCTTCCAGGCGTTGCCTGCGCGGCACGGGCGATCCGTCGAGCACAACGCCTCCGCCAATGGTCACTACCGGCGAAAACTGCCGCACGATAAAGCGGTCCCCTGGCAGAAGCAGTATGGGTTCGGCGAATCGCAGTTGCGCATACGCTTCGTCTCCCGGCTTCAACTGTTTCGTCCCATACAGGCGCGCTTCCGCGATTGTTTCCGTCGTGTAGGCGTGAAAGTGGACTCGCGCGCCGTCCTTGAACGGCTTGGCTGAGGGAAGAAGGGAAAGGAGTGCCTCGACTCGCGACGTGGAATGAAAAGTATCCGCGGCCGCCAGCGTCATGCCGCGCGCCAGTTCTTCGGTGGTGACGCCAGCGAGATTCAGGGCCGTGCGTTGCCCCGCGACGGCGGCCTCCGCCGGCGAACCATGCACCTGCACTCCACGAACCCGCACGCGCTTACCTGCGGGAAACAGTTCCAGCTCTTCTTCTTTGCGGATCGTCCCAGCAACCAGAGTGCCGGTAACGACCGTGCCGAAACCTTTCATGGTGAAAACGCGGTCGATGGGAAGGCGAGCCAGCGCTTCCGAATTTTTCGCTGCAACTTCGGAGGCGACCCGGGCAAGCGCGGATTTCAACTCGTCGAGGCCGGCGCCCGTCAGCGAACTCACGGCGACAATGGGCGACTGCGCCGCATCGAGAGTCGTATCGAGAAAAGAGCCGCGCACATAATCTTCCACTTCCAGCCGCACCACTTCGAGCGTTTCCGCATCCACCGCATCGGTTTTTGTCAGTACGGTGATGCCGCGACGGATTGCGAGCAGGCGGCAGATATCGAAATGTTCGCGCGTCTGCGGCTTGATGCCTTCATCGGCGGCTATGACCAGCAGCACCAGGTCGATACCGCCCACGCCTGCCAGCATGTTGCGCACAAAGCGCTCGTGGCCGGGGACGTCGACGAAGCCTATGCGAATGCGGCTGCCGTCGGGGGCGGGGAGTTCGAAGTGAGCGAAACCGATATCGATCGTTATGCCGCGCCGCTTTTCTTCTTCCAGACGGTCGGCATCGATGCCGGTTAGCGCTTTGACGAGCGCGGTTTTTCCGTGATCGATATGCCCAGCCGTACCTACGATGACGGATTTCATTCTGCGACAGTATAGACGGATGGGTGTGTGGTGAGGGGGGCTAAAGTAATGTCGTGCCGGAAATACGCGGCATAAGTCTGCAGGCATATTTTATGCAGCGCGTACGCGATGGACGCTGCAAACAAAATGCACGGGTCCTTCGCTTCGCTCAGGATGACAAGCTTAACTTATGGCAGAAATTTGTGGGACGCGATACTAGCGCCACTTCTTCAGCTTGGGCCAGACCTGCGCCAGAGTGCCGAACTTTGCGTCGTGGCAGATAAATACCGGAATTTCTCTCTCCAGCGCATACGGGTTGTCGCGCGAGGCGCCTACATAATCCACGTGTTCAAAAAGTTCTTCGAGTCTTTCGCGGTGGTCGTCAAGCACGATCAGACAATTGCCGGAATACCCACGCGGGCCCCACAACCACCACGACTGGTGGCCGCTCAAAGACTGCGGCAGGCCGTATTTTGGCCCGAGAAAATCAATCGCTCCCGCCTGACCGTAGTCTTGAGCGAAAATTCCACAGTCTTTGCGCTGATCGTTGGGGATCATGTTCCAGGCGACCGCGGCCTCGTCCACGATTTCGTTCCAGCCAAACTGGTCGGCGTAATGCTGCGGCAGGACAGCTCGCATGTGGCTGTGCTCACTCCGCGGCACCTTGATGGGCAGTCGCTCCAGGTAAGGGATCAACTGCTCAATCGAAAGAATCGGCATGGCCAGAGGCGCGAAGATGACGCCACCCGCCAAAGCGAGCGCAACAATCACGGGCTTCGGCCAGAACTGCCGGAAACGATCGATGGCATCGTCAATCACAACGCATCCGGCTGCGAGATATACAGGGTAGATCGGCGCCAGATAATAGTTCTTTCCTTTGAGGACGACAAAAACGGCGAAGCCGGCCAGATATGCCACTCCGAGGAAGCGATAGGGTTTGAAGCGGGCTGCCGCGAGGAACGCGATGACGCCAGCGATCCAGATCAAGGCCGACACCGGATGAATGAGCAGGATTTGCTGTGAGAAATATTGCCACGGCGAGAGCACGACGTCGCGGCCCTCGGCCTTGATGTTGCGCATGAGTTGGACGAACGGCCAGTGGTAGGCGAGATTCCAAAGCAAATTAGGTAGAAAGATCAGAAAAGCCGCTGCGCCACCCAGCCACATCCATTTGCTCAACAGAAACCGCCGCTGCGCGGTCAGCAGCAGTCCAATAACAATGGCGAATCCGAGCACGGCGATGGAATACTTCTCCTGCAGGCCGATTCCGGCGGCGACTCCAAACCACAGCCAGTACCGTGGTTCTTCGCGTCTAGCGGCGAGGATGGCGCAGTACGCACAGCTCATCCACAGCAAGACTTCGAGGCAGCAATTGCTGGTGAGCAGGCTTCCGCCGGACAAATAAATCGGGGCGATCAGGATCGTCAGGGCGCTGAGCACGACAGCAAATCGCCTGCCGCCAAGTTCACGGGCGATCATGCCCGTCAGTACGATGAGAGCCGAAGTGGAAAGGGCGGGGATGAGGCGCACGCTGCGCAGCGAGTCGCTAAACAGTGCCAGGCAAATCCGACTGAGAATGGGCAGCAGGGGCGGTTGGTCCACATAGCCCCAGGCGGGATGCCGGCCGCAGGCAATGTAATCGAATTCGTCGCGAAAATAGCCGTAGCGGTTGTTGAAGACCATGTGCACCGCGAAGCTAGCGGCGGCGATCCCCGCGACAGCGAGCATTCCGTTTTTCGCCCAGCCTTTCGCGCAACTTGGTTCGGCGGTCCGATCGACTGGTGCTGGGGTGGCGGGTGTGTCCATGGTGTGCGGAAGGATAAGCGAAGCAGCCGGGAGTTGTCACTTTTCTTCTCGTTTTTTTTGTTCTCGTCTTCGCCGAATCCACATGCGAAAAGTCGGTCTAGATGCGACAATAAAGATTCCCGATGACCACCTCTGCGATCGTTCCTATCGCCATTACGCCGGAGATGATCCGGGAGCACGGCCTCACTCCGGAAGAATTCGAAAAGATCAAGCAACTGCTCGGCGGACGCGAACCCACGCGCACTGAACTGGGCATCTTCAGCGTGATGTGGAGCGAGCACTGCTCCTATAAATCGTCGCGCGTCCACCTGAAGCGTCTGCCCACGCGCAGCAAACTGGTGGTGCAGGGGCCGGGCGAGAATGCCGGCATCGTCGACATCGGCGACGGCTGGGCTTGCGCGTTCAAAATCGAGTCGCACAATCACCCGTCGTTTATCGAACCCTTTCAGGGAGCGGCCACCGGCGTGGGCGGGATTCTGCGCGACATTTTCACCATGGGGGCGCGGCCGGTCGCGGTGATGGACTCGCTGCGCTTCGGGCCGATTCAAGCTGAGCTGCGCTCGGCCGGACAGCCGAGGGCGGCTGTCCCTACGCAGGTTCTGCCTAGCAAAGCGGAGATTCACAAGAATCATTCCGTGATGGAGGGCGTGGTATCGGGCATTGCTTCTTACGGGAATTGTTTCGGAGTGCCGAACCTTGGCGGCGAGGTGAAGTTCGAGCCCTGCTACTCCGGCAATCCGCTGGTGAATGCGTTCGCGCTCGGTTTGGTCCGCCGTGACCAGATTTTTTATGGACGCGCGTCGGGCGAGGGCAATCCTGTAATTTATGTAGGCTCGAAGACTGGACGCGACGGCATCCACGGCGCCACCATGGCGAGCGAGGAGTTCAGCGAAGGGTCGGAAGCGAAGCGGCCGAACGTGCAGGTTGGAGATCCGTTCCTCGAGAAGCTACTGCTGGAAGCCTGTTTGGAGGCTATGCAGACCGGCGCTATCGTGGGAATACAGGATATGGGCGCCGCCGGACTGACCTGCTCGACCTGCGAAATGGGAGCGCGTGGCGGCACCGGAGTTGAAATCGAACTCGACCGAGTCCCGCAACGCGAAACCGGCATGACGCCATACGAAATCATGCTCAGCGAGTCGCAAGAACGCATGTTGCTGGTGGCGCAGAAGGGCCGCGAAGACGAGGTCTTTCGCATCTTTCAGAAGTGGGGACTGGATGCGGTGGAAGTTGGCCGGGTTACTTCTGATGCGAAGATGCGCGTGCTCGAACACGGCGAAGTCGTCGCCGAGATTCCGAATGCCGCGCTCACCGACGACGCGCCGGTCTACAAGCGTCCGCTGGCGCGCTGGGAACCGCCGGTCGATCGCGAAAAGCCGGAGCACATTCAGTTTGCTGAAAGCGGGGACTTCTCGGCCCAACTCAAGCGCTTGCTCGCGAGTCCCAGCATTTGCTCGAAGCGTTGGGTGTGGCAGCAGTATGACCACATGGTATTGACCAATACGGTCGAAGCGCCCGGAGCGGGCGATGCCGGCGTCATCCGCATCAAGGGCTCCAATCGCGGGCTCGTCATGGCGCTCGATGGAAATGGGCGCTGGTGCTATCTTGATCCTCGTCTCGGCGCCATGCACGCGGTCGCCGAAGCCGCGCGCAAAGTGGCCTGCGCGGGAGCGACTCCGATCGGCGCCACCAACTGCCTCAACTTCGGCAATCCCGAAAAGCCGAATATCATGTGGCAGTTTTCGCAGGTGATTGACGGCATCACCAAAGCCTGCGAGGAACTGGATACGCCGATTACCGGCGGCAACGTCAGCTTCTACAACGAGACTCTCGGCGAAGGAATTTACCCGACTCCGGTGATCGGAGTGGTGGGACTTCTCGAGGACGTCCACAAAACGGCGAAGATGCACTTTGCGAAAGGCGGACGCGAATCCGCGAGAACGATCGTCCTGCTGCGCGCGAGTGAGGTGGGCGACGCGGTCGACGCCGAGTTGGAGTTTGGCTCGTCGGAGTACGCGAAAGAAGTTCTCGGAGCAGTGTGGGGCTATCCGCCGGAGTTGGACATCGAGAAAGAAGCCACGCTGCAACGCGCGCTGGTGGCCATCATTCAGGCGGGGCTGGTCGAGTCGGCGCACGACTGCGCCGATGGTGGGATAGCCGTGGCGCTGGTCGAGTCGGCGCTGCCCGCGGAAGTCAGCCTCAGCGTCAGATTGCCCAAGCAGAAACTAGCGCCTGAGTTCCTGTTGTTCGCAGAAGATGCCAGCCGGGTCGTACTGAGCTGCGACCCGGGCCACCTGCTGCGAATCAAACAGTTAGCGGAGGAGTACGGCGTTTTTGCGGACGTGCTGGGCGAAACGGGTGGTGACCGGGTTGAGATTGCGATCGGCGATCAGACCGTGATTTCGGCTAGCATCGCCGAGTTGCGGGAAGCGTACGAGGGTGCCCTGGAAAGAGCGCTGCGTGCGGAACCGAGCGTTGCCGCGGCGGACTAGGGTTGCTGGGATTGGCCCGACTGGACGGGCGAGTCGCCCGTCCCCACACGAGATCAATGGTAAAGGCTAAGTACTAAGTGCTAAATGTTTCCTTCCGACAAATTTCGTGATGAGTGCGGGGTGGTCGCTATCCACGCCCATCCTGAGGCGGAGAAACTCGCTTATCTCGGCCTGCATGCCTTGCAGCATCGCGGGCAGGAATCGGCGGGGATCGTCACCTCCGACGGCGAGCACTTGCGCCAGCACAAGGCGATGGGGCTGGTCGCCGACATTTTCAGTCACGCGGTGCTGGCTTCTCTGCGCGGTGTTCTCGCGATCGGGCACACCCGATATTCGACGGCCGGCGATTCGGCCCTGCTCAATGCCCAGCCCATCATGGTGCAGTCGAACAAGGGCAAGATCGCGCTTGCCCATAATGGCAACCTGATCAACGCGCAAGCGATTCGAGCCAAGCTGGAGGGCCAGGGATCGATCTTCCAAACCAACAGCGACACGGAAGTGCTGGTTCACCTGATTGCGCTCTCCCGCGAGGAGACCTTGCCCGACGCCTTCGCCGACGCGCTGCGGCGTGTGGAAGGGGCGTTTTCGCTGGTCATGCTCAGCCGCGACCGCATCTTTGCCGCCCGCGATCCGCGCGGGTTTCGGCCGCTGGCCATGGGCCGCATCCCGGCTCCGACTAGCGAGAAGAAAGACACGATCGTCTTCGCCTCGGAAACTTGTGCTTTTGATTTGCTCGGCGCCATCTACGAACGCGACGTAAAGCCTGGCGAACTGGTGATTGTCGGGCCCGAAGGCGTGAGCTCGCGCTTCTACTCGCCGTCTCCGGCGCAGTCGAGCTGCATCTTTGAGCATGTTTATTTTTCGCGCCCCGACAGCCTGGTGTTTGGCCGTTCGGTCGATCAGAGCCGCGACGCGATGGGACGCCAGTTGGCGCGCGAAGCTCCCGTGGACGCCGATATCGTTGTTCCCGTCCCCGATTCCGGCAACACTGCAGCCATCGGATACGCCGCCGAAAGCGGCATTCCTTTTCGACTCGGGCTGATCCGCAATCATTACATCGGACGCACCTTCATCGAGCCGCAGCAATCGGTGCGCGATTTCGGCGTGAAGCTGAAGCTGAACGCAGTTCGCAGCTTGATCGAGGGCAAACGGGTGATTCTGGTTGACGACTCGATCGTGCGCGGCACCACCAGCAAGAAGATCGTCCGCATGATTCGGAACGCGGGAGCGAAGGAAGTCCACATGCGGATTTCCTGCCCGCCGACGATTTCGCCCTGTTTCTACGGAGTGGATACGCCGTCCAAGAAAGAACTAATCGGCGCCAACAAGACGGTTGAGGAGATCCGCGATTACATCGTCGCCGACTCGCTCGCCTATCTCTCGCTGGAAGGCCTTAAGAAAGCTTGCGCGGACGGAGACAGAACCACGTACTGCTCCGCCTGCTATACGGGAAAGTATCCTACTAAAGTGGACGTGGAAGAGATACTGCCAGCGGCCGTTGAACCTGGTTAGCCGCCTGTGGCGAAAATGTGGAACCTGATTTTGCTAGAGACAGCAGGTCCTTCGCCGCTCAGAATGACAGTTCATACTTTGTGTTGCTTGTGCGCAATCATGTATCAGGGACTCTTAAGAAATGAGAATCTTCGGCGCCTGGCGCATGCGGCGGAACCTTGCCGCGGCGCCCTCCAAATTATTCCCCTGCTTTTCTCTTTTTGAATCGACGACGGGCAGATCGAGTTCCGCAGTCTGCGCAGCCATCCTCCTGGCATTCCTGCCGATGTTCCTCTCCGTTCCTTCGCTGGTGCGTGCTCAGAATCCGAACGGCTCGCTCCGTGGAGAGGTCCAGGACACGAGCGCAGCGCGAGTGGCGGGCGCTCGCGTCGAGGTGCAGTCCATCGGATCGGCTCTATCACGCGAGACGAGGGCTGATGAGAGGGGAGAATTCCGCATTGACGGCCTGCCGCCCGGTCTCTATCGCGTGACCGTGACGGCCAAGGGTTTTTCCCAGGCCGTCGCCAATGTGGATATCGCCGTCAGCCTGGTGCGCGACGTCAGTGTTACGCTCAAACCGCAAAGCAGCGCCGAGGCGGTGAATGTGCAGGGGAACTCTTCCTCGATTACAACCGAATCGGTGGACACGGCGAGCGTGGTGCATCAGGGCGTAGTCGGCAGTCGGGACCTGGAAACTCTTCCGCTGGCGGCGCGCAGCTTCGCCAACATCGCTTATCTCGTGCCTGGAACCGAACCGGTCGAGCCTTCCGATCCCACCAAGGCGCGCATCACCGCCGTGTCAACCGGTGGAAGCTCGGGCTTGAACAACGAACTGTCGGTCGACGGCGGCGACAATTCCGACGACTGGATTGGCGGCTTTCTGCAAAACTTCTCTCCCGACGCCATTCAGGAATTTGCCGTGCGCACGGCGAATGAAGACGCCGACACGGGCGGGACCACGGCCGGTTCCGTCGTGATCACCACCAAGCACGGCACCAACGAGTGGCACGGCGACGCGGCTTTCTACGAGCGTGCGGCGCAGCTCAACGCCCGCTTCCCGATCGAGAATCCGGCGCCCAATCCCAAGCAGCCGTTTTCGCGCCAGAACTACGCGGGTACGCTTGGAGGGCCGCTGGCAAAGAACAAAGCCTGGGTCTTCGCTTCATTCGAGCATGTTCATGAAAACGCCAGCATCGCCTACAGCCCTGATAGCATCACTCAATTCAATGCGCTGGCGCAGTTGGCCGCGGATGGCCTGATTCCGGGCGTTCCTTCCATCGCCGTCCCCGCCACCGTCCCCATCCCTTTCCGCGACTACATCGGCTCGCTACGTTTTGATTTTGCGCAGTCTTCGAAGTCGCAGTGGTTTCTGCGCAGTTCTGAAGACAGTTACATCACACGCAACGCGCTGGTGCAGCAAGGCACCTTGCCCTCCACCGGACTGACTACACACAACAACTACTGGAACACTGTGCTCAGCAATACTTATGCGTTCAGTCCGACTTGGCTCGGCACTTTGGTCCTCGATGCCAGTCTGCTGCATCTTACCCAGACGCGTAACTCGGACTTTGGCGTTGCCCTGGCTTTTCCCTTCAGCACAACAACGCAGACGATTTCGGGCTTCGAAACCTTCGGCGACAATCAATTCGCAACCCCCATCACGCTTTTCCCCGATCTGCGTAATCAGGACAAATACCAGGTGCGCTACGACTTGAGCCGGGCAACCGGGGATCATTCGCTCAAGTTCGGCGTCAACTTCATTCA
This sequence comes from Terriglobales bacterium, assembly GCA_049697355.1. Taxonomy (GTDB): domain Bacteria; phylum Acidobacteriota; class Terriglobia; order Terriglobales; family Acidobacteriaceae; genus Acidiflorens. The sequence goes on from JBAVVP010000013.1 coordinate 23,120, forward strand.
TGAACCCGTGCTCAGCGGCGCGTTTGCGGCGACCGCGGAGACCCTCATCCAATATGCAAGTAACCCGGACCATTACGCGCAAAATGCCGGCGATTTCTACTTCAGCCCACAGTGTGCGGCTGGTACTCCCCCGGATGGATCGACTTGTACGTACACTCCTGCCGGAAATGGGAGCTTCTCGCAGAACGTGCAACGGCTTGCGTTCTACGCCCAGGATTCCTTTCGGGCTTCGCACCACCTGACTATTAACTACGGCCTGCGTTATCAGACAACGTTCGGATTGTTCACGGCTTCAGGTCGCAGTCAACTGGAGAATCCCGCGTACCTCACTATGAAGGCGCTTGGAGATAACCTGATCAACGGTGCACCCCATGATTATCGAAAGCAAATCGCGCCGCGCCTCGGCATCGCCTACTCGCCCGGTGGCAGCGAGAAGACCGTGATTCGGGTTGGCTTTGGGATGTTCTACAACGATCTCGCACAGAACGGATGGGCGACTGCGTTTCAGGGAGTCAACACTGCTCCTGGAACCTGCATCGTTCCTACCGACCCTGACTGTCTCCCGGCTGGCTCCCCGGGATCGCTTATTGATCCCAACTACAAGACACCGTATGCGATTCACATTACGGGTGGGGTACAGCACGCCTTCAACGAACACTGGACGGTCAGCGCGGACTACACGCACGAGCAAGGCAACCACGGATATCGCGCATACAATTACACGCCCGGAGCCGGCATAGATCCGAATGCTCCCAGCCTTTCCGTCTTTCGCTCCGACAACCGCTCCAGTTACAACTCCCTCATGTTGCGTGTGCAGGGCAATGTTTCTCGCCGCTTCAGTTTGACCGCGCATTACACGCTCGCCCAGGCCCAGACCTGGGGCTGCCTGCTGGGCGAACTGTTCGACTACGTGAATGGCGTGTGCGATCCGCTGAAGGCATTTGCTCAGGGCGATTACGGCCCGTCCGGCGAAGATGTTCGCCACCGCTTTGTGCTCGCGGGCACGGTGCATATCCCGGGCGGTTTCGAATTGACGACCGTCACGCAGGCCGAGAGCGCGCGGCCGTTTACGATTACCAACGCCACCAACGACGGCCGCATTTCCGTGAACGGAACGCCGACCAGCCTCGACGAATTCCGCGGGGCGCCTTATATCCAGATGGACCTGCGCGTCAGCCGTCCTCTCAAAATCGGCGAACGTTGGCAGATTAACCCGTTCGCGGAGTTCTTCAACCTCTTCAACCGCAACAATCCCGGCGCGAATTACGTTGCCAGCATCACACAGCTTCCGGTGGTATCCCCGGATGGCACCAATGTCACGGCAATTTGCACGGATTTTCCCACTTGCGCTCCGGCAAACCAAGTCCCGATCAGGAGCCTGAAACAGCTTGAAATACCGGCGGGCGGGTTGGGAGATTTCTTCGGCCCCGGAACCACGGTGGGAATTCCGTTCGCTGCGCAACTCGGCGTGCGGGTGACGTTCTAGGAAGTTTCTGTAGAGACGGGGATTGCCCCGTCTCACTGGCGGCGGAGACGCGGCAAGCCGCGTCTCTACAGGGGATTCGACAGCTCGACGCGCTTAGTCATTCGTTGATTTTCTCGCGGTCGCCACCCGCGCGATACCCTGCAGATCGTTTCTGATCTCAACCTCGTCCCAACTCGCCAGCAGTCCGCGCACTCGATCGGCAATCGTGCCGCTGATCTCGAACACCAGCCATCCCCCCGGACACAGCGCCGCGTGCGCCTGCGGGATGAGCCGCTCGATCACTTCCAGGCCTGTCGGTCCCGCGAAGACCGCATTGCGCGGTTCGAACTTGCGGACTTCGAGTTGCACGGAATCTTCTTCCGACTCGCCGACGTAGGGAGGATTCGAAACCACAAAATCGAACGAGGAAGGAGGCAGTCCGTCGAGTAAATCGGCCTGGTGAAATTCGATTCGCGAAGTGAGCTCGTGGCGTGCTGCGTTGGCCCGGGCGAGTTCGAGGGCTTCGGGAGAAATTTCAGTGGCGTGGATTTCGGCCGGCGGAAGCTCTTTGGCCAGAGCAAGCGCAATCGCTCCCGAGCCGGTGCCCATATCGACGATGCGCAGCCCGTGTGGGGACGGGCGACCCTTCGGCAAGCTCAGGGCAGGCTCTCGCCCGTCCGCTTTCGCCAGCTCTAACACTGCCTCCACCACCTGCTCGGTCTCTGGGCGAGGAATCAGCACTGCCGGCGACACGATCAAATCCAGACCCCAGAATTCCTGATGGCCGGTGATGTACTGTGCCGGAACACCGGTCGCTCGGCGCGCGAGCGCGTCATCATAGCGCTGAGTTTCGCTGGGGGTCAGCTCGCGCTCGGGGTGAGCATAGAGATATGCCCGGCCGCAAGCTAGCGTGAACATGATGAGCAGTTCCGCGTTCATGCGCGGGGAAGGGACGCGCGCGCCAGTTAGCCGTTCGATTGCCGCATTCAGGGCTTGGCGAAGTTGCACGTTCCTATTTCACCACGGAGACGCAGAGACACGGAGAAAAACAAACGACAGGTAATTCAGGGGAAATGCCAATTTTCAAGGGCGGATCGCAATTGTCGTGAACGCTGGCAACTGCCGAGCTTCGCTCGGCCTGGACGGGCGAGGGCGCCCGTCCCCACACAAGCTCAAACCACACCGGCCGCTTCCCCCTTCAACTTCTCCGCCTGATAGTGTGTGATCAGCGCATCGATAATCGGTTGCAGCTTGCCGTCCATCACTTGCTCTAGCTGGTGGCTGGTGAAGCCGATGCGGTGATCGGTAAGCCGGTTCTGCGGGAAATTGTAGGTGCGAATTTTTTCCGAGCGATCGCCCGTGCCGACCATCTGCTTGCGTTCTTTAGCCAGCGCGTCCTGCTGCTTCTGCATTTCGACTTCGTAGAGCCGCGAGCGCAGTACGCGCATTCCTTTTTCGCGATTCTTGATCTGAGATTTCTCATCCTGGCAGCTCACCACCGTATTCGTCGGAATGTGGGTGATCCTGACCGCCGAATAGGTCGTATTCACCGACTGCCCGCCCGGACCCGACGAACAGAACGTATCGATGCGCAGATCCTTGGCCTCGATCTTGACGTCCACTTCTTCGGCTTCGGGCAAGACCGCTACCGTGATCGCCGAGGTATGCACCCGTCCTTGCTGCTCGGTTGCGGGCACGCGCTGCACGCGATGCACGCCGCTTTCGTACTTCAAGCGCGAATAGACGCGGTCGCCTTCAATCAGCGCGATCACTTCCTTCAGCCCGCCCACGCCCGACTCCGATGTGGAGAGCACCTCCACTTTCCACTTCTGCGTCTCGGCGTAGCGGTTGTACATGCGAAAGATTTCCGCCACGAATAAGGTCGCTTCGTCGCCGCCCGTCCCGGCGCGAATTTCCAGGACAACGTTCTTTTCGTCGTTCGGATCCTTCGGCAGCAGCAGAACCTTGAGATCTTCCTCAACCGTCACGATGCGCGCGTCGAGCTTCGCCAGTTCCTCTTCGGCGTAGGCCCGCATGTCGGGATCCTTTTCGTCCACGAGCATGGCCCTGCTCTCGGCGATACCGCGTTTCAGATCCTTGAATTCGCGGTATCTTTCGACGATAGGCGCGATTTCGGCGTGGGCTTTGGCGGTCTTCTGGTATTTCGCCGAGTCGTTCGTGATGTCCGGCGACAACAGCGCTTGCGTCAGTTCCTCATAGCGAATTTCGATTTGGTCCAGCCGTTCAAACATAATGTTTATCCGTAGGGACGAGGCGTGCCCCGTCTCACTTTGCGGGCGGGAGACGCGGCAAGCCGCGTCTCTACAGTAATGTTTTTAGGTGGAAAGGGGAAGGAAACAAGAGTCGCGGCGGGCGCCGCTAGGCAATCACCAACTCGCCGCCCCGCTGCTTTTCCAGTTTCATGGCTTCGTCCAAAGCGACGATGGCGCACTCGACTTCGCTGTCGTCCGGCGGCTGGGTGGTGATGCGCTGCAGCCACAGCCCCGGCGCGGTCATCAGCGCAAACAGTGAGCCGCGATGTTTGGCGGCGAAGCGAATGATCTCGTAGGAGACGCCGGCGATCACCGGCAGAAGCGCGATGCGAATGCCGAATCGCGCCCAGAACGTATGCACCGGAATCGCCATATACACGACCATCGAGATGATCATCACCGTCATCAGGAAGCTGGTTCCGCATCGCGGATGATAGGTTGAATACTTCTGCACCTTCGCGGTTTCGAGCGGATCGCCGTTCTCGAACGCAAATACCGTCTTGTGCTCGGCGCCGTGATACTCGTACACCCGCCGGATATCCTTCCACAGCGAAACGCCCCACACAAACAGCAGGAACATCGCGATCCGGATGATCCCGTCCACCAGGTTAAACACAATCTGCTGCCCGAAAACCGGATTCACCTTTTTCAGTTCCGTCGTGGCCACAAGCGGCAGGTACTTATACATGAAGATGAAGAAGGCGACGGAGAAGGCTATGTTCACTCCGGCCATCCAGCCGGTGATTTCAAACTTCTTGCCCTGGCCTTTATCGTCAGGATCTTTACTCTCAGGATCGTGGGCCGATAACTCGTCCAGCGCCGCATTGGCGGAAAATCTGAGCGCGCGGAATCCGAGCGTCATCGCTTGCCCGAGCGTCATCACTCCACGCACGATCGGCCATCCCATCCACTTGTGGTGCTCGGAAGGCCGCTCCAGCGGTTCGCTGTGTGTCACCATCTCACCCGAGGGCTTGCGCACCGCGATGCCCCAGGCATGAGGCGAACGCATCATGACGCCTTCGAGCACGGCCTGGCCGCCGACCAGCGTTTCCTCGCCGCTCTCCAAAGCCGGGAGCAACTGGACCGCCGCCAAAAAACGCAACCTTTGCCGCCAACGCCGCATAGTCATTGGATGGTACCCGGGAAGGAAAGACTCCAACCAGCAGGATATCACGGAAACCTGGATCGAGCCGCCATAAAACCTCACAACTCAAGTTATTTCATATAGATACAGGCGAACACTTTGGCAGTCAGTGAGCCTGGCGGTGGCGATCGTGCTCGGAATGATCGTGCTCGCTGGCATCTTCGCCCTGCACCGCGATCACGCATCCATGCGCGGTTTCGCACACCACGTGTTCCAACTGGATGGTCGTATGGTGGATGCCAAACCCCTGCCCGAGTTTCTCGTTGATCTCGCGCAGAATCGTATCGCTCTCGGAAGTCGCCATGTCCGCGATCTTCACGTGCGCCGAGAGCGCGTGGTTTTCCGAACCAATGCTCCACAGATGCAGATCATGCACATCGCTCACGCCCGCAATTGTCCGCATCGCCGATTCCACGGCATCGAGACTCATCCCGCGCGGGGTGCCCTCCAGCAGAATGTTCAGGGTCTCGCGCACGATGCCGAAGCTCGACCACAGAATCAGCGCGCCGATGCCGCACGACAGCGCCGCGTCGATCCAGTACTGCCCCGTCCACAGGATGGCAAAGCCTCCGGCGATCACGGCTGCGGTCGAGAGCGTGTCGCCTACTTCGTGCAACAACGCGCTGCGCACGTTCACATCCCGCCCCGACCGCCACAGCAGCAGCGCGATCACGCCGTTCATGGCCACGCCCGCCGCCGCTACTCCGATCATCACCCCGGCGCGCACATGCTCGGGATGCTGTAAGCGCTGGAACGCCTCGTAGAAAATAAAAAACGACACGACTACCAGCGACAGCGCATTGACCAGCGCCGCCAGCACTCCGGCGCGGCGGTATCCATAAGTTTTGGTGGCGCTTGGCGGACGGCCCTCCAGAAAAACCGCCACCAGCGACAGCAGCAGCGCCAGAAAGTCGGCCAGGTTATGTCCCGCTTCGGAAAGCAAAGCCAGCGAGTGCGCGCGGATCCCGGCCACCACCAGCAGGACGACGTAAAACATGGTGACGACCAACGAGATGCGCAGCACCCGCCCCGTCCCGCGAGAATGTCCGTCTGCGCCATGCGCGTGCATGTTCTAAGGATAGCGCAGACGCCGGTGTGGCGCGGGTTTAGCCCCGGAGGGGCGACCGAACTTAGCCCGGCGCTTCAACGCTGGGAAGAGTCGAAAGAAAGATTCAAGTCCCGGAGGGACGACCGAGTTCTCACGCACACTCTTTAGGAGCGGGGATAGCGGAAACACTCGATCGCGTGGTCGTTGACCATCCCCGTGGCCTGCATGAAAGCGTAGCAAATGGTCGAACCGACGAAGTTGAAGCCGCGCTTCTTAAGGTCTTTGCTCATCGCGTCGGATTCAGGAGTGCGCGCTGGAACCTCCTTCCCTTGCCGCCAGGCATTCACTCGCGGTTTGCCCCCGACGAACTGCCAGACGTAGCGATCGAACGAGCCGAATTCCTTTTGCACCGCCAGAAATGCCTTGGCGTTTTGTATGGCCGATGCGATCTTCAGGCGGTTGCGGACGATGCCCTCATCGCGCAGTAACTGCTGCGCCTTGCGCCGGTCGTAGCGCGCGATTGTCTTCGGGTCGAAGCCGTCGAAGGCAGCACGATAATTCTCGCGCTTTCGCAGGATCGTGTCCCAGCTGAGCCCGGCCTGCGCGCCCTCCAGGATCAGGAACTCGAAGAGCACGTGGTCGTCGTGCTGCGGCACGCCCCATTCGCGGTCGTGATAGAGAATCGATAGATCGTTGCTCGCCCAGGTACAGCGGACGAGAGTCTTCGCAGATAGTTTCATCTCTTTTATCGCGAATCCATAATGATAGGCCCTCGGCAACTGCCGAGCTTCGCTCGGCTTGGACGGGCGAGACGCCCGTCCCCACACGAACCTAGCCGGCGAGAATGCCGTCGATCCTGCCTAACTCCTCAGCCGAGAACTTCAAGTTCTTCAGCGCGGCCACGTTGTCGTCCACCTGCGACACTTTGCTTGTGCCCACCAGCGCGCTGGTTACGCGCGGATCACGCAACACCCACGCTACCGCCATCTCCGCGAGCGTCTGCCCTCGCTCGGCGGCGATTTCATTCAAGGCGCGCACCTTGGCGAGCTTGTCTTTATCGATGTCCGTCTTCTTCAGAAAAAAATCGCGGGTGGCGCGCGAGTCGCTGGGGATTCCCTTGAGATAGCGGTCCGACAGCAGTCCTTGCGCCAGCGGGCTGAAGACGATCGTTCCCACACCTTCTTTCTCCAGCACGTCGAGCAATCCCTGTTCCGGGTCGCGCACAAACATCGAATACTTCGGCTGATGAATCAGGCACGGTGTTCCCAGAGCGCGCAGAATCTTGACCGCTTTGGCCGTCTGCTCCGCGTTGTACGCCGAAATGCCCGCATAGAGCGCGCGGCCCGAGCGCACCGCGGTGTCGAGCGCGCCGAGCGATTCTTCCATCGGCGTGTCGGGGTCGGGGCGGTGATGATAGAAGATGTCGACGTACGTAAGCCCCATGCGCTTCAGGCTCTGATCCAGACTCGCGAGCAGGTTCTTGCGTGAGCCTAGATTGCCGTAGGGGCCGGGCCACATATCCCATCCCGCCTTGGTCGAGATGATCAACTCGTCGCGGTAGGGGAGAAAATCTTTCTTCAGAATCTGCCCGAAGGTTTCTTCCGCCGATCCGTAGGGAGGGCCGTAATTGTTGGCGAGATCGAAATGCGTGATGCCGAGATCGAAAGCGCGGCGCAGCATGGCGCGGGCGTTTTCGAAGTTATCGACGCCGCCAAAGTTGTGCCACAGTCCGAGCGACACGGCGGGAAGTTGAATGCCGCTGCGTCCCGAGCGGCGATACTGCATGGAGTCGTAACGCTTGTCGTCCGCGACGTACACGATGGCTCTCCCTCAGCGGCTAAAGCCGCATTCAAAATGATGCCTTAACTGCAGCGCTGAAGCGCTGCTTCACCCAAAATCGGACGCACACCGGCACTCATTCTACGGGGTCAATCGTATTTTTCGTAGCGGATTGAAGTTCGATCCCAGCCGAGACTTTTCAGCAACTCACGGTTGGCCTTGACCATCTTGTCGAGACCGCAGATGTAGGCGTGCATGCCGGTACGGGTTTCCACAATTTCCGCCAGATGTTCCTGCACATATCCGCGCAGACCTTTCCACTGTGGAGTGCCGCGGCTCAGCGTGGGCAGAAAATGAAAGTTGGCGTGCTTCGCGGTGAGATGCTCGAACTCCTCGCGATAGTAGATGTCCTGCTCGCGGCGGGTGCCGAACAGCAGCCAGAACTCGTGTCCCTGATGACGGTCACGCTCCGCCAGCACCCAGTGCAGCATGGAACGAAACGGCGCAATCCCGGTTCCCGTGGCTACGAACACCGTGTCACGCAGGGGCGGACGCAGAATGAAATCGCCGAACGGCCCCTGAAACTCGACCTTCGCGCCCTCTTCCAGACCACAGAGATAGTTCGACATGAATCCATCCTGCACGCGATTCAGGCAGAAGGCGAAGTGCCCATTCTCGGACGGCGGCGACGCAATCGAATACGCGCGCGTCATCTCCTCGCCCTCGGGAGTGGTGGCCTTCACCGAGAGCCATTGCCCGGGAACGAAGCCGAAGCGGGTTACCCCGTCCACTTCGAGTTCGAGATGCTTGGTAAACTCGGAGAGCGGGACGGAGCGAAGCAGGCGCGCGTCAAATGTTCTGAACTGAGCCATTATTCATTTAGATGATCTTGGTGCGCCGCCGGACACTTCGATTCGCATGCACCGGGGTTGCTTGGCGCCCCCGGAATCAGTGTGGGGACGGGCGACTCGCCCGTCCAAGCCGAGTGAAGGAAACGACCCCGCTAAAATATTTCTGCCGCTCGTTCGTCTACAGGAGTAGATAGACGAGGCGCTGGGACAGCAATGGATTGACTTTCGAGGAGGGAGAATGGGACACCGCGTTTGCCCTTGGTGGCTTGGCTACGTACTGGCCAGTCCGTTGCGTCGCCTGTTACAGGACCCGGTCGCGGTGGTTAAACCCTATCTTCGCGAAGGAATGACCGTGCTCGAACCCGGCCCGGGCATGGGATTCTTCACTCTGGAAATGGCTCGCCAGGTGGGCCCGAGCGGGCGAGTGGTTGCGGTCGACGTGCAGCCGCGCATGATTGCGGGACTCAAGCGGCGACTGGCCAAGGCTGGACTGCTCGAGCGCACCGATGCGCGCCTGGCTCCATCCGATTCTCTCGGTGTGCAGGACTTGCGCGGCAAAGTCGATTTCGCGCTCGCGATGGCGGTGGTGCACGAAATGCCGAGCTCTGGTCGTTTCTTCGCCGAAGTTGCTCAGGCGATGAAACCCGGCGCAATCCTGCTGCTGGCGGAACCCTCCGGGCACGTGAAGCAGAGCGCATTCGACGCCGAACTGCAGGACGCGGCGGCGGCAGGTCTCGAAGTGGCCGATCGCCCCGCCATTCGACGCAGCCAGGCGGCGTTGCTAAAGAAGCGTGCGACGTAGACCTGGTTTGGCTCTGCTGACATCCTTCGTTCTGTCATGCTGAGCGAGGATTGAGCTTCGCTACAGCGAAGCTCAACCGCAGCCGAAGCACCCCTACCCCTTCGTGTGTCCGAATAGCTTCTTACTCTACCGTCACCGACTTCGCCAGATTCCTTGGCTGATCGACGTCGCAGCCGCGGCGCACGGCGATGTGGTAGGCGAGCAGTTGCAGCGGGACGATTTCCAGAATCGCCGACAGCTCATCCGGCGCCGGCGGAACGAAGAGCACGTGATCGGCTTCTTCGCCAATCTCTTTGTCGCCTTCGGTGGCGAGCGCGATGACAATGCCGGAACGCGCTTTCACTTCTTTCAGGTTCGACATCGTTTTCTCGTAGCGGATCATCGATTGCGGGCTGTTCACGTCGCGCGTGGCGATGATCACTACGGGCAGATTCTCGTCAATCAGCGCGTTGGGGCCGTGCTTCATCTCGCCCGCCGGATAACCCTCGGCGTGAATGTAGGAAATTTCCTTGAGCTTGAGCGCGCCTTCTAACGCGATGGGATAGTGAATGCCGCGTCCGAGGAAAAGGAAGTCATGCACGCGGATATAGGTTTTCGCCAGATCGTCGCAAGCTTCATCATGGGTGAGAATCTGTTCCAGCTTGCCGGGGATGCGGGTAAGCTCTTGCACGGCGGCTTTGGCTTGCTCGGGTGTCATGGCGCCGCGCACCTGCGCCAGATACAAAGCGAATAAGTAAAGAGCGGTAAGTTGTCCAGTAAAGGCCTTGGTCGAAGCCACGCCAATTTCCGGACCCGCGTGGGTGTAGATGGTTCCGGCGGCCTCGCGCGTGATCATGGAGCCGACCACGTTACAGATGGCGAGCGTCTTCGACCCCTTGGCCTTCGCTTCACGCTGGGCCGCGATCGTATCGGCAGTTTCGCCGGATTGCGAAATCAACAGCGTCATCGTATCCGGCCCCAGAATCGGGTCGCGATAGCGCCATTCGCTGGCGTAATCGACTTCGACCGGAACGCGGGCCAGGTTTTCAATCATGAACTTGCCCGCCAGTCCGGCATGCCAACTGGTGCCGCAGGCGGCGATATTGATCTTCTTCAGCGCCTTGAATTCGGCTTCGCCGACTTGCATTTCGTTGAGGAAGATGGCGCCGGTGTCCTGCGAGACGCGGCCGAGGGTGGTGTCGCGGACGGTGCGCGGCTGCTCGTAGATTTCCTTGAGCATGAAATGCTTGAAGCCGCCCTTCTCCGCCATGATCGGATCCCAGGTGATGCGCTGGGCTTTCCGCTCTACCGGATTGCCGTCGAAATCGGTAACGCGGACACCGGTCTGGGTGATCACGGCCAGATCGCCATCGCCCAGAAAGAAAAGGTCGCGGGTGTGATCGAGGAGCGCGGGCACGTCGGAGGCGACGAAATATTCGTCTTTGCCGAGGCCGATCACCACCGGCGGTCCGTTACGGGCGGCGACGATCTTGTCCGGTTCGTCAATCGCGATCACCACCAGCGCGAACACGCCGGTCAGTTCCTTGACCGCTTGGCGCACGGCTTCTTCCAGTAAAGGGCGATGACCATTTCCCGCTTGCAGGTAGTGCTTCTCAATCAGGTGGGCGATGATTTCCGTGTCGGTTTCGGTCGTGAACTTGTGTCCTTCGGCGCTCAGCTTCTTCTTGAGCGAGAGATAGTTTTCGACAATGCCGTTGTGCACCACCACGATTCGGCCCGTGCAATCGCGATGGGGATGAGCGTTTTCTTCGGTGGGGCGGCCATGCGTGGCCCAGCGGGTGTGGCCGATGCCGTACGTGCCGTCGAGCGGCTTGAGGCGGATGGCTTCTTCCAGATTGCGCAGCTTGCCCTGGGCGCGGCGAATCTGCAGGCCTTCGCCGTTGGCGGCCACCGCAATTCCGGCCGAGTCGTAGCCGCGATACTCCAGCTTTCTCAGGCCCTCGATGATGACTGGGACGACTTGCTTCTTGCCCACATATCCCACAATGCCACACATTGGCGAATTGGCTCCTTGGCGAATCGTTCGGTAGGGAGACCGATGGCAGCCCCTAAAGGGGCTTTTGATTTCGGAGAACTTTCGGCATCGCTAAGGCGATGCCCTGATACGAACCGGCGTCACTAACACGGTGCCTCACTAACCGAGGCCGGCCAATGTGATGCCCTAGACGCGTCAGACCCTGTCTCCAGAGGCAACGCGCTACTCTTCGAGGGAGAAACGAAACTCTTCAATGACCGGGTTCGTCAGGACTTCGCGCGCAATCCGCTCCACTTCCGCTTGCGCTTCGTCCTTGGAAATACCGCCGTTGAGAGTAATTTCGAAATACTTTCCCTGCCGTACTTCCTGCAGGCTCTTGTAACCGATCTTCGTAAGTGCGCCGTGGATAGTCTTCCCCTGCGGATCCAGAACGCTCTTCTTCAGCGAAACGTAAACGTAGGCTTTCATCAACTTTTGGATTATACGGCAGGGGGCGGCGAACTGGACCGTGGTTTTCGTTATGGGAGGTATGCGGCCAGGCAGTCACTTTGGTGACTTCATGTCCGCAACGACTTCAAAAGACGATAGTTGACCGTCTAACTCCGCGATTGCCTGCTCCAGCATCTGGCGGTGACGAGGGTGGCTGGCCGTCTGGAGTTGTTGCGTGAGGTGTCCCCGGGAAAGCAGCAGGCTTTCTCGCTTCCGGTTGCGTTTCTGCTCTTTTGGCGAGGGCGAGGGCGAGATAAGGGCGCGGGCGCCCTTCTCGCGGAGGGCCTTCCGCTGCTCCGCCATTTCTTCTTGCTGTTGTTCTACCGACTTGCTCTCCCAGCCGCGTGCCATCTCAGTCCACACCGTTCCGTGCTCGCTCTAACCGTTTCCGCGGCATCAGGCGGTTTTGGAGCGCACCAGTTTGTGCCCTCCAGATGGGAATCTACCGAGACGAAACAGGGTTTGGGCCGTCCGCTCATACTGATCCGCCATAGACGGAACGGATCGGGTCGGCAGGCCGGGCAACAGGACTTCAGTCAGCAGCCGGAGGCTAACCCTGACGGACTGCAATCGCAGTCGAAAAGCGTTCTCGGTAACCTGAACGCCGGACGCTGCGATCTCTGGGTCCAGGCTCCGCTGCGCGGCTTGACCAACCTTGGCCAGCGCCGCCGCGGCCCTTCCCGCTTCCCACGCGTAGAGCAGCGCCGCCCACGCACGCTGCCGTTTAATCTCCCGGAACTTCTTGTGCGGTAAATGATCGCGAAGGAATGCTTCCTCGGCGGGGTCGACCAGGTTTCTGAAGGCTTCAATGTCGAGAGACCGGAACGCCTGGACTGTTCCCGACAAATCAAACCGGCGCGCATGGTGGCGGATGGCAATATACACCAGGGTCACCAGCGCGAGGAACGCGACGGCGACCAGAGCCCAAGTGACGATGAGCGCCTGACCGATCAATGCCTGACCAAGTGTTGCAGCTCCTTGTTCCAAGTCTCCACCTCATCATGGGGAACAACTGCGAGGGATGCAGCCGGTTCAAGTTCGGGTGCCCACAAATAACCGATCCAAAGCGAAACGCAAATCAAGGAGGCGCCAGTGACCAGCAGATTCAAGAGTTGCCTGGTTGCGCCACCGGTGAATTCCGCGCGAAGCGCGGATGTGGCGAGATCGACGCTTGTCAATATTCCCAGCCCCAGCGTGACCCCGAGTGCGGGGCGCCGCCAGGACAGGCCCAGGAAGTGGGAAAACAACAACAGCGAAAGAAGCAAACCACACTGAACCATAGCTGCTCCCCGGTCGATGACGGAGACGCCGGCATGCCACCTGACGGCATTGTCCCCGGGCGCATAGACGGCAAACAGAACACCCATCACCAGCAACAAACTTGCTACGCCTCGCAGCAGCCGCTTTGCTGAAATCCTTAGAAACGGCGATTCGCGAAGTAAGTCCTTTGACACCTCATCAATCACCCCAAAGCGCATAGCGATGCTAAGTAACAGCGTGGCGGAAAAAGCGTAGGCATATTGCGTTCCAGCGCCGGAAACCGAATACAGCACGAACAGCAGAATGAACTCGGCAATCTCGTAAAGCACACAGGCGAAAATGACCGGGAATTCCCGGTACAAGCGCCGCCTGAAGAGAATGACCGCAAGCACCACTAATAGCACATGCGGCGTGACCCAGAGAAAAAGCGATAGTGCCTTATACCAGCTCATAGGAGCACTTCCAAGCACTATAAGCCCGGACCGTGCTCCTTTTCAACTGACGGAGCAGTTTCTTTTACGCATATGGCTTTCTTGCACCCCGGCGGTATAAGTCAGCCAGGGATTGCCATCAGCCATAATCGGAAGCGAAGCTGTGACGAGGTACAATGGCTGTGCGATCATTTTCGGAAGTCTGAGATATTACCAGGGCCAAGGATTCACGGTAGTTCTCCTTTGTGAAAGAGTTCGTACCGTGATACAGTGCCAGCGATAAAAGGGTTTCTCGCACTTAGTTAGTATTTGATGTTATTTCGGAATTCGTAAAAGAAATGAGATTGAAATCCGCTCTCGAGGACTTTGAAGCGAATACCCTGCGGATGGTCCCAGGGCTATTGGGAAGACTTTTCTATGTTGGTAGTTTGCGTGACGAGGACGGGCAATACAGCCACTGGGGTTTAGTGAAAGTGTATGGCGATGACGCCGCACAACGCGCCATGCGTACGTCGCATCGTGTACTGCTGTCGGAAACCTTGAAGAAGCCCTTGGCCGTGCTGCTCAAAGATGCTCCTGCATCGTGTGCGAAAGACCATCTGACCGAAAAGGAGTTGCTGGCTGCGCTGGCGCAATCGCCGCCTAAGCCCCTTTCCCCAGCTGCCCGGGCGCATCTGAGGTCAGTGCTGAGCGCACTTTTGGCGTTGGTTGAGAGCCGGGATAGTGCCAATCCCCCAGCCGCATCGCAACCCCGATAACCTGCCCAAGAACCTCGGCCTCCTGCGGGTACTTAAGAACTCGCACCGGAACCAGAGACAGGGGATGGGATTGCAAGACAATGGCATCGCGCTTGACCTCGCACCAGCAACAGGTATATCCATCGCGCATTTCCACAAAGTAAATAGGACGCTCGAACTCCGAACGCCATTGTCCTTCTCCTACCTTGTTCTTGCCTTCATCCACTTGCACGAAACTGCCCGGCGGAAGAATGGGATACATGGTGAAATCTTCCGATCCGATATATCCATAGGTGTATTTGTCGTCGGCAAACTGCGCCAGATAAGACATGGGCACAATGCCCCATTGCTGGATGGCGCGCCCTAAGTCTGTCGTTTTCTGCAGCGAGAATCCGGGATCGAGGCTGGTCGGCATCCGTACTTTTTGGACGTTACTCAAAGCTTCGGACAGGTGCGACTTTTGCGGAGTCCCAAAGCCAAGGTCCGGTGAGATGGCGTCAAGGTCGAGGCCATAGAAGGACAGCAACTCCCGGTAATCCTGCCGATAAATAGCGGCAAACGAATAGAGCCTGAAAATACTCGGGATGATGCCCTTGGTTTCGATGTCGGATAAGCGGCTGGGCGGAATGGCAAATTCCTCACTCTGCAATCTCTGCGCGATCTGGTTACTGGCCAGCTCCACGTCCCTCATACGATATCCGAGGGTTTCTCTCAGCGCGCGAAGCCTTTGACCACCACTTAGTTGCACAACCAGCAGCCCTCTGGGGAGATATTCTACATCGGTTTCGATGGCGCATGAACACGAGCTTCCTACTGAATTTTCGGATTTTGGAACAGGGAAGCACGCGCCGTTGCAGTGCGTTGCCCTCCGAATCGATCGAGACCTACTTCAATGGTTGCACCCAACCAGCCGCTCCCGCTAAGCGTCTGTTCGGCTTTCGTAACAGAAATTCGCTGCCAGTCCAGTATTACGGGAGGCATATACCATTTCCGCTGTGTCCCCTAGGGAGAAGTGAATCCGGAGCTTCTCCCACACTGCTGGACCCTTTCGGGAATAACTTGCGCGTGAACGGGCGACGGAGTAAGAATATTTATGACCGGAGGTCACGAACAGCGAAAACCGCGTTGCAGAACCTGAGGGGGCTCCCGTCCGGGGAGGATGAGATTGGTTCCCATGTAAGGAACTAACGCCTGCGACGCGAAGCTCAACTTTAATTTCGCAGCTTGGAAGCTGCGCCGATCCCCCAGTCCCTGCTCAAAACAGAATGTCCGCCATGGTTGCATGCGGCGGGTGCAGGAGGATGTCCGCATGTCAGAACGCAGAGCCGAACTCGAGGGAAGTGCCTCGCCGGAACGCAAACGGTATCGCGGGCTACTCGAGATCACCGACCTGGTAGTGCGAGCCAGGAACCTGCCCGACGCGTTCAAAGAACTCGCGCCCCCGGTGCTGGCCCTCACGGCGGGCGAATTGCTGAACTACTCCCTCCATGACCCACGCCGGGATTGCATGCTGACTCACTACTGGAAAAGGAACCATGAAAGAGGAGAGTTCGACCCTTTCCCCGTGGACGATGCGGCGACCGGGTGGGTATGGAAACATCAGGAACTGATCGCCATTCCCGATACCGAACGCGAGTCGCGCTTTCCCGGTTTCATGCCGGTGTTGCTCAATCACGGCGCCCGATCTTACATCTGCGTTCCCGTGAGCACGGATGCGCACCGTTTTGGAGCGCTAGGCCTGGGCAAGAACGTTCCCCGGGTCGCGCTTGACGAGGACGTCGAATTACTCTCTCGCATCGCGCGGATGGGAGCGCTTGTGCTGGAGAAGGATCGAGCCTACAGCGCCTTTGAGGAACAGCAGAGCCTGGTCGCCATCAGCCGTGAACTGGGTTCCAATCTGGAGTTGGAAAAGCTGCTGCCGGTCATTCTTTCCAGTCTTCGGAACATCGCGCGCTACGAGCGGACCCTCCTGTGCCTGCTGGACGACGATGGCAAGAACGTGCACTTATTTGGAGACGCTAAGGAGTGGCAGCCATTCGCCAACCGGGACACTAAGATCCCGATTGAGCAAGCACTCTCGGGGCGGGCGATCCGGACGCGAAACGTTGCACTTTTCACGGCCGACGATTTGCGAGAGATGGAAGCGCCCATGGCGAAAGTCATGTACGAACTCGGGATTCGGTCCGTTTGCAGCGTGCCCTTGATCGCCGGCAATCGGATCTGGGGAGCGCTGAATCCGAGTAGCACGATGGAGAATGCTTTCGGCCGCCCGGAGGTTGAATATCTGGAGCAAGTAGCCAACGCTATTGCGATTGCGCTCCAGAATGCGCATGCGTATGGCGAGATCGCACAACTCAAGGACCGCCTTGCCCAGGAAAAGCGTTACTTGGAGCGCGAAGTCCAGATCGCGAACCGGTCCGACGATATCATCGGTAACAGCCCAGCCTTGAAACGTGTGCTGGACTACGCCGCCATCGTCGCCGACACCGATTCCACCGTCCTCATCACCGGGGAAACCGGGACGGGCAAAGAACGCATAGCGCGGATGATTCACGACATGAGCCGGCGCAAGGAGCGCAGCTTCATCAAGATAAACTGCGCCGCCATTCCCACGGGACTGCTGGAAAGCGAGCTCTTCGGCCACGAGAAGGGAGCCTTCACCGGAGCGGTGAGCCAGAAGATCGGCCGACTCGAATTGGCGGATAAGGGCACTTTGCTGCTCGACGAGGTGGGAGATATTCCGCTGGAGTTGCAGCCCAAATTGCTGCGCGTTCTGCAGGACCAGGAGTTCGAACGGCTGGGAGGAACGAAGACGATCCGGGTGGACGTGCGGCTGATCGCCGCCACCAATCGCGACTTGGGGCGCGCAGTCGAAGAAAAACAGTTCCGCAGCGACTTGTTCTACCGCTTGCACGTGTTTCCCCTGCATCTGCCCGCGTTGCGCGACCGGCGCGAGGACGTCCCCTCGCTGGTTCAACATTTCGTCGAAAAATGTTCGGCCCGCCTGCACAAGCAGATCGACGTCATCCCCGAGGAGGCCATCCAAGCCATGACGCGCTGGAAATGGCCGGGAAACATCCGCGAGTTGGAGAATTTTGTCGAGCGCTCGGTAATCCTGTCGGAAGGCAACCGGTTGAGCCCGCCGTTCGGCGAGTTGCGCGAGGAAACCTCACGCCAGCCTTCCGATTCCGACGTTACGCTGCGCGACAAAGAACGCGAGCACATCATCGAGATTTTGCGTCAGACCCAGGGTGCCCTGTCGGGTCCGTCGGGCGCGGCGGCCCGGCTGGGACTCAAGCGCACCACCCTGCAGTACAAGATGCAGCGCCTGGGAATCTCGCGCACCGAATATCTGGGTTAGGAGGTTGTTGAAGGAATTGGAAAGCCAGCTTGGATTGGATTCACAGCCTGCCCCCTCGGCGATGCGGTTGCGTCCAACCAGGCAAAAGAACTCGAAGCTTGCGTCGCCAGCGGCGAGACTCCGGCCTCCAATGCAATCCTCCGCGTCGTCACAGGGAAGTGCGGCGCGGAGGATTTTCGCTTAACGGCACAACTAAAGTCGTGCCCTTCCCAAAACCATTTTATGAAACCAGCTCTATGGATTTGAGGCCCGCGAGGCTAACCCCTGCCCAATTGTCGGCAGCCAGGTCAGTGTCCCGGCGTTCGCCATCGGCATGGAGTTCGTTCCAACCACCCTAAACGGTGAAGGTACAGCACTTAATCCATCGCAAGCCTGTGGCAGGCCATGTGCAATGCTCCCCACGTGGAGCATTGCCGCCTCTCCCCGGCCGACGATTCCACCTGCCCGGTCTGGCCGACCCAGGAGATTGCTATGGGTGTTCCGCGGCGCTTCACGATTCCGAACGACTGTTTAAGCTGCACCCTGAGGCGGACTTGCGACTTCTGCAATCTGCCTGAGCCTCTGATGAGTGCGTTTAACACGATAGGGCACCTGACCCTGTATCCGAGCAACGCAACCTTGCTGGCAGAGGGCCAAATTCCGCGCGGCGTCTACATCGCCTGTTCCGGACGGTCCAAGCTCTCGGTCGAGTCCCGCGATGGCAAGACCATCATCCTGAAAATTGCCGGGGACCGCCAGGTGCTGGGACTGAGTGCGGTGGTCTGCGGGGGGCCTTCGCCGATTTCGGTCACCACCATCGAGCTTTGCCAGATCAAGTTTGTCGAACGCGACAGCTTCCTGCGTTTGATGGAAAGCGACAGCCACGTGGCGCTCGCATGCGCTACCCTGCTGGCCCGCGACATTGCAACCTCGTTCGACGATGTCCATGAGTTGCTGCTCGCGCGCAGTTCGACGGAGAAACTGGCACGCCTGCTGCTTTCCTGGGTCTCGGGCGAACCGCGCAACCGGGAACTCCGCGTGCCCACGGAGTTTACACACGAGGAAATCGCCCAAATGATTGGATCTTCGCGAGAAACGGTAACTCGTCTGTTGAGTGTTATGAAGCGGAAAGATTTGATTCGGCTTGAGGGCGAGACGCTGGTGATTCCCAATCGCATCGCGTTGCAAGCCGTGGCGGCCTGAGAGATCCCTCCCCGGGGCGGACGAAGAATCGTTTGCGTCCGCCCCCATTTTTCTGCCTGCAAACCAACCGGCCACGGAAGACAATTTTGTAATTTGGCAATCGGGTAATTTGGTAATTGGAGACAGAGCAGGGCGGGTTTGAGATTACAAAATTACCAAATTACACAATTACCAATTGTCCTCACAGGTTGAACAGTTCCCGCAGGCGGCGGGTCTGGGCGCGGCTCACCGGAATTTCCGTCTGTTTCTTGTCGTCCATGCGCAACTGGTAGGAGCTTTTGAACCAGGGCACAACTTCGCGGATGTGGTGGATATTGACCAGGAAGGACCGGTGCGCCCGCCAGAATGAATTGGGATCGAGACTGTCAAAGAGTTCTTCCAGCGTGCGGCAGTTCGACTGGCCTTCCATGCCCGCATGGCCGCTGGTGGCCACTGTGATCACGCCATCTTCGATGGTGGCGTAACAGATATCCTTGGCGTCGGTCAGGAATAATCTGCCCGCGGCTTTGATCAGAATCTTCGCCGTCTGCGGCTTCTGCGACTCCAGCATCCGCACCAGGGTTTCGAATTTTTCTCCCGGCCCGGCGCCCGCTTCAATCTTGGCCCGTGCCTTTTCGACGGCCTGGGCGACCCGCTTCTTATCGAATGGTTTCAGGATGTAATCGACCGCGTTTACTTCGAACGCCTTCACCGCGTATTGATCGAAGGCGGTGGCAAAAACAATCTTGGGAAGAGGAACTTTACGGTCGAGCAGCTTCTTGATGACGCCGAAACCGTCCAGGCCCGGCATCTGCACGTCGAGAAACACCAGGTCGGGATTGTGCTCCTTGATCAGGCTGACCGCTTCCAGGCCGTTCTTACCCTGTGCGACCACGTTCACGTCGCCGGCGTTCTTGAGCAGGTAAGCGAGCTCGTCGCGCGCCAGTTGTTCGTCATCGACCAGGATCGCGGAAAGAGGCATAGGGCTCCGAGCCGAACTGCTGACACCGGCAGATGCGGTGGCGATTGCCATATCCTTACTGGTGAGTATAACGCGCTGCCCAGCCTATGTGCTGCTTTGGAGGTCGTCCGAACAGCCTGCCTCTCCTCCACCTCATCGCGCCAAAGCCGGGCGCGATGGGGACCCCGGCTGCTAACATCGCTTACGATGCTGGACCCGTCTACTCCCGTGCAGTATGTAAAAGGCATCGGCCCGCGGCTGGCCGAGGTGCTTGGCGCCAAGGGCCTTCGCACCGTCGACGACCTGCTGCACTACCTGCCGTTCCGTTACGAAGACCGGCTGAACCCGCGTTCGGTGGCCGAACTGCGCGCGGGAGAGATGGCGACGGTGATTGCCGAAGTGCGCAACTCGGGACTGTTTCGCACGCGCCGCATGCCCATTTTCCAACTCACCGTCGGCCAGGGCCGCAGCCGTCTGAAGTGTCTATGGTTTCACGCCGCGTATCTTCAGGACCGCTTTCAGGCCGGACAGATGGTTGCACTTTACGGCAAGGTCGAAGAGGACCGCGATGGCGGACTGCAGATCGTGCAGCCGCAGTTCGAGATTCTCGGCGACATCTACGAAGCGGGCGGCGCCGACGAGGCGGAAAAAAAGGCGGCGGCCTCGTTGGAGATCGGACGGATTGTCCCGATCTACGAATCGACCGGGCAGGGCAAACTTACGCCGCGGTGGTTCCGGCGCATCATCAGATTTGCGCTGGAAAACCTGAATCCCGATCTCCCCGATCCAATCCCGGCGGCGGTGCGCGGGCATTTGAGCCTGGCGTCTCCGCGCGAAGCATTGTGGAAGGTGCATTGGCCGGATGCGGGCGAGAGTTTTGCCGATCTGCAATCGTCGCGCACGGCGGCGCACATCCGCCTGATTTTCGACGAACTGTTTTTCATCGAGCTGGGGCTCGAGCTCAAGCGGCGAGAGCAGAAGGCGCAAACCGGAGTCGCCTTTCAGATCAACGATGGGGTGCGAGCGGCGATTAAGAAGATCCTGCCGTTTCATCCGACGGCAGCCCAGAAGCGGGTACTGAAAGAAATTGCCACCGACATGCAGACGCCTTCTCCGATGCGACGTCTGCTGCAGGGGGACGTGGGATCGGGCAAGACGATTGTGGCGTTTCAGGCGGCGATCATCGCCATTGAAAACGGCTACCAGGTCGCGCTGATGGCTCCGACGGAAATTCTGGCGCAGCAGCATTATTTTTCCGCCCGGCAGATTCTGGAACGAGCGGGATACCGCATTGTGCTGCTGACCGGCTCACTGGAACAGGACCGCAAACGCGACGTGCGGCGCCACATCG
>JBAVVP010000014.1:0-21314 GCA_049697355.1 Terriglobales bacterium
CGGCGGTTTTGGATGGGGCTGGGGTCATTGGGGATTCGATTGGCATAACCGATACGCCATGTACAACCATGGCAGGTACTACTCCGGGAGCAGAACGTTTTACAACCGGAGCAATTTCTACCGAGGAGCAGGCGGGCGCGGGGGATTCAACGGCGCGCGTGGCGGAGTTGGCGCTCGACCCTACGCAGGGAACAGACCTGGCGGGAACATCGGCGGGCGCGGCGGAGTCTACAACCGTCCCGGCGCTACTGCCAGGCCATTTGAGGGAAACAGGCAGGCAGCTCGAGGATACGCTGCACCCCGCGGTCAGAGCGGCGTCCGCTCCGGCGCCTTCAGCGGCTACGGCCATGGCGGACAGGCCAAGAGCTATTCGTCGCGCGGAGGTGCCAGCGTCGGTGGTGGAGCAGCCCGTGGCGGAGGAGCAGCGCATGGCGGCGGAGGATCTCACGGCGGCGGGCGTCATTAATCGAAGTATGGTTATGTTCCTGGTAGTTTGAAAATTTGGAAATGGAGAGAAGCCATATGCGGCGAGCGAAGCTGAACTTCGACAAATTTCATGGGGCCGATCTTCCAAAATTAGCCGTGATCGCACTCCTTTTGACGGTGTGTTTTCCCACTCGTTCCCTGGCGCAGCAACCGGGCCAGAAGACGTTTTCGTCGGCGGAAGCGGCGAGCAACGCTCTGGTCACAGCAGCGCAGAGTAACGACGAAAAGGCGATGCTCGGAATTCTTGGACCCGAAGGAAAGCAAATCGTCTCCTCCGGAGACGAGGCCGAAGACGCCGAGAACCGTGCGAATTTCGTGCATAGATATCAGGAAATGCACCGTCTGGTGAAAGAACCGGATGGAACCACGATTTTGTACATCGGCGCGCATAATTGGCCGACGCCCATACCGCTCATGCACAAAGGCAATTCGTGGTATTTCGACACCGAGGCGGGCAAAAAAGAAATTCTATACCGGCGCATTGGACGGAATGAACTATCGGCCATTCGCGTTTGCCAGGAACTGGTGGCGGCGCAAAAGGAATACTCCGCACAGCACAGCGAGTACGCCCAGAAAATCTTCAGCGATGAAGGACAGCACAATGGCCTTTATTGGGAAGCTGCCAAGGGCGAACCCCAGAGCCCCATCGGGCCGCTGGTAGCATCGGCCGTTGCCGAGGGCTATGCCAAGAGACAAGAGGGCGCTCCGACGCCGTACCGCGGCTACTATTTTCATATTCTGACGCGTCAGGGCAAGAACGCCATCGGCGGCGAGAAGAGCTACCTGGTAAACGGCAAGATGACCGAGGGCTTCGCGTTCGTCGCTTATCCGGCGGAATACAGGTCGTCGGGCGTGATGACATTCATCGTTGGCGAGAATGGAGCCGTATTGGAGAAGGACCTCGGCAAGAAGACCGAGGTTCTCGCCAAGGACATGGCAGAATACAACCCCGGTTCCGGTTGGCAGAAGGCTGAAGAGCAGCGAGAAGAGACTGCTAGCGAGCCGACCAAGTAAAAGGACGCCGCACTCTGCAGACGGGGCACAGAGTTAGTGTTGCAGTATCGTCGTCTTCCGGTTGACGTTTCGCTCAGGCGCGGACCCGCTCCTCTATTCCCAATCATTGCCCGATCCTGCTACCTTCAAAATGACTCTGTAATCCGCGGGAGACGCGGCGAGCCGCGTTTCTACGGGAGATTTGGGATGACTGACAACAACTCCTGGGGGCTGACCCCAGCCGAACTTCGCACGCTGCGCTCACTGAAGACTCCGCATGGCATTCAGCGGTTGCTGGACGACATGCCTTATCACCTTGCGGACAGCGCCTGGTCTCCGCGACTTGTGCTTCGCGAAAACACGTCGCATTGTTATGAGGGGGCGCTGTTTGCGGCGGCGGCTTTGCGGGTTATCGGATACCCTCCGCTGATTCTCGATCTCGAAGCCGAGCATGATACCGATCATGTGATTGCGGTGTATCACAGTCCCGACGGCGGGCACTGGGGCGCTTTGGCCAAATCGAATTACACTGGATGCCGGTATCGCGAGCCGGTCTACCGGTCGCTGCGCGAACTGGTACTCAGTTACTTCGACACCTACTTCAACCTGCGCGGGGAGCGGACTTTGAGGACTTTTTCGCGTCCGGTGCACATGAAGCGCTTCGATCGGCTGGACTGGATGACTACGGAGAAGCCGGTGTGGTTTGTGGCGGAATATCTGCTGACTATTTCGCACTATCCGCTGATCAATCGCGCCCAGGCTCAGCGGTTGCATCGGTTGGATGGGCGGTCGTTCCGGGCGGGGTGCTTGGAGAGGGCCGAGAAAAAGCTTTAACCACGGGGAGCGCAGGGGTTCACAGGGGAAAGGCGCATTCGTGCGGGAAATGGTCCGCGGGTTGTTTCGTCGATGTGTCATGCGTTCTTGTGTCGGGCTCATCTTTGCGGTAGTTCTGCGGGCGGGCTGCGTTTTTGGTCAGGACTTAACTCCGGCTCCAGCTTCGACTCCCACTTCACCACCATCTGCGCGGGTTTCGTCTCCCGAGGATCGCACGCACACGGATCTGAAGCCCATCGAACTGAAGCCCAATGCCAGCGGAGTGGTTCCCGCAGAGCAGATTCGGGAACTGCTGCTTCGCGCCGAAACGAAAGAACTGGAAAACGAGAAGCGGCAGCGCGATTACACCTTCATCCAGCGCGAAGAAGAGCACAAACTCGATGGGCACGGCGGGGTGAAGAAGTCCGAATCCCGCACCTCGGAGCTCCTGGAGATCTATGGAGAGCCGGTCGAGCGGCTGACCGCCAAGGACGACAAGCCGCTGTCGGCCGACGAGGCTAAGAAGGAAGAGGAGAAGATTCAGAAGATCATCGACAAACGCAAGAACGAATCGGAAGAAGACCGCCGCAAGCGGCGGGAGAAAGACGAGAAGAACCGCGAAGAAGCCCGCAAGTTTGTGCTGGAGATTGCCGATGCGTTCAACTTCCGGCTGGTGGGTTCGGAAACGATCGACGGGCGCGACACCTGGGTGCTGGAGGGTGAACCTCGTCCGGGCTACGAGCCCAAGCAGCGCGGCGCCAAGATGCTCAGCAAGTTCCACGGGCGCGTCTGGATCGACAAGGGCGAAGCACAATGGGTGAAGCTCGACATCGTCGCGATTGACGCGCTATCGTTTGGATTCGTTTTGGCGAGAATCCACAAAGGCACGCGGGTTCTGGTCGAGCAGACCAAGGTGAACGACGAAGTTTGGTTGCCGAAGCACATTCAGTTCCACCTCGACGCGCGGATTGCGCTCTTCAAGGGGTACAACGAAGATGTCGAAGTGAAGTTCCGCGATTACAAGAAATTCCGCACGGCTACGAAGATGACGGTAGTGGGGGAGGAGATCCGCGAGCCGTGACGGGCTGTCTCGTAAGGGACGATTTCAGGCCGGAGGGCACGGTAGGGGCTAAAGCCCGCACTGTGGGAATGCCTTAGCCGCGACTCAATAGGCAGGCGGATCGCCTCCGTATCTTCCGTCACTTCCACTCGCTCGGCCGGCGTCATATGCTGGCATAAGCATCGCCCGGAGAGATTTGTGATTTCCGAACGTCGACCGAACCGCCCGCAGCCCGCGCGCCGCTTCCCGCGGCTGGGCCTTTCCCAGGTGTGGGTGAGATTCCTGTTGGCCATCGTCGGCCTGATGCTGGCTTTCGGAGCGGCGTTGTTTTCGACGGTATCGCGCGAGGCGGGCAACTTCTGGGGAACCCTGATTCTGGCGTCAGTGGCGCTGTTGCTGGCCACCTTCGTGGGCCTGACCACCGTGCCCTATCTAGCGCGGCGGGTCGTCGTCAGCCATGTCCGTGAAGCGATGGACTACGACGTTACGCGCGCCGGCACGATCTACATCCTGATCAGCGTCGTCATTGGAATCGCCGCCATCAACACCGGCAACAACCTGCTGTATGTCGTCGTCGCGGCGCTGCTCTCTGCCATTCTGGTTTCCGGAGTTGCCTCGGCGCTGGTGCTTCGCCGTCTCCAGCTCGACGTGCGCTTGCCGGAGCACGTTTTTGCCGGGCGGCCGATGCTGGCGCGCTTGCTCCTCGGCAACACCAGTTCGTGGCTGCCGTCTTTTTCCGTGCGCGTGGTTCCCGCCAAGCGCAAGAATAAGGACCACTGGGGTTGGGAGGCCACGACCTTCGGCTGGCCCCACAACCGCGCGCCTCAGGAGCAGTGGCTCCGCCTGCCTGACCGCCGTCTGCGCCGCTTGAGCGAAGAGGCGGAAAAACCGATCCTCGAAGAATCCGTCTATTTTCCTTTTCTCGCTCCGGGACAAGAACTCCGCGCCGACCTCGAGATGACCTTCCCAGCCCGCGGCCGCTACGCGGAGAAGAACTTCGGCCTGGCCACGCGATTTCCGTTCGCCTTTCTCATGAAGACCCGGCGCGTTAACCTGGCCCGCGAAGTGATCGTCTATCCCGAGGTCGAGTCCACGGAGCAGTTCCTCGAAGTTCTTCCCATGGTCACCGGCGAGTTTGAAACTTTTGTGCGCGGCCGCGGCAACGATCTGTACCTCATCCGCGACTACATGCCCGACGATTCCGCGCGCCATGTGGATTGGAAAGCCACGGCGCGCACCGGGGCGCTCAAGGTACGCGAGTTCAGCCGGGAAGATGAACGCAAGCTCCGGGTCGTATTTGACAATCCCGCGCCTGGAGTGCTGCCGCCCGCCGTATATGAGCGTGCCGTGGGGCTAGCAGCGTCACTGGGATGGCACTTCCATCACGAAGATGTCGAAGTCAGCTTCGTTGCGCCGGGGCTTGAGCCTACCGAAGACGTCTTCGCATTTCTGCGATACCTGGCGCTGGTCGAGCCGCAGGAGGCAACTCCGGTGTTCGGTCGTCTTCGTGCGAGCGACGATTACAACGTCATCATTACCGGCCGCGCTGCCGCCGAAATGCCGGCCGCTTTGGTGGCCAGGTCCTACATCATAAGCAGTTGCCAGTTGCCCGCGGCCAGTTCTCAGTTCTCAGTTCTCAGTTCTCAGTAAACCCCGCAGATCCCAAGGTTTTTCTTGGAACTGGCAACCAGCAACTGTCTTTGCATTTTTTTCTTTCCCTCGGCCGATTTTCGACATATACTCCGCGCCGGGGTCGAGACACCAAGCGGTTTTGCTTCCTTCGTTGCAGACGAATTTGAAGCTGTTCGCCGGGCGCGGTTTTTCCACATGCCCACGGGAGGCGCCAATGCTGATCCGCGATCTGCTCAACAATCAAGTCACCATATCCGCCGAAGTTCATCAAACCGTGCTGGAAGTTGCCCGCCTGATGGCGGAACACCACATCGGCGCCGTACCGGTTCTCGAAGGGGGGCAAATGGTCGGCATATTCTCCGAGCGCGACCTGATGAACCGTGTGGTGGTCGGTGGCAAGGATCCCGCCCGCACTCCGGTTGGCCAGGTTATGACCGACGATCCCCTGACGGTCGCGCCTGACGATCCCTTCGAGACCTGCATGACCTTGATGAAACGGCATGGATTCCGGCATCTGCCGGTGTGCGCGGGACGTGACCTCAAGGGTGTGGTTTCTTTGCGCGACATCCTTCTCCACGATCTCGACGAAAAGGACGATGAAGTGCGAATGATGCGCGCCTACCTGCATTCCACGCCCGAAGCCGGATAGGGAGCGCCCCTTCTGGCGTTAGAGTCGGGGTTTACCCCGTTTTCGCCGGCGACAGAGACGAGGCGAGCCGCTTCTCTCCGGGTATGGTTACCAAAGTTACCTTAGGTGGGTTGACCACCAGGGCGCCCGGCCTCAGGATATAGAAGATCGAGATGCGGCAGTTTCGGCGGTTGGCCGCTACTTGACCTGCGTGACCCATGAATTGGCACAGCCAAACCGTCGTGTTCTGCTTGTGGGGCGTGCAACCGATTCTGCAATCGGTGGTGGCCGCGATCTTCTGGCGTCGTAAGCTGCACCGCCAGTTTCCCGCGTTCTTCTTGTTCCTTCTGGTCCAGGTTGCGAATTTTGCCGTCATCTTTCCCCTTTGGCTCACCGGCAACGGGAGCTTATATTTCTGGTTCTTCTGGCTGGGAGAGGCGGCCAACGCGGTTCTGGGCTTCAAGGTGATTCATGAGATTTTCCTCGACGTGTTCCGCCCCTACCACACACTGAAAGATTTGGGCACGCTGCTTTTCAAGTGGGCGGGGGTGGTGCTGCTGCTGCTTTCCGTGGTGGTCGCCTTCTCAAATTCCTTGGACCACGATCCGCTGGTGCACGCCCTTACCACTCTGCTGCGCTCAGTCGGCGTGGTGCAGCTTGGCCTGATCCTCTTTTTGCTTTTGTTTTCGCGCTTTCTGGGTGTATCGCGAAAGCAAGTCAGTTTTGGCATCGCTCTCGGCTTTGGGCTCTTTGCCGGCGTGGAGCTGCTGATGCTCGCTTTGAATTCGGGGGGATTTATCGCGCAGGACAATCTGAACCTGATTGACATGGCGACCTGGAACATGGCCATTTTGATTTGGTTCGGATACTCGCTCTCGCGCAAAGCGCTCCGCCAAGCCACCGTCAACCATTTGCAGACTCAGCGATGGGAACAGGGCCTGGCGGAACTTCAAACTCCGGTGGCATCCGATTCGCTGATCCCGATGTTCGAAGGCATGGTGGAGCGCGCGTTATTGCGGAACTCGAATCTGGAGCCAGCGGAAGATGTTCCCGCACTCGACGACCGATTTCCTCGACCCAGGGCCAGCTCCGCTGCGGCCGGTTCCAAAACCCGGCCATAGCCTCGCCGACCCAAAAACAGCCCCCGCCAAAAACCCTGTCAAGAGGATTTTTTGGCTCCTCCCGACCCTCTGCTCAAAGCCTGAAGCGACGTAATTCGAATCAAACCATTACCTTAAGAAACCCGCGTAAAAACCGC
Organism: Terriglobales bacterium; assembly: GCA_049697355.1. Classification (GTDB taxonomy): domain Bacteria; phylum Acidobacteriota; class Terriglobia; order Terriglobales; family Acidobacteriaceae; genus Acidiflorens. The sequence continues at coordinate 6,871 of JBAVVP010000014.1, forward strand.
TTATATGGCCTTCCCGACGACCTCGCCGATCTTCGGCATGCCCGCCAGCCGGTCGCATCGTCGGCGCTTTTCAGGGAACCCCCAATGAATCAGAAAGTTGCAGGGTTGTGTATAATTCCCGGCACCGGAAGCTGGCAGCTTCAAGCCAGTTCTTCGGCAGACCCTAAGCAAGAAAGAAGCAAGACAATGAAACGTTCACTCAGGGCGTTACTGCTCCTGGTAGGCCTGGTGGGCACATTTGCGTATGCGGCTGTTCCGAAAGCTCCCGCTCCGACGGGGCCGTTTCCGCTATGTTCCCCCTATCATCCGAACTGCGGCGCGTAACCGCGAGATGTACACAGCCACTTAAGTAAGAAGACGTAAGTTTAGATCAGCAATGCAATCTTCCGGGCTGGCCACCGTGGCCGGCCTTCTTTTTTTACTTTCCGTCTTTTTCCCCGGTGGGTTCAGATTCCGCATTCGCGCCGGTAGTGGGCGGTTTTGCCACACCCGATTCTTGCGCTTCCGTTGCGGAAGATTTTCCTTCGCCGGTTTCATTGCCGGCGGCGTTCTTGGCGAGGGTCTGCACGATGATGGAAATGCGCCGGTTCGACGGGTCCAGTGGGTCTTTTTTGTTGCGCAGGCGCTGATCGGCGAAGCCTCGCACCTGCGAGACCTGATCGGGGCGCAATCCCGACTGCTGCATCAAGCGCCGCGCCGCGTTCGCGCGATCCGCGGAGAGTTCCCAGTTGCTGTAGCTGCTTTTGCCGGCAAATGGTTTGGCGTCGGTGTGTCCTTCGATCGAAAGATGGTTGGGAGCTTTTCCCAATTCCGCCGCCAGCAAGATCGCAACCTCCTGCCCACTCTTGTTGAGGGTGGAACTGCCGCTGTCGAAGAAAGTTCCATTCTCCGATTCCAGCAACTCGATGCGCAGACCTTCCGAGGTGACCGTCATCTCGATATTGTTTTTCAGCTTGGCGAGGTCGTTGATGTCCTGGATACTCTTTTGCAAATCCTCTTTGATCTTCGCCATGTCCTGCTTGGCCGGTTGCATCTTCTCGCCGGTTTTGTCCATAGTGGTTCCGGTCTGCTTGCCGGTTCCGCTGGGATCTTTGAAGTAGCCGCTGACCGCCACCTGAATGGGCTTGCTGCTGTTCATGAGCCACAACACGATGAACAGCGCCATCATGGCGGTGACGAAGTCTGCATAAGCAACCTTCCACGCGCCGCCGTGATGGCCGCCGTGCCCGCCTTTTTTCCGGATGACGATGATGGGCGGTGTCGGCATGGCCGGTGTTTATCCCGCGGCCGGAGCGGCGTCCGGCGCCGCCACTGCGGCTTCGGCTTTCGCGCCCCGGCAAGCCTCTTCGACCGCCTGGAACGACGGACGCACATGCCCGGGCACGGTCCGGCGCCCGATCTCAACCGCCATGATCGGGGCTACGCCTTTCAGAAAAGCAATCATGGTCACCCGCAACACCAGCAGGAACGCGTGTTGCTCGTCCGCCATCTTGCCCATGCGCGACGCCAGCGGGCCGACCAACCCGTAACACAACAGAATGCCGAGAAACGTCCCCACCAGCGCCGCCGCCACTTTCTTTCCAATTTCTTCCGGAGGTCCGCCCATCGCACTCATGGTGATCACGACGCCCAGCACCGCCGCCACAATGCCCAGGCCGGGCAGCGAGTCGGCCATCGTACTCAACGACGTCACCGGTTCGGTGGCTCCATGATGATGGACGTCCATGTCCACCTCGAGCATCTGGTCCAGATCGAAGACCTCTACGCCGCCGCTGACCGCCATGCGCATGGTGTCGCACACGAAAGCGACCGCATGGTGATCCTTCACGAAAGCTTCGTACTTGGAGAACAGTGGGCTCTTGTCCGGTTCTTCAATGTCGGTCTCCAGCGCCACCAAGCCTTCCTTGCGCGCTTTTTGCAGGAGTTCATACATCATCTTCAAGGAATTGGTGTAGTGCTCGGTGCTGTACTTCGAGGAGCCAAATACCCCAACGACCCCGGCGATGATGCTTTTCAGGGTGTGGATGGGATTCGAGATCAGCACCGTGCCCACCGCCGCGCCGCCGATGATGAGCAATTCCGCAGGCTGCAGCAGCACCTTGATGTTGCCGTGCTCCATCAGGTAGCCGCCCACAATGCAGCCGAAAACCACCACGATGCCAATGATCGAAAACATCGAACCTCATCCTCGCGAATGTTCAGAATCGTTGGCGGCGCCCGCGGCCGCCGCCTTCGCCGTTGCACTCGAATGCGCGGGCTTCATCTCTTCGAGAAGGGATTCCAGGTCGCTTCCCGCCGTGGCCATAGCGCAGGCCACCTCGCTCGCAATCGGAAAACGGTCGCCCCACCACAACACTTCCGAATGAGATAGCAGGTTCCATACCGTTTCCGCCGTAGTCGCCACCGTCACCGGACTCGCGGTGGGCAGCACGGCCAGAAACTCGTTCTCTCCCCAGCATCCCAGAAAAGTTTCCGCATCCAGGCTGTGCCGCAAGGTGCGCGCCGTAGTGCGCAGGAAAGGTATGACCGACTGCGGACCGTGCTTGGCGCGAAATTCCTCCAGCCCCAGCACCCGAATGCGGAGCACCCCAAAGCCGAGATGCGATTCCTCCACTCCCGCCATGCATTCGTGGAGCACGGCTCGCGTCAGACGGCGCGACGCAATTCCCGTGGTCGCGTCCAGGCATCCGTACATGGGTGGCCCGGACAACTCCTCGGGGTACATGAATGCTTCTTCCAACAGCACCGCCGCTCCCTCGATCGCGTCGCTGTCTTTCAGTACCGCCCGCGTGCAGATCCGCAACGCCACCCGATGGCCGTTCTTGTGGAGGTAGTACGCGGCGCAATGCTGCGGCAGCCCCAGCCGGAGGGTGATCGTCACCGGACAGTGTTCGCCGATCGAGCGGTGGCCCCGCCGGTCGCAGGCTTGGACAATGTCCTCGAGGATATGTCCCACCACATCCTGCCCCAAATGTCCCGTGAGGTGTTCCGCGTGACGGTTCCAAAAACGGATCCTCCGTTCCCGGTCCACCAGGTAAATCCCCACCGGCAAGTCTTCCAGCACATGCCGGAACAACTTCGGATTTTCGAGAAGATTGGAAAACATGGCTCGGGCGTGCTGTCTTCCAGTTCCATCGGCAGGAAAAATGAGGAACTTCAGGGGCCTAAAGGGCCGCACGCAAGGCCAAAGCATGGGTCGCCCAATGGGGTCTCGCCCGAAATTTCATTAGCCTATCGGCCGGCGTGGAGCCGCCCTTGCGGTCCGTCGCTTGGGAATGGCGCGCTTCAAGGCCGCGACGAGAGCGGGCCCGTGCAGGCGAAGTTCTGCCCGGTGTTGCAGGGAGAGCTTCCGCAACACCTTTTCGCCCTTGGGAGTCAGGGAAAGCCATACTTCGCGGCGGTCTTCCCCGCTGCGATTGCGCCGGACATAGCCGCCGGCAGAGAGCCGGTTTACCAGTTCAACCGTACTGTGATGTCGAATCTGCAGCCGCTCGGCCAACTCTCCGATTCGCGGGCGGATGCTTCCCGGCAGCCCTTTCAGGGCAAGCATGAGCTGATGCTGGTGAGGCTTGAGGCCAGCCATGCGCGAGGCTTGCTCACTGAAGTGAAGAAAACGGCGGATCCGATAACGCAATTCCGCCAGCGACTCGTAGTCCGCCAGGCTAAGAACTCGTTCCATGCAACAAAGTATATCGTCTCACGACTAGCGGCGGGATCGGGATCGAAAATCCGTCGCCCCAGCTCACGCCGCCGGACGCGCCCGCGAGCCCAACGCACGCGCCAGTTCCTTCTCGTCGAAAATCGGCGGCTGGCACGCGAACCCGGAGCACACCACCGCAAACGAGCGTCCTTCGGTTAGCGCGGGGAGATTGGGGATCGTCTCGGCCAAAGCCGGTGGCAGATTCTGCGCCACAACTTTGCCGGCGTCCAAACGCAGAACCGCCGTATTCAAACCCAGCGGACGCGTTGCGGCGCGATACAGCGCGGTGGCCGCTTCATCGTTTCCGACGACCACGACCTGGGTGTGCGGCTGGAAGAACCGGGCTACCGCCAGCCCATACGTCGCCGCAAAGATGCCGTGCTGTACCGCGACTGCGCCATAGAGTTCCAAAGTCTGTTCGGCCTTGTCGCGATATGCCTCGTCATTTGCGTAACCGTGCAGACGCAGCAGCGCAATCGCCGCCGCCGAGTTTCCCGCCGGAGTCGGCGAATCCTGAAAGGGCTTCCGCCGCGTTCCCAGAATGCCGAGTGCGTTCGGTTCGCCTGATGCGGCTCCACGGGTATCGAAGAATCCGCCATTGACCGGATCGAAGAACCCCGCCACCATCGCGTCCGCAATCGAACGCGCAAAACGGAAGTAGCTGAGGTCCGCCGTCGCTTCGTAAGCGTCGAGACACGCAATTACCGCGAACGCGTAGTCATCGAGCACGCCCGAAATTTCGCGCTGCTCCGCCCGAACACCCGATGGAGCCTCCGAGTAAGCGATCACGTGCCGCATCCCGCGCTCCGCATTCCATCCCGCGGAAAGCAGGCGATCCAGCGAGCGCAGCGCAAAATGGCGCGCCGGCGCCAGATCGAACACTTTGGCGGCTTCGAGGTAAGCCGAAACGCACATCGCATTCCAGCCCGCATAAACGGTCTTGTCCACATACGGCGAGGGGCGCAGCAAGCGCGCCGCATACATCTTTTCCTTCGCCGCAGCCAGCAACGTGCGCACGCGCTCTTCCGGGGTGCCCAGCCGCTTCGCAATTTCCTCGGTTGAGTTTTGAATATGCAAGACATTCTTCGCTGGGTTGTGATGCATGTCGCCGGCTTCCTGAATGTCGTAGTAGAGCGTCGCCACGGCGGCCTCATCCTCGGCGAGCGCGGCTTTGGTTTCCTCCAGCGTCCAGGTGAAATAATCGCCGTCGTCATCCATGGAGTAGTCGGCATCCTGCGAAGCGTAGAAGCCGCCGTGGGCGCGGTCGCTGAGCCATTCATCCATCCAGCGAATGATGTCGCGCGCCACGCCGGCAAAAAACTCATCCCCGGTCGCCTGATAGGCGTGAACATAGTTTTTCAGCAGCTCGGAGTTGTCGTAGCACATTTTCTCGAAGTGCGGAACGATCCAGCGTTCGTCCACCGAGTAGCGATGGAAGCCGCCCGCCAACTGGTCATAGACGCCGCCGCGCGCCATGTTCTCCAGTGTGTGGACGAAGATCGTACGCAGGTCCTCGTCGTCTGTAGCGCCGTTACGCGTGCGAACGTATTGTTCCATTACCAGATCCAGCACGGCCGGATGCGGGAACTTGGGCGCGCTTCCAAATCCGCCGTTGACCTCGTCAAACATCTTGCGCGCCGATTCCAGAATCGCGTCAATCACCGTCGCGGATACTTTGTCGCCGCCCGAAAAGGATTCCGCCCGCGCGATTGCGCTCTCGACCATCTGCGCCTGCTCCAGCACCTCGCCGTGTTTTTCGCGATAAGCTTGAGCAATAGAAAGCAGCACGCGCTTAAAACTGGGCCGCCCGTAACCATCCGTCGGAGGAAAGTAAGTCCCTCCATAAAACGGTTTGCCGTCGGGAGTAAGAAACGCCGTGAGCGGCCATCCGCCCTGCCCCGTCAGCGAGGCCACCGCCACCTGATACCGGCTGTCAATATCCGGACGCTCGTCCCGATCCACCTTCACCGCGATGTAATGCTCGTTGACGATCGCCGCCACCTCAGGATCGTCGTAAGACTCGCGATCCATCACATGGCACCAGTGACACCACACCGCGCCGATATCCAAGAGCACGGGCTTGTTCGCCGCCCGAGCCGCGGCAAAAGCCTCCTCCCCAAATTCGTGCCACTGAATGGGCTGATGCATGGCGGAACGTAAGTAGGAAGAGGATGCCTGGGCCAAAGCGTTGTGGGTGGGGGTGGTCATCCCGCTAGGATATCCCCGCGCCGGGAAGATTGCAGAGCTACAGTCTCAGCTCTTTGTACTCCGGCAGATATTCTTCAATGACAGTGTCGGTTGGGGCACCGCACGCGCGCATCGTGCGGCGGATGACCTCTAATCCTAGAGCGCGATCACTCACAACAATGTCAATGCCGCAGTAGGCAATCGAATTGCCTTCGCCGAGTTGTGAACCCCCGCCAGTGACCTCTCCGAGCTTTCCGATCGCACCGGCCAGCGGGTCCTCGTACTTCTCACCACGTGCCACGGGACCGAGCGCCTCCGGGATCCGGATATAGAAGAAGTGCTCTCCGCGGTCCGCTGCAGCTTTGGCGAAGTCCTGCATGACCGCCTGCCTTCCGTCGAATCGCTTCCGCTTCATGGCTGCCCCTCCACCTCGGCCGAGAGCTGCACCCCCAGCCTCTTCGCCACGGCACAATAAATCTCTACCGCTTCCGCCAGTTGCGCCTTCTCCACAAACTCGCCCTCGGTGTGCGCCACGTGAATCGACCCCGGCCCCAGCAGCAGCGGTTCGCCCCAGTTCGTAAGCGATGGAACGTCAGTCGTAAAAGCCGCGACCATCGTCGGCAGGCCGTCCAGCGTGCGCAGCCGCAGGAAGGGAGTCTCGCGCGTGAAGCGAACCTCGGCCAGGTCGCCGACGGCCTCCGTGATCTCGCGGCGCAGCGCGTCCGCCGGGCCCACCAGACGATAGAAAAGGTCGGCCTGGGCAAAATCGGAGATCACATTCGGCGCCCGCCCGCCTTGAATTAAGCCCACGTTTTTGGTGCAAGCGCCCGCGTCGGGATCTTCGGGAAGTTTCATGGCGTGCAAGCGGTGCAGCGCTTCCACCAGCTTGTCGATGGCCGACTCGCCCAGTTCCGGATACGCCGAGTGCGCCATCCGTCCGTGCGCCACCAGTTCCACGTGGAGCGCGCCTTTGCTGGCCAGCGCCAATTTGTTTTCCGTGGGCTCGCCGTTAATCATGAAGCGCGCGCCCAGCGGTTGTCGGTTGGCCTCCTTCGCGCCAATCGAGTCCCGCTCCTCGCCGACCAGAAACAGCAGGCCGACGAAAACGCCCTCGCCGCATAGCTTCTCCGCCGCCAGAATCTCGGCTGCAATAATTCCCTTGGCATCGCAGGCGCCGCGCCCGTAAATGCGCCCGTTATCCTCGGAGGAGGCGATGAACGGCGGCACCGTATCCATGTGGGTGGAGAAGAAAAGGTCCGGACGATCATGCCCCGGCCACCAAGCGAGCACGTTCGCGCGCGCGCCTTCGACGGGCATTTTTCGAGTCTCGAACCCGCGCCGCCGCAACTCGTCGCAGAGAAAATCTCCCACCGCGCCTTCATTCGGAGTGATGGATTCGATGTCGATGAGACGGCGGGTGAGCGCGAACAGGTCCATGCAGGAAAGCGTAACAGTCGCTGGTCGCTGGTCGCTAGTCGCTGGCCGGCAAATTCTCTGCAATACTAACGGCTAGCGACGAACGACCAACGACCAACGACTAACGACTAACGACAGCCGTGCTCCACGAAACCTCCAGTATCCGTTCCCTGTTCCTCGCCGGCCCGGCCGGACGCCTGGAAGCCTTGCTCAATGCCGGATTGCCGGGCGCGACCCATGCCGCCTTGGTGTGCCATCCGCATCCGCTCTATGGGGGGACGCTACACAACAAAGTCGTTTTCCACACCATGAAGGCGCTCAGCCACTTCGGATTCCCCGTACTGCGATTTAACTTCCGCGGCGCCGGACTGAGCGAGGGCGAGCACGCCAACGGCCTGGGCGAAGTCGAAGATGTGCGCGCCGCCCTCGATTGGCTCGAACGCGAGTTTGCGCTGCCCGTAATCTTCGCCGGCTTCTCCTTCGGAGCCGCCGTCGGATTGCGCACCGCGTGTGCGGACGATCGAGTCCGCGCGCTCATTGCCCTCGGCCTGCCCGCCGTCGCCGTCGCTCTCCGAGGCGAAGACCGCGTCTACGATTTCGAATTTCTGCGCGAGTGCACGAAACCCAAGCTTTTTGTCAGCGGCTCGCGCGATCAGTTCGGTCCCCCGGGGAAACTCGAAGCGCTCGTCGACACCTTCGTCGATCCGAAGAAGCTTGTCCGCATCGACGCCGGAGATCATTTCTTCGAAGGAAGACTCAAGGAGATGCGCATGGCCATCGAAGATTGGGTCCGTGAGACATTGGCCGCTGGATGACGCTGGGGGGATAATAGCTGTCGGAAGGCGACAAACCGTGAATTTATGGCGCAATCGCAACCAACACGGCTACTCACGACTCGCCTGAGAACGGGAGTGGCAATCGGTCTGACCGCGTTTGTCTTCGCACTCGCCGTTCGAGATGTATTACATCTCGTCCACACACGGGGATGGCTATTGCCGCTGGATTTTGTGCTGCACGGTTGGTCCCTCGTAGCCGCGAACATCGCCTTCTACGGTTATCTGTGCTGGCTTGCATTCTGGTTCATTCGGGGTACCCACGGGCGCGAGCGCGTTGTTATGGTCGGATGGTTCTCAAGCGTTCTGTTGTCGCCGTTGGAAACATTGCAGCACGGGTGGGTCATGGAGATAAGGTACATTTGTGCGTTCGGACTGGGAGTCGCGCTACTTGCAGCAGTATCCCTTCTACTGCATCCGGCAATCCCCGTTGGTTCTGCTGCAAGAAAGTAGCTGGTGAAATAGATTCATGCAACCAGCAACTGTCTCTATAATCCCGTCCATGTCCGACCTGACTCCCGCGCACGATCAGCAATTCCGGCGCATTCGCGACGTGGCCCGCGAAATTTTCAACTCCGCATTGAAGAGCGCGTCCATCGAAAACGCCTTCATCCGTAACCTGCACTGCGAACGCCGCATCTTGCGCATTGGCGACGACCTGCATGATCTCGATTCCTACCATCGTGTCTTCGTGGTCTCGATGGGCAAGGCCGCGCACACCATGGCCGCCGCGCTCGAAGCCCAAGTCGGCAGCAACAGTTTCGAAGCAGGCATCGTCGCCTCGTCGGTCGAACCCGCGAGTCAGGTGCGCGGTTTCCGTTATTTTCGGGGCGGACACCCCACGCCGACCGCAGAATCGATCCGCGCCGCCGATGCCATGCTCAAATCACTCGGGGCTCTCGACTCCGCTTCGCTCGTTGTCTTTATGATCTCTGGGGGAGGCTCTTCCATCGTCGAAAAACCGGTCGACGGCGAGATCTCGCTGCCCGATCTCGCTGCGACCTACCAAACGCTGGTGCATTCCGGCGCGCCCATCGCCGAGATCAATGCCATTCGCAAACATCTCTCCGCCGTTAAGGGCGGACGCCTGGCGCAGGCCGCTTATCCTGCCCAGCAGGTTTCGATTCTTGTCTCCGATGTGCCCGACGATACTCCCGACGCGCTCGCCTCCGGCCCCACCATGCCCGATTCCACTTCCATTCATGACTGCGAGCGCATCATTGCCCAATACAACCTTATCGACCAGTTTCCCGCGTCTGTTGCCGATCTCTTCCGCCAGCATGCACTCGACGAGACGCCCAAATCCGACGACCCCGCGTTCGTTCGCGCGCGCTGGTGGACCGTGCTCTCGAATAAGGTAGCCATCGATGAAGCCGCCGTAGCCGCCACTCACGCCGGTTTTGCCGTTGAAGTCGATAACTCCTGCGACGACTGGCCCTACGACAAAGCCGCGGACTACTTGCTGAACCGTCTGCGGGAACTGCGCCGCAACGTGTCGCGCGTCTGCCTGATCTCCGGTGGCGAGGTGACCGTGACCGTTCGCAATGGTGGCGTCGGGGGACGCAATCAGCAATTCGCCCTGGCCTGTGCTGAACAAATATCGGGACAGGACATTACCGTGCTCAGCGCCGGCACCGACGGCGTCGATGGGAACAGTCCTGCCGCCGGCGCCGTGGTCGATGGCAGCAGTGTTGTGCGAGTTGGCGATTTAGCCGGCGGTGAAGCCGTGCAGCACGCGCTGTCCGGCTTCAATGCCTATCCTCTTTTCGACGCGCTCGGCGACACCATCGTCACCGGACCCACCGGGAATAATCTTCGCGATCTGCGCATCCTGCTGGCTTACTAGGCGCGCGCAACTTTAGTTCCTATCGCGGGTTTATACTCCGGAGCTTGTAACGAATGACAGGGAGTCGCGAGTGGCCATGGGTACATGGACTGTCGATGCCGGGAAATTCTTGTAAATCTCGCTCTACCCGGCAGCTTTGCGCCCACGCCCTGCATCCAAAGCTATTGAACCCAATCATGCACTGGAGGTTCCGCTTGAAACAGACATTGCGCAGTGCCGTTCTTTTGTCGTTTGCCTGGGTTGCCTTGGCGGCGTTCTCGAATCTGGCGCAGGCCCAGAAAATCGACCTTGCTTTCGGCGTCAGCACGCTGGACGCGCCCGGAGCCAGCGCGGCGAACGGGGATCACCAGCCTGTTTCACTCAGCGGCGGCGCCTATACCGGCTTTAGCGGCGACGTGCTCTTCTATCACAATCTCGGTTTCGGCAGCGAAATTTACTGGAAGGCAACCCAGGGTAATTACAACGGCGACCCGACTCTTCCGTTTCGTCCAATCTTTTTTGACTTCAACGCCGTTTACTCGCCCAAGCTCGCAAGACATGCGTATCTTGAGCTGACCGGCGGCATCGGCGCACAGGACACCCGCTTCTACTGTTCCCAATGCTTCAATGGCAGCACTAACTTTGTGTCCGACAAACATTTCATGGGAGACTTCGGCGCCGGCATCAAGTTGTACCCAAAAGGGGGTCTTTTCATCCGCCCCGAGGCCAGACTCTATCTGGTCAACAACAATCTGTACTTCAGTTCGCCGCGCGTGACGCGCTACGGATTCTCCATCGGCTACACGTTCAAGTAAGGGCGGCAGTAATTCTTCCCAATCAAGGAGGGACAGGCGGGGTGGCTGCCCCTCCCCGGCAGGGGTCTCTCCCGCCTTTTGACTTCCCCCCTTTCGCTTCACAACTGGCCGGTTTCACTCGTTCCGCATTATGATAGAGGCATGAATTTCGGTTTTTCTGGCGAGATGCTCTTCCTGTTTTTTTTGGCGCTGATCCTTTTCGGCCCCAAGAAAATGCCGGAGATCGGGCGCCAGGTTGCTCGCTTCCTCAACGAATTCCGGCGCGCTTCCAACGAATTCCGCTCGCAGATCGAGTCGGAAATGAATTCCCTCGATCGCAGCAGCAACGCTAGCGGTTCGCGGCAGCAGATTCTTCCGCCCCTGCAGGCTCCGCTCGGATCGCTGGCCAATCGCATCTTCAATCCTCCGCCCGCCGAGAAGCTCGAGGCTGCCGAAGCCACCGAGGCCGCTGCCGCCGCGTCGACTCCGGAAGGCGCCGCTACCGTAGAGACCGGCCTTGCCCCGTCTCCCGCTCCGAAAGTAGCGCCCGATGCCTGAAGCGGCCGCCTCCTCACCTGTCGACGATTCCACCAAGGAGCAGATGCCCACCATGGGCTTCCTCGAACATCTCGAGGAACTGCGCAAGCGCATCATCTATTCCATGGTTGCCATCGTGGTCGGCTTTTTCGCCTGCTGGGGATATGCCGAGAATATCTATAACGTGATGCAGCGCCCTATTATGGACGCGCTCCAGAGCAATGGTCTTTCGGCCAAACTCGTCTACCTGAATCCCACCGAGCCTTTCAATCTGTATTTGAAAGTCGGCTTCATGGCAGGCTTGTTTGTCGCCTCTCCCTTCGTGCTCTACCAGGTTTGGTGCTTCGTTTCGCCCGGTCTTTACCGCAACGAGAAGCGCTACGTCGTGCCCTTCATGGTCTCGACCGTAGCCCTGTTCCTGGCCGGCGGATACTTCGGCTACAGACTCGTCCTACCCGCGGCGCTGGTGTTCCTGATCGGCTACGGAAAAGCGTTTCAGCCGATGATTACTCTGACCGAGTACAGCTCACTGTTTTTGACGATCATCGTCGGCATGGGCGCGATTTTCGAAATGCCCATCCTGGTATTCTTTTTGTCGCTCATGGGCATTGTCAGCGCCGGATGGATGTGGCGGAATTTGCGCTATTCGATCCTGGTCATCTTCATCATCGCCGCCATCATTACGCCCACGACCGACATCCTGAACATGTGCATCTTCGCCGCTCCCATGGTCGCGCTCTATATTCTGAGCATCGCCATCGCCTGGCTGGTGCATCCCAAGCAGCGTAAAGAACGGGCCGAGAAGAACTCTTAACCACAGAGGGCACAGAGAGTCACAGGGGAAAGCATGAAACCATCAAGGACACGAAGGTCCACGAAGGAAGACGTCGCAAAGGCCCTTCGTGAACCTTTGTGTCCTTTGTGGTTAATGGGGTTGCTCTATCTGTTCGGAATGGTCACGCTAGTTTCCTGCTCGCGTGGAACCGATGCTCAACCAAAGGCTTCGTTTGAGTCACAATCTTTAACGCGAACTGCGCCTCCATCTCCACCCGAAGCCGCGCCCCAAGACTCCGCCCCGCTTCAGCACATCGATTCGAAGCGCGCCTTCCAGTACACGCGCGAGGTTACCGCCTTCGGACCACGCTATATGGGCAGCGAGAATCACAAAAAACTCGAACGCTATATTCTCGACCACCTGAAAGGCGATCAAGTCGAAGACGACGCCTTTACCGCCGACACGGTGGAAGGGAAGTTTCCCGTCCGCAACCTCATCGCCAAATTTCCCGGCAAGAAAGACGGCATCATTGTCATCCTTGGCCACTACGACACCAATTACCCGCTGCGCAATACCGGATACGTGGGTGCCAACGACGGCGGCTCTTCCACCGCTATCCTGCTCGAGTACGCCAATCAATTGCGCGGCAACAAGCGCGACGGCTATAGCGTTTGGCTAGTCTGGACCGACGGGGAAGAAGCCGTGAAGACCTGGTCCGATACCGACAGCCTTTATGGCACGCGCCATCTCGCCGAAAAATGGGAAAAAGACGGCACGCTGAAGAAGATCAAAGCGCTCATGGTCATGGACATGATTGGCGACGCCGACCTCGACATCAACCGCACCACCAATGGCACAGCATGGCTGCTCGATCTCATCTACGCCGCCGCCGAGCGTGGAGGCTACCAGTCCCACTTCTACGCCACCGAGGGCGCCATTGAAGACGATCATGTTCCCTTCGTGAAACGCGGCGTTCCGAGCGCTGACGTCATCGACCTGGACTACGGTTACAACAACGTCTTCCACCACTCTCCGCAAGACACCATGGACAAGCTGAGCCCCAAGAGCCTCGAAATCGTCGGCGACACCATTCTCGAAGCCATCCACCTGCTCGACCAGCGCTAGCAGGCTGTGGTAGAGCTTCAGTGCCTAAGGCCAGCGCCTAAAGAGGCGTAAAAAAAGTCGCATTCCATGCGGCAGCGGCCCTCAGCGGCGAAGAGGCTACGGAAAAACTCCAGTTCAAGCAGGTTTTGGGAAGGGCACGAGTTTACTCGTGCCGTTAAGTCCTTAAAATGTGTCGCGCTTCAGCGCCTGAGGTGAGCTTTCTTCGCTCTTGCTGAATTTTTCCGCAGCCTGTAAAGCCGTTGATGAAAACAAGCCCGCTATTGCAGCGCTGAAGCTCGGCTCCACCCAAAATCGGCGCTCATGCCTTCGGAACCGCCTCTGTCCCCTGCGGTTTTGCTCCTCCGCGCAGCAATGCCACAATCTTCTCGTACAACTTTGAGCGCGTCGCATAGCGCTCGTTGGCACTCGTGATATACCGGATCTGCATCTCCACTCCCGCCGCCGTCGGTCGCAAATGAATTGCCGGGGACACGGTCAGCGACTTCCGATACCCGGCTGATTTCTGCCACTCCTGCTCGGCCTGCGCAACACTGGACCGCGTCTCTTCCTCCACCAGATGCTGGATCGCCTCCACCAGCGGATAGGGATTCTCCGCCTGCGCGACCTCCACCTGCAGTTCATCCCACAACCACTGCCCGGCAGTCGAAAAATTAAAGTAGTGTCCCTCAATGGCAAAGCTGTTCACGAACGCGACTTTGCGTCCGGTGGGATGCCCGGTGTCGGTCCAGTTGCCGGTTTCGAGCAGCACGGTACGCAGCAAGCCGATCTCGATTACTTCGCCGACCACGCCGTTGATCTCCACCCAATCGCCGACTCGGATTCCGTTTCGTCCCATCAGCACGAACCATCCAAAAAATCCGACGATGAAATCCTTCAGCGCGACCGTCAGCCCCGCGCCCGCTAATCCGAGGATGGTCGGCATCTGGGCAGGCACTCCAAGAATCACGAATACGATCAGCAGAACCCCCACCGCTTGCAATGCAAATCGAATCACCGCACGCAGGGTGAGAAGGCTCTTCTTCTCGGCGGCAGCAAGGGTGTAAGCCCTGTCCACCACGAGACTGCCGAAATACACCAGGACGACCACTAACAGGATCCAGAGGAGAGACCGCAGCATGAGGTGCAGAACGGCGCGCTGCTGGCTGGCCGTCACCTCGAGCCAGTTGCCGTAGATGTGCTGCAACTCCTGCTGGTCTCGAATGCGCTTGTCGAAGTCGTAGACCAGTTTCTGGTCGCGGGAAAAGTGTTTTAG
>JBAVVP010000015.1:0-4497 GCA_049697355.1 Terriglobales bacterium
ATCAGGATCAGAGTTACCGCGAATCCGTTCTGCCACCCGGCGTTAAGGCGAGAGTATCGGTGGAACAGGCGTCAGACTTTGGCTGGAGCAAGTATACCGGCTCGGAAGGGCACAACATTTGCATCGATACCTTTGGGGCGTCGGCGCCGCTCAAACAATTGCTGAAAAAATTCGACATCACTGCTGAGCACGTTGTAGCCGCCGCCAAGAGCCAGATCGCGCGGCACGGGAGCACGAAATGAAAATAGGCATCGGCTCCGATCACGGTGGATTCGAAATGAAAGAGCAGCTAGCCAAGTTGCTGGCCGGGGAAGGGCACGAGGTCGTTGACTTCGGCAACAAGGTGTACGACAACAACGACGACTACCCCGACTTTGCGATTCCGCTTGCCCGCGCGGTGGCGCGCGGGGATGTCGAGCGTGGAATTCTAGTGTGCGGGAGCGGCGTCGGTGCTTCGGTGGCTGCCAACAAGATTGTCGGTGTTCGCGCGGCGCTGTGCCACGATGACTTTTCGGCCCGTCAGGGAGTAGAAGACGACAACATGAACATCATCTGCTTCGGAGGCCGCACGACCGGTATCGCCGTCGCCTGGGACTGCACGAAGAACTTCCTCGGCGCGACGTTCAGCGGTGCAGACCGCCATCGCCGTCGGCTGGACAAAGTTACGCAACTCGACGCCAACAGAAGTCCCCATACGGACGACCGCAAGGAGTTCCAAACCGTTGGTGCCGAATAAAATCAGGAGAACACAATGACACTGTTTGAGTCTTTGAAGAAATACACAACCGTTGTCGCGGACACGGGTGATATCGAAGCCATCGCCAAGCACCGGCCGCAGGACGCGACCACCAATCCTTCCCTTCTTTATCACGCCGCCCAGATGCCTGGGTACCGCCAATTGGTGGAAGAAGCGACAGAACTGGCACTGGAGCGCGGCGGCCACCATGAAGAAATGGCGGCAGAGTTCATCGATCGCCTCTTTGTTTTGTTCGGATGCGAGATCCTCAAAGTGGTTCCGGGCCGCGTATCCACAGAGGTCGCCGCCAGCCTGAGTTTCGATACGACCGCGACGATCGCCAAGGGCCGCAAGCTCATCTCGCTCTACGAGAAGCAGGGCGTCCCGCGAGAACGCATCCTGATCAAGATCGCCAGCACGTGGGAGGGCATTCGGGCGGCCGAACTTCTCGAGAAAGAAGGCATCCATTGCAATCTGACTCTCCTGTTCAGCTTCGCCCAAGCCGTCGCGTGCGCCGAAGCCGGTGTCACTTTGATCTCGCCTTTCGTGGGTCGTATTTACGACTGGTATAAGAAGGAGAAGGGCGGCGCTGAAATTCCCGCTGACCAGGACCCCGGCGTTGCGTCCGTCACTCGGATCTACAACTACTACAAAAAATACGGCTATAAGACGCAGGTGATGGGCGCCAGCTTCAGGAACGTAAACCAGATCGTTCGCCTGGCCGGATGCGACTTGCTCACCATCAGTCCGGACCTGCTTGACAAGCTCGAGCAGACCGAGGGAACGCTGGATCGTAAGCTCGATCCGGCACTGGCGAAAGCCAGTAAGGAAGAACGCCTCCACCTGGATGAGAAGACATTCCGCTGGATGCACAACGAAGACGCAATGGCGACAGAGAAACTGGCAGAGGGCATCCGCAAGTTCAATAGCGACGCCGGCCACCTGGAAGAGTACGCACTCTCCCAGGTCGCCGAAAAGGTCGGGTGACGAGTAGCCCCAGCGAAGCGTGCGGCTCAGTCAAGTGAGCCGCACCGCATCGTGACAGCCAACTCTTTCGTTCGTTTGCCAATCGCGCGGGACATTGCGCCAAAGATATCCTCAAGAAGGAGAATTAAGTGAGCGCTAGTCGAGCAGTTCTCTGGGACATGGATGGAACATTGATTGACTCAGAAGAGTTCCACTGGATTTCCTGGCGGAACACGCTGGCCAATGAAGGCATCACCATCACACGGGAGCAGTTTCTTGCGTCATTCGGTCAGCGCAATGACTCCATCATTCCCCGGTGGCTGGGTTCGAGTGCGACTCCCGAGCGCATCGAGAGAATTTCCACGGCCAAAGAGGAGCTATACCGTCATTTGGTTCGCAGAGAGGGTATGTCGCCTGAGCCCGGGGTCGCAGCCTGGCTGCACCGCCTTCACAAAGAGGGATGGCTGCAGGCTATCGCCTCGGCGGCCCCGCGCGCGAATATCGATGCCGTTCTTGACGCGCTGTCAGCAACCCATATCTTTCAAGGCATCGTCTCCGCTGACGACGTGCACCGGGGCAAACCGGATCCCGAAGTGTATCTGATCGCTGCCTCCCGCGTTGGGGTGCCGCCCGACAGGTGCATTGTCGTGGAGGACGCCGTTGCCGGTGTTCAGGGAGCGCGCAGCGCCGGCATGAAGAGCATCGGAGTCAGCCACAACGGCAGGCAACTGCCAGCGGATGTTGTGGTGCAGTCATTGGATCTCCTGGCCCCGGACGCATTCGAAAGGTTGCTGGAGAATCAATGTGTCTCCGCGCCAACCGGATAGCTCGTCTGCCTCCGTTTCGAGTGGGCTGCAATACACTTTGCCATGGGAACTCAGATAGAACCTGGTATTGACGAGTATCTGCGTAAGAGGCTGATGCCAGTAGAAGGCGCGATACCCCATCTGGCCAGAACGGACATGTACGGCAATTCCACCCCGGCGGGAAGTGTGGGCGGCGATCTCTTCGAGTACTTGAACTTCCAGCAACGCTACAACATCGACGCACGTATCGCGACCGCTCTACGGTTGTCCAGGGAGTATCTGGAACCGCTTCCCGAGGGCCAGATTCCACGAAACTCAGTGGATCAACATGTGCAATGGCTTCGGTCGAAATCTAACGGTCGAGATTTACGCGAGGCCGATTACAGGTGGGCGAAAAGTTCAGACCAACTCCAAGTCGCCGATAATCTGCACGAGCTCTACACGACTGCCGGCGTCCTCCTGGTGGATGCGCAGGGCCATGGCATTATCTCGGCGAAGATAGCCTCGACCGTGCACGACACCTTCCATGCTTGTATGCTCGCCGAACTCGATCGGTACGGAAGGACGACCGCGAGGTTGTTCGAAGAAATCAATCTCCGGCTGGCGCAATCTGTCACAGCCAGAAATGCTTTGGGCCGGGACACGCATGAGGAAGCACGCGAAATCGCGACCATGCTTTACGGCGAACTGCGTCCCGAGGGACATTTTCGCTTTGTAAATTTTGGCAGTCCTCCGCCGTTAGTGTATTCGGCGAGGCTCAGGCGCTTCCTGCCGATGCATACCGATCATCTCGTGCAATTCCCTGCGCTCGGACTGGAAATTCCCGAGGATCATCCTGATCGCAATAAGTATTTTGCAATGGCGATCAGGCCCCGGCAGATCAACTCCTCGGATGTGGCTGATATCAAATTGATGAACCCGGGCGACATCGTTTTTCTTTACTCTGACGGCGTCTATGACGGCAGCGATGAGGAAGATCGTCGTCGGCTCGAAAGCATCGTTCGCGATCATCAAGAAAGCTCCGCAAAGGAGATTTGTAATTCGATTCTGGACTATGCGTTAAAGCGCGACGAATACTATCGGAAGATCGGAGAAGACGACCGCATCGACGATAAGACCGCGTTCATCATCAAGTACTGCTAGAACCTGACTTGCCGGGATGAAGGTCATCTGCCCTACGTAATCATCCTCAGCGCCAGCAGCAACGGAAGATAGAAGATGGACCAGACCAGCAGCCGTCGTGCGCTCGCGCCGGATCTGTGAAGAACGAACCGCATCCCGAAGTAGAGGAAACTCAAACTCAATAACAAAGCCCCAACTAAATAGAGCGGACCCGATTCGCGCCAGACCGCTGGCAGCGGAGTCGCCAAGACCAAAAACAGCAGTGGCAATATGGTCTGCAAAGTTGCAATGCGATCTCTCGAACGGCCGCGCGGCAGAACCATGTAGCCCGCCCGATCGTAGTCTTCGCGGTACATCCAGGCGATCGCCATGAAGTGAGGAAATTGCCAGAGAAAGAGAATGAGGTAGAGAACCCACGCATCCGAAGACAGCCTGCCGCTTGCTGCGGCTGATCCAATCAGGGGAGGCATCGCGCCCGGAATCGCGCCCACCAGCGTGCTGAAGGGCGTGATTCGTTTTAGAGGCGTGTACACGAACAAGTAGCTAGCCAGCGTTGCAACGGCAAGCAGGCTGGCGAGGATGGTTGTGGTCGCCGCCAAATAGCCGGCGCCAGCCACCGCGAGCGTAATACCGAACCACAGCGCGCTGGACGGCTCCATTCGTCCGGAGGCCAACGGGCGCCTCGATGTCCGGCGCATCTGGGCATCAAAGCGCCGCTCTATATATTGGTTGAGCGTGCCGGTGCCGCTCGCCACCAGCAGCGTGCCAAATAACGTGTGAATCAGGAGCAAGAACGGAAATTGGTGAGGTGCGGATGGACGCCCGAGATAAAAGCCGGCAAAGGTTGCGATGCCGATCAGGAAATTG
>JBAVVP010000016.1:0-2205 GCA_049697355.1 Terriglobales bacterium
CTATTGATGCGACTCGAATTTTGAGTCCAGCCTTGTTAAGGATTTTTACGTTTGGACTTGGGCTTCTTTGTTAGTCCGCCGATCGCTCATGTTGACGGCTCCGCCTGCGCGGTCGGCCGCCCGGGAAAATCGATTTAGCGCAGATTCTCATGTGCGGGGCCGTAGGGTCGCGCGGGCCTTTGAGGCGCCGGGTGACGGCCATACACATGAGGTGCAGGCGAAAAAGTCACGTCACGAAATGAGTGGACGCGGGGCGAGGGTGTTCCCATTTTGTTCTCATGGAGTCGGAGGAGAAAAAGGGCGATCGGTGGCTACGGTTGGGTGACCTGGCACCGCATGAGGTGATCGTGGTGCGGTGTCCTTGCGGGCGCAACACGGAATACCGGTGCTATCTCCAGCGGCGCTATCGGGTGCCGTCGGATGCGCTCATCTACGATCTGTAATTTCGGTTGCGGTGCTCGCATTGCAATCGGCGGGCCGGTTTTCGGGTCACCATTCTGGACGAGCGGACGCGGGGCGATAATTCCAAGCAGCGGTTGGAGCGGGTGGTCGTGGCGGGGGAGTGAAAGGAGTTTTGAAGTAAGCACTTACTCAAAAACGGATTGCTCGTATGAAAGTTAAATGCTTATACTCATGCGATAAATAAATGGGAGGATAACATGCGCATTGACGGCTTGATTATCTCAGCGGCAATTTTTCTTGTCTCCCTCGTGCCATCGCATGGCGAGACTACGGTGAAGGTCGGCGTCCTTAACGACCGGTCCGGCGTTTATGCAGACATTAGCGGCGAAGGATCGGTTGTTGCCGCGAAGATGGCGATCGAGGACTTCAAAGCCTCCGAGAAGGGCCTCAAGGTGGACGTCGTTTCCGCCGACCACCAGAATAAGCCCGACGTGGCGATCAACACCGGACGCGAATGGTTCGACCGGCTGGGTGTGGACATCATCGTCGACGTCCCGAACTCCGGCGCAGCACTCGCCGTCAGCGAATTGGTCAGGGAAAAGAACAAAGTCTTCATCGACTCAGGCGCGGCGGCCTCCGACCTGACCGGTGCAAAGTGCTCGCCAAACACAGTCCATTGGACCTACGACACCTGGGCGCTCGCGAATGGAACCGGCCGCATGATCGTTGAACGAGGGGGAAAGACCTGGTTCTTTATCACCGCGGACTACGCCTTCGGCGCAGCTCTTGAGCGCGATACCGCAAAGGTGGTGAAAGATAGTGGGGGAACTGTCCTCGGCTCGGTGAAGGCTCCGCTCAGCACGCAAGACTTTTCATCGTTCCTGCTGCAAGCGCAATCGTCCGGCGCCAAGGTCGTCGGACTTGCCAATGCGGGCGGCGATACGATCAACTCCATCAAACAGGCTGCGGAGTTCGGGATCGTACAAGGCGGACAGAACCTGGCTGGCCTTCTCATTTTTATAACCGATATTCATTCCATCGGCCTCAAGACCGCGCAGGGCCTGATTTTCACGGGTGCGTTCTACTGGGATCTTAACGATCAGACGCGGGCCTGGTCCGATCGGTTCATGAAAGCGGTAGGCCGCCGCCCAAGCATGGCTCAGGCCGGCGTCTATGCGGGGGTGCTTCATTACCTGAAAGCGGTCGAAGAGCTGAAAAGCGCCAAGGATGGCAAAGCCGTCGTCGCCAAGATGAAGGAGATACCGACCGACGATCCGCTCTTCGGCAAGGGCGAGGTCCGGGCCGACGGACGCAAGATCCACGATATGTATCTGTTCGAGGTGAAGAAGCCGGAGGAATCAAAAGGGCCGTGGGACTATTATAAACTAGTCTCTACGACGCCCGCAGAACAGGCCTTCCGTCCGATCAGCGAAGGGGGATGTCCGTTGGTTGCCGGGAAATAACCGGCCATGCCGTGGCAGGACTGCAATCGCCGGGGCGGGTTCCGGATCACGATTTTTTACGAGCGGACGCGCAGGGATAGTTCGAAGCCACGGTTGGAGCGGGTGGTTGTGCCGGGGGAGAAGGCGCTGGCGAAGTGAGCGCGGACTTCGGCAAGGTGCGAGTGCCAAGATCAAGTCTGAAGAGGAAAAGTGAAAACACATGTGGCATTTCGAATTGAATCGCCCGATAGAGGGCGATGGTCACAAAGCATTTAGTCCCAGAAGATTTACGCGCCTCGTATCAGGTTGAGGAATGGAGGAATGCGGCTGGCATTCTCCAGACGGCACACAATAATGAATG
>JBAVVP010000017.1:0-6691 GCA_049697355.1 Terriglobales bacterium
GTGATAGTTGAGGGTGGATTGTTCGGGGCGATTCTGTATCTGTTATTTGGTGGACGCAAACATCTGTAGCGCGGGTGCCCCCGGTCTCGCGGTCTGGACCGCTCCATGCCCAGAAGCGTTGAGGGGCAACCCCTCACGACCCGGCGTACAGTTGAAACGGCGCCCAGTAAAACGGATTGTGGAATCCGCTTCCCCGCAGTAAAGACAGTTTCGCGGCCCGGAGCGCCGCATCCGGCTTCGCCCCCTTGTCTAACTCGAGGTAAAACTTATCCATGAGTTGCTCGGTGGATGCGTCGGTCGCTTCCCACAAGGCGGCAACCACGTTGTGGGCGCCCGCTCTAAGAAACGCCCAGGAGAGCCCGACCAGTCCCTCGCCCGAGTACGCGCGTTCGCCCGCGCCATAGCACGCCGAGATCGTGACCAGGTCGGCTCGCAAGGGATGGCGAATGATGTCGCGGGCATAGAGCTTGAAGGAATCGCTGTCGGCGGAGCCTTCGGACGGCGCAGCCTTTGATAATGGGGGTGAAAGTGACGCGTTCGGTGCTGCGGCCTTCGACAGCACAATCGCCGAATCGAGCGGACTCAACCGGCTGGCCGTTCCATGCGCTACAAAATGGATATAAGAGAACTGCTCTGGACGGCTGGCCAGATACGCTGCTGGAGTCGCCTGCTCGCGCGCCAAGATCCGCAGCCGCGCCGCCGGAAAATGCCGGGCAACGCTTTCCATCTGCGACGTGGCTTTCGGAAGTTCCGGATATTTATCGCTCGGCGCGACGCTGTTGCCGACGAGCAACAAGCCGCGGTTGTGTATCGTCTTGTCCGCGCGCGCCGCGCCCAGAACCCGAAGCGAGCTGGCACTGGCAATCGTTACGTCTTCAATCCAGTAGTGCAACTTCGCTTCGGAGATCTCTACGCCGGCGAGCTTGGGCCCGGCGACCAGAAGCGTTTCAAAATTCAAATTGTTCAGGCTGCCGTCCGGAATGACGAAAACCTTCGCGTCCTTGTTCAGCAGCGCTTCCGCCGGCGCGACCAGCGTGCGGTAGAGCCAGCGACCGTCCGGATCGGCAGATGCGAGAACGTCTTGCGGTCCACCCAGAGCTTTGCGATACCGTCCGGCCGCCGCATCGATTTCCGCGCCGGGAGGAAGCGTAAACAAACTTGTCTTCCGCGGCGTAATCGCCCACAAGTACGACTGCTTCTCGCCCAGCCAATAAAAAAGAACTGCGCCCTCCGCTCGCCGGGCAATCTGCTGAGGGTTCAGTGACGGAAGCCCCGCAGAACCTCCCTTGGCCAGCAATCCCAATCCTCCGGCCAGAGTACGGGCGCGGCTGTAGTCGGCCCAGCGCAGCGCGTCGTCCGTCTTTCCGCGTGCCACCAAAAAGTGAACGTAGTCGTCGTAAATACGAGAGGCATTAGTAAGAAACGACAGCTGGGAATCTTCATGCCGCACCTCGTCGCGGGCCGCCTCGAACGTGGTGAGCGCCACCCGATATTCGCGGTCCGCAGCATCGGGATGCTTTTCGTCTTCATAAAGCCGCGCCAGCGAGTGCTCCGCCTCCCACCTCAAGAAAACGGGACACATCTTGTCGCGTTCGACCTCGTGAAACGCGCTCTCAGCCGATGCGGCGTCGCCGCGACGAGCCGCAATCTGTCCCTGGACAAGCATCGGATAGAGCTCGTCGAGATGGTTTCCATCTTGGCGTGCAATCTCGAGAGCTTGCTGAGCATACCGGCCCGCATTGGCCAAATCGCCAGTTTGCAACGAGAGCCGCGCCAGCACACGCAGGGCGTTGTAGATGTCTTCCTTCGCATTAATTCCCTGCGCAAGACTCAGGGCCTGTTGAAATGACTGTGCGGCCAGGTCAAAGTTGCGCTCGTCCATGTCGATGTAGCCGATGTTGGTGAGAATGTTCTCTTGGTCGCGGACATCCCCGAGTTGCGAAGCTAGCTTTTCTGCCTCCTCTGACAATTCCAAGGCCTTTTCAGCGTCGCCAAGCTTGTAGTATGCCCAGGCTACGTTG
This sequence comes from Terriglobales bacterium, assembly GCA_049697355.1. Lineage (GTDB taxonomy): Bacteria > Acidobacteriota > Terriglobia > Terriglobales > Acidobacteriaceae > Acidiflorens. Next base: position 2,022 of record JBAVVP010000017.1, read on the forward strand.
AGTTGGGTAATGAGCTCGAGTCTCCGCGCACCAATGGCCTTCGCAATCTGATATGCAGCCTCCGACCTGTCGATGGCTTCATCGAAGCGCCCTTCTGCAAGCGACTCATACCCCAAATTGACCAGGGCATGACACTCGAGTAGAGCATCGCCGTGGGAGCGTGCGAAGCCGAGGCTAAGTTCAAACAGTCGCTCGGCAGACGCCGACTGATTCCGTTCTGTAGCCAGAAGACCACGCGCTTTGAGGACGTATCCGCAGCTCGCCGACGCAGAGGCATTGCAGATCGTCGTCGCATCGTTCAGCGAGCGCTCCGATTCAGAGAAGTTGTGCGTTTTCGCATTAGCCTCCCCACTGAGCGTCAAGATGGGGATGACTAACTCTGCCTGATCAGTAGGTAACGGCGCAGACTTGAGGAGCTTCAGGGCATCTTCGTACAGCCCTCGCTGGACAGCGGCTCTCGCCTCGAGGGTTCGGAACTTCCAAGCCCACTCCCGGCTCGAATCCCGGTATCGTTGACATTGTCGGTGGGCTTCGTCCTGGGATTGTTTCAGATCGCCATGCAGCAGAGCCTTGTATGCGCGATCAAAGGCAGCCTGCGGGCTGTCGTTGCGGTTGCATGACAATACGCAAGCCAAGAGCAGAAAAACCAGGCTGATTACTGCGATTCTCTTCAGGGATGACGAATTTCTAAAACAAGTTCTTATTTGTGTCCAGGGTCGTTCGAGCCATTGGCACTGGCCGTCGCGCCCAACACCGTCCCGCCGCCGATGCACCCCAGATGCATGTTCAGCATGTGCAGGGTGAAGTAATTGCTGTCGCCCGCCTTCTGCCCAGGACCGCTCTCGGTCTTGCCGGAAGAACCATCGTCGCTCGGGGCGATGCCAACTTCGACCTCGGCTAGCGACACGGTCCCAAAGTCCGGAATAAAAATGATATTGCCGAACGTCTTGACTCCCGGAATCGGAATCGGCCCGATGCTTTTGACCAGTGAGCATTCCAGCTTAGGATAGCCGTTCCGCTCCCCTTTCGAGCGTCCGCGTTTCTTGAGATCGTCGATGTAGGCGATCTTGGCATCGTACTTCTTCTCCAGTTCGTCAGGAAGACCCTTGGCGCCGGCGATGTCCTCGAGTTGACGCTGCACGCGATCGAGGAATCCGCGATCTTGCAGGTAGGGCTTGTCTTCTTTCGGTTTGTCGCCACAAATGGCGAGGTCGAGTTCCACCTTGACCGGATATCCGCCCACCCGCAGGTTCTCAAAGCGCGTCCCCAGGAACGTCACCTTGGGAACGTGGCCGTTCTTCATGGCATGTTCGGTCGAAACCTGCGCCACGACGCGATCGGCGGTGATCACTTCAAAAACATTCAGGCCTTCCAGCACCGACGTCGACAGCGTGATCCAGCCCGAATGGTCGTTGCCCCAAAGATCCTTCTTCTCGATCTTGCTGCCGGACGCATGACTGTGGCCCGCCTTGAAGGAAATCAGGCCTTCCAGGCTGATCTCTCTGACCGACTCGCTGATGTGGCCGGCCTCTCGTGTCTTTTCCAACACAACCCGCGCCTGCTTTTCAATGGGCTGATCGATCGGATGCTTCAAGTTGCCGCTCAGCACGTGGGCTTCGGCATGATACACGTGGTACCGCTCCCCGTCAGAGCGCGGCGCCACAGGCGATTTCGGATTTGCGGACATGTTACGAGCTCCTTCCGTTTGAGCTTACTTTTGAATTCGCAATTCAAATAATGCCCGGCCTACTTCCTTGCTTTCACCCGAAGCAGTAATGCCGCGCACAGCCAGAGTATAACTGCCCGCTGCCCGATTCGCTCCCGGCACCCGGACCGGCCACTGGTCTGGTGCAGTTGCATCCTGTGTCGACGCCGCGGGGATCGTGAGCGACCACTCCGCCTTTCCGGCGGGATCATACAACTCCGCCGCGTAGCGGGAATAGCTCCCATCGGGCGGGATCCTGACAAAGAGAAGGAAGCCTTCCCCCGCGCGCGTCGTGACCACCGGCCCTTCCGATCCGTAGGTTCCGACGTTGACCGACGCCCACGGCAACAGCTGCGGCCGGTTCAGTGCCTGCTGCATTTGCGGATACATCACCAGATTCTGATACCCGATTACCGCCAGCAACCCGGCGAGCACGGGCACGGCAAACGCAGGACGCAACGCAGCGCGCAGCCCAACGAGCCATCCCGCTTTGGATGGGATCGCTGCCGCCGGCACGCTGCCGGGAATCGGCTCAGATTTTATTGCCCATGTAATCTTGCTGTGCTCCACGAATAGGGCACACGCGCGGACGTCGCTTGCGCAATCCGGGCAGTCGAAAAAATGCCCTTCAAATTCGTTGCGTGCCTCGGGATCAAGCTCGTCGAGCAGGTATCTTTCCGTCATTTTTTGGCGAACCACCAGATCGTGGTCCATGACATGCCCCCTCATAAAATCGCGGGCCGCAGCCCGGCGTTTCACAGCCGTCAGGCCGTCTTAAATTCCGGCGAATCGCTTCCCGTTCTTTTTAAATATATCGACTTGAACGACTGCTTGGCCCGGTACAACAACACTCGCAGATATTCCCGGTCGACCCCGAAATCACGGCACACGTCGTCTTTGTCCCTCTCCTCCAGGAAAACCTCACGCAGCAACCGCCGGTCGCGTTCTGACAGTTGCTCCAGAACTTCTAGCACTTTCCTTTCCGTTTCCCGGGCGGAGAGGAGGCCGAGCAGATCGGTGGCGCAGGCGCGCACGTCCTTTTCTTCATCCTCGAGCGAATAATGGCGCGCCTGCGCACGATAGTGCTCCAGCAAAACGTTGTCGCAAATCGAGTTCACAAACGATCCCAGACGCTCCGGGTGCAGGATCTTCCCCTCGTGCAGCGCCGCGTAGAATCGGGCAAAGGTTTCCTGGCGCACATCCTCGATGGCTTCCCGCGACTGCAGCCGGGAGCGCAATTTTATCTGGATCAGGGTGCTGAAATACTCGCCAAAATGCTCATGCGTACGGTAGTCGCCCGCCCGCAGACGGTCGACGTACGCTTCGTCAAAGGAGTGGAATTGCAAAGGCTTGCTCCGGGAACCCGGAAGTGCCTGCCAGTGTAGCATCTGGGGCGGCGAACTGGGCGCCGAATCAAGGCCGTTTCCCGGGAGGAGCGTGAGCGAGGGCCGTTTCAGAGCCGTGTGGCCACGGTAGCGGCGTCCGGTCGGCGGGATGGAACGTGCGGCATGCACTGGGACTGACTCCTATGATCGGGCGGGTGAAGAAGACTGCAACAAAGCGCCGGAACCGCTTCCCCGTCGGCTCCGGCACCTTACTGGATCCCAGCCAGGAGTTTCCCAGTCGGAACCCTAAACTGTGGGGCCATCGCCGCACTGCGCGATGTCATCCACTTATTGAGATAGTGCGGAAAGCGCCGGAATCGTTACAAACAATTGTCCAACCCTCCGATTCGCCAACAAGAATTATGCAAACAGATGACATTCCGTTGACAACCTGCCGGACCCCGAAGCCCTAGCATTCGATGGCCAGCTGGACTGAGAAATCACCGTTCGAGCGTTGTGCCACTCCGCAACCCGCACGCTCTCCGCTCCGGACTCGCACACTTCAAGGAGGACTCCGTATGCAGCGTCACAAGATTGCTTTCACCCTTTGCGTCGGGCTCGCAATGATATTGGCCTCGAGCGCGGCCCTGGCGCAGTATCAACTCACGAATCTGGATTCGAATCAGTTTGCCACCGCCCGGCACATCGATCCGCTGATGGTCAACGCCTGGGGATTGGCTCGCGGGGCGGGCGGACCATTCTGGATCAGCGATGCCGGCTCCGGCTGGTCGACTCTCTACAACGGCCTGGGCGCCATCAAGAGCCTGAAGGTCCTGGTTCCATCGGCCTCCGGCGCAGGTCCCGGTTCGCCGACTGGAATTGTCGCCAACGGGTCTTCCGACTTTCAGCTGGGGGGATGGCCGACCTTCTTTCTGTTTGCAACTTTAGACGGAACCATCAGCGGTTGGGCGCCGGAAACCAACCCCAATGACGCCATCATCGCCCCCTTGCATAACCCGCCGGCCGGCGCGGTCTACACCGGCCTGGCAATCACCAGCCATCCGTCGGGAAATCTTCTGTTTGCCGCCGACCTTGCCAACAGCCAAGTCGATGTCTACGACGGAACTTTCAATTTCGTCCACTCCTTTACCGACAGCAGCCTTCCAGCAGGCTTCGCGCCGTTCGGCATCCATGACATCAATGGATTGGTCTACGTAGCGTTTGCGAGCACGTCGGGAGGCAACGGCGGCTTCATCGACGTCTTTACCGAAAGCGGCACTTTGGCGCGGCCGCAGCCCCTCGTCCAAGGCGCACCCTTGAATCAACCCTGGGGAATAGCCGTGGCCCCGGCAAATTTCGGCAAGCTGAGCAACACCTTGCTGATCTCGAATAATACGAATACCGGCACCATGAACGCCTTCAACCTCGTCACCGGCCAGTATGTGGGCACGGTTCGCGATACCAACGGCAAGGAGATCCACATCGATCAGCTCTGGGGCATTGCATTCGGCGGAGGCACAACCAACAACGGCCGCACCAACCAACTCTTTTTCACCGCCGGTCCGCATAACAACCTGACCGGGACATTCGGAGTAATTAGTTTGCCGTAGTCGTAAACGCGCCGGCTTGAATCGGCGAAG
>JBAVVP010000018.1:0-3027 GCA_049697355.1 Terriglobales bacterium
GCAAGCGATTACCGAAGGCCGTGATGCGATACAGGGGTTGCGCTCACCCGAGGTCGAAATCAACGACCTGGCAGTCGCTATAAGGACCTTTGGAGAGAGTTACGCAGCCGATCGCGGAGACGATGGCTCTCCCGTATTCCAAGTCGAGCTTGTAGGCGTTGCCCGTGAACTGGATCCGACTTTTGCCGGCGAGGTTTACCGCATTGCCATCGAGGCCCTCCGCAATAGCTTCCAACATGCCGAAGCCCGGCACATAAAGGTAGAGATCCACCACGAAGAAAAGGAATTCAGGGTTCTTATTCGCGATGATGGAAAGGGGATCGACTCAAAATCCTTGGGTGCTGAGGGCCTCAAAGGACACTATGGCTTGCATGGCATGCGCGAACGGGCCAAACTGATTGGGAGTGAAATAGTGATCCGTAGTGAGGTCGGCGCGGGCACAGAAGTCGAGCTCCGCGTTGCTGCCATCACCGCATATGCGCCTCTGGCGTCATCTTAGCCACACATTCAAGACCCTTGAAAAGCGCCGGCGGAGATTCCGGATCGGGGGCCGGCAATCCAACAAGCACCCACTTGGATGTATAGTCGGCATGTCGTACATCTGGTCTGCCGACGCCGCAGTTCCGAGCGGATCACGAGCAAAGCGGAAGTAATTATTAAGTTAGCGCTTATGGGGCTTGCCCCGTCTCCGCTTGCATCAGCGCCTCCGCGGACGCCTCCGCGGAAAGAAAGACGCGGCAAGCCGCGTCTCTACAGGAAATTTGTCCCCGAAAAATGCGAGAATTGATGCGATGAACCTAACCATCAAGATCAATATCAATGGTGAGAGCCAGGTCTGTTCCGCCGAAACTCTGGGCGCGCTCGTCGAACAACTCGGCATGAAGGCCGACCGCGTCGCGATTGAACTGAACCGCGAAATTGTCTCTCGCGAGCAATGGCCCCAGACCCGACTGCACGATGGAGACCGGCTGGAGATCGTCCATTTCGTCGGGGGCGGATCTGGGTTTGGCATCCCGTTTTCGAACCTGCTAACCTGATTTCTAGCGGCCCCGTCGTTCAACGGATAGGACTTCAGTTTCCTAAACTGACTATGCAGGTTCGATTCCTGCCGGGGCTACCACTCTTGCTCAGTCCTACTCAAATACCCGCGCATCGCGGCGTTGCTGGCATGGTCTTGCCATCGCTGCGGTCGCTGAAGTAAGCATCCACTTTCCTTCGCCCTGCATACCGTTTAACGCGGAACAATGTTCTCCCGACCGGCCATCCTTGCACTGCGCGAATTCCCCCAATCCCACCGACGCGAGTGTCATATCAACAACTTAAGGCTGCTGCACTCGGTTGGCAGCGGACGTGCACCTGCAAACTCGCAGATACAAATCCCTCCCCCAAAGGAGACTGCTGATGAGGAAAATACAATTCGCTCTGTCCATGATGTTGCCGGTGATGGTGCTGGCTGCTGCCTTGGGCTTGGCAAGCCAGCCAACTCTCGCGCAAAGTGCTTCCGACCCTTCGCGCAACCCGGCAACTCAACATCAGCCTATGCCACCGGACGATCAGCACCCGGCGACCGCGGACTCGGCGAAGACTTTCAGCGGCAAGATCGTGAAATCCGCTGGCAAGCTTGTCCTTAAGACGGCTGACAAGACCACCTATCAGATCGATGATCAGCAAAAAGCCCAGGACTTCCTGAACAAGAGCGTGAAGGTGACTGGAGTTCTGGATGCCGCCACGGGAACGATTCGCGTCACTGCGATTGACCCGGTCTGATCCCCCACGGATAGGGTGCCTATGAGCAGGGGAGCCTTGGGGAAGGGGGCGGTGTGTAGCCGTCCCCTCTTTCCACGATTCATTGCACTTCTTAACAACAATGCAATCCTTAGACGGCAAACGCAAACCATTCTTCAGCATCCAATTCTCGATCTTTACGTTTTGAACTGACATTTTGCGCTAAACTACGGCCTATCTGAGCGCTGCCACTTTGTCTCGATCGGCTTGACGGTCAAGTTCCTGGGAGGAGGGCTGCGCCATGCGATTGTTGAGTGTTCGCCTCATCGTTTCCCTGATTGTGGGCATCACGCTGGTTTCTTTCGGTTTCTCCTACTACGAAGTGCTAGGTGAAAAGCGCACTCTCCGCAGCGACCTCGAGCGTCGCGCCGAGATGCTGGGTGAGAGTCTCGCCAGCAATGTCGAAAGGTCGTGGAATGCAGAGGACAAGGAACGTTCGGACAGGGAACTGCAGCGACTGGTGCAGCGCTTCGAAAACCGCGAGCACCTGATGGGCGTGGTCATTTACGACCAGCAGGGCGCGTTGGTGGCCACGACCCCCGAACTCGCGAAGACCCTCACCGTGAGTCCTCAGGTGGTCACCGAGGCCATCGCGCACAATCACAGCGACAGTGCGTTTCTAAAGCTGGGAAAGGTGCCGGCTCACATTCTCGCGCTGCCGATCCGCCGTAAGGATGAAGTATTGGGCGGCTTGGCCGTGGTCCACGATGTCAGCTACATCCGCGCCCAGAGCCTTCTGGTCTGGCGCCAGTCATTCTTCCGCGTGCTGGTTCAGGTCTTCCTCATTGTCCTGATTACTCTGTTGATTGTCCGTTGGAGCATCACCGGCCCGATCGCAAGAGCCGCGCTCTGGATGCGCGCGCTCCGCACCGGCAAGATTTCTTTCCAGGAGGTGCCCGACCTCGCGATGTTCCGGCCCTTGGCTCGCGAAGTGGCCACCATGGCGGCGAGCCTCAGCCACGCCCGCAGCGCTGCCGAAAATGAGGCGCGTTTGCGCGACGCGGGTGAATCCCTGTGGACGGCGGATCGTCTTTCGGTACAACTCCGCACTCGCCTCGAAGACAGCCACCTGTTTGTCGTCTCGAACCGCGAGCCCTACATGCACTGGCGGGATGGCAAGACGATCAACGTGGTCGTCCCGCCGAGCGGCTTGGTCACCGCGCTCGAACCAGTGCTTAATGCATGCGACGGCACCTGGATCGCTCACGGCAACGGCAATGCCGACACCGAAGTCGTGGACGC
>JBAVVP010000019.1:0-3636 GCA_049697355.1 Terriglobales bacterium
CTGCTGCGAGATCTTGCAATCCTGAAGTCAAAGCCGCTCTGAATGGGGTTAGGGAATTCATGTATCATTATACCTCCGTGGCCCGGGCTCTGCAGCCGCCGCAATACGTTGCTCGCATCAACGCCGCGGCCTATCTTCATGAGCTGTGCTATTCCATCAGCCGGTCGAAGCTGGATTATATGAATATAAATCTCGTGTTGGCGGCACCTCCGCTATAGATGCAATCGGAGCGGTGCCGGCGGCTGGGAATGATTGTGCACGAGCTCATCACGAATGCAGCGCGCCACGCCTTCGGTGGAAGAGCTGGAGAGATACGCATCGAATTATCGCGTTCCAGCTCCTTTATCGAGTGCAGCGTTCTCGACAACGGCTCAGCCCCAGAAAGCATTCGGCGGGGACATGGGCTCACTATTATCAACGGCCTGGCCGAAGGTCTCGGAGGGCGGTTCGAACAGCAGTTTGGCGCCGAGGGCTCTAAGTCGATCTTGATCATTCCCGAATAGAGATTGCCCGGCTACTCCCGACTGGAAGTTTATCCCGAGCTTGGCCGCCCGGGTTGACACTCGATACCCCGGCTCGCTGCGGAGCGCTTCGCCGCTCGAGGGCGAGCAGCATCACATCCAAACGGCGGCGGCCAAGACTTGCCGGCTAGGACGCCTCGCGCATGGCGTAAAATAGCTTTAGCCTATCCGCCATTCGCGCGAGATCCGGCAAAGACGCTGCCTTCATCTTCCGCATCACCTGGCCGCGATGCACTTTGACCGTGATTTCGCTGATACCGATGTCTCCAGCGATCTGCTTGTTGAGGCGGCCCCTCACGACTTGCTCCATGACTTCCCGCTCACGTGGGGTCAAGGTAGCGTAGCGCTCGCAGAGCGCCGCCAGTGCCCGCTCTTCCTCCCGGCGCTCACGATCACGCGCCAAGGCAAGCTCAATCGCATCGAGGAGGTCTTGGTCTCGGAATGGCTTGGTCAGAAAATCGATTGCCCCGCCCTTCATGGCTTGCACCGACATGGGGATGTCACCGTAGCCGGTAATGAAGATGATCGGAAGGCATCTATTGGCCGCCGTGAGCTCACGCTGAAAGTCAAGACCGCTGCGGCCGGGCAGCCTCACGTCGAGGACAAGGCAAGCAGGCCCCGCTGGGCGCTCCGCCTGGACAAACTCAGGCAGCGATGGAAATACCTTAACCGCCAGCCCCACCGACCTCAGCAGGCTCGCTAGCGATTCCCTGATCGCTGGATCATCATCGACGACCAGCACGGTGGGCTTCGCCTCAACCATCGATGCCGTTCCTGCGCTAAGCGCGATCTGTGTCGTGCGCCGCGTCACCTAGAGCATGCACATTCAAAACCTTTTTTTCAAGGCACATGCGGGGGTGCGGCAGTCTCTGAGGCAAGCCCGTACAGCTGGCGGATTCAAGCTTCCGGGTTGCCCCTTGCATTTCCCAGGTGGCCAGCGTGTTAAACTTTGGTATTGGGCAGCTCATACCAACGGGCCATTTCAATGAGCCTGCGTCTGATTCACCACCTCCCTTTCATTGCCTAAGCTAACCACTGCCGGAGATGCCGAAGCGCTGGCCTCAAAAACGAGCCGGGGATAGTTCATGAAAACCGTCGCAGACCAATTTGCGCAAACCTTGGCCGTGGCCGGTGTCAAGCGCATCTATGGCGTTGTTGGTGACAGCCTGAACGGCCTCACGGATGCAATTCGCCGGCAGGGCAAGATCGAGTGGGTTCATGTCCGGCATGAGGAGGTTGCCGCATTCGCAGCCGGTGCCGAGGCGCATCTGACCGGCGAACTCGCGGTCTGCGCCGGCAGCTGCGGGCCGGGCAACCTGCACCTTATCAATGGCCTGTTCGATTGTCACCGCTCGCGCGTGCCTGTGCTCGCCATCGCGGCCCAGATCCCATCCGCTGAGATCGGCTCCGGCTTTTTCCAAGAAACCCATCCGCAAGCGCTGTTTCAGGAGTGCAGCCATTATTGTGAGCTGGTGTCTGGGGCCAGCCAGATGCCGCGGATCCTGGAAATCGCAATGCGCGAAGCTGTGTGCAGGCGCGGCGTCTCGGTCGTCGTAATGCCGGGAGATGTTGCTTTGCAGGAGGCCCAGGATTCGCCGTCACCAAGTCACGCAGGCCTGCTTCCACCGCGCCCGGTTGTGGTTCCCGCAGACGCGGATCTCGAGCGCCTGGCAGCCCTTTTGAACGGTCCAGGCCGGATCACACTCTTATGCGGTGCCGGATGCGCGGGCGCGCATTATGAGCTGCTGGCCCTCGGCGACCGGCTTAAGGCGCCCATGGTGCACGCCTTGCGCGGCAAGGAGCATGTCGAGTGGGACAATCCCTACGACGCAGGCATGACCGGTCTGATTGGCTTCTCGTCCGGCTATTATGCCATGCTCGACTGCGACGTTCTTCTCATGCTCGGGACAGACTTTCCATACCGGCAGTTTTATCCGCACGGTGCAGGCGTCGCCATCGCCCAGGTCGATATCCGGCCCGAGAACATCGGACGCCGAACGGTGGTTGATCACGCCGTTGTGGGCGACGTCAAGGCCACGCTCAGGGCCCTGCTGCCGCTCCTCAAGCAAAAAGAAGATGAAACGCATCTCAAACAGGCGCAACGGCATTACGCCAAATCACGCAAGCAGCTCGACGATCTCGCCACAGCCAAGCCGGGCAGCGGACTTATCCATCCGCAGCAGATCGCCAAGGCGGTCAGCAAGCATGCCGCGGAGGATGCCATCTTCACCTGCGATGTCGGGCTTCCCACGGTCTGGGCCGCGCGCTACCTCGCCATGAATGGCAAGCGGCGGCTGATTGGGTCGTTCTGGCATGGATCCATGGCTAATGCCATGGCGCAGTCAATAGGCGCCCAGAAGGCCTTCCCAGGCCGCCAGGTTGTTTCACTCTCCGGCGATGGCGGCTTCGCCATGCTGATGGGCGACCTCCTGAGCCTGCGTCAACTTGGGTTGCCCGTGAAGATTGTGGTCTTCAACAATGGTTCACTCGGCTTCATCGAGCTTGAGCAGAAGTCGAGCGGGTTCCTGGAATTTGGAACCGAACTCGCTAACCCTAATTTCGCCGCGATGGCGGAATCGATCGGTATCCGCGGGATCAGGCTCGAAGATCCAGCCCAGGTCGATGACGGAATCGCCTCGGCCTTTTCCTATGACGGTCCCTTTCTCATCGACGCTGCCGTAAACCGCTCCGAGCTCGCCATGCCTCCGTCGATCACTCTTGAGATGGCGAAAGGCTTGTCGCTCTTCATGGTGAAGGCGATCATGAACGGCCGGGTCGACGAGATCGTTGATCTCGCGAAAACAAATCTATGGCGCTAGCAGGAGCCCTCGGCAATCTCAGTAGCTTGGCTGGGAAGGGGGGCGATCTATGGGAGAACTACGAGGACTTGGCCCATGCTGAGCAAGGATAGAAACGCTCCCGACCTAGAACAGCCCCCTCCCGAAACCGGAAAGACCACACCGGCGTTTCCGCCTATAACTCCGGCCGCTCCAAAGCGTGGCAGCACCAAATCTGGTCAGCCTGTCGCGCGAGCCCCGGCCATCATCGTGACGTTTCTAGTTAGTGCGATCGTTGGTCTATCGCTTTGGTATTTGGTGCAGCCTCAGCCTCTCTT
>JBAVVP010000020.1:0-14608 GCA_049697355.1 Terriglobales bacterium
GATCGAAACCATCCTCGAAGGCGAACTGGCCGACCCTCGCATTGGGCTGGCCAGCGTCAGCTCGGTAATCATGGCTCAGGACACACGTTCCGCGCGCGTGATGGTGCACGTTGCCGGCGATGAAGCCGACGCTGAGCGCACCCTCGAAGGGCTGGCCGCGGCCAAGAATTATGTGCGGCACGAACTGGCGGAGCGGCTGCGGCTGCGGCGGCCTCCGGAACTCTATTTTCAGATCGATCGTGCCGATCAATTGGAGAGTCGGGTGGACGAGCTTCTGGGCCGCGCGAAAAAACGCGCCCGGAAGAATGCGGAGCCCAGCCCCTGAAGGGGCGGCTGATTTCGGAGGGCTCGCGGCATCGCTAAAGCGATGCCCTGATACGAACCTAGTAGCTAGCGGCGGGAAACTGATAACTGACAACTGATGACTGAAAGCTAAGAGTTGAAAGCCAAGAGCTAAGAGCACTTCATGCTAGAGCTGATCCTACGGGAAATTCGACCGCGCCAGCGGTTCGTCGTTACCTCGCACGCGCGGCCCGATGGAGACGGCATCGGCTCTGCCCTTGCCTGTGGCCAGATTCTGCGCATGATGGGCAAAGAGGCCGCAGTCGTCATGCACGATGGCGTCCCTCGTATCTACCAGAATCTTCCTTTCGCCGACCGCGTGATTCAGGCCGATGCTGTTCCTCCTAACGATGCCGTCATCCTGCTGGAGTGCGACGGCACGCGGCGCACGCTGCTCGAGGGGCTCGACGAATGCTTTCTCATCAATATTGACCATCACGTGAGCGGGCGCAATTTTGGCCACATCAACTGGATCGACTCCTCGGTGATGGCCACCGCCGAACTGGTTTTTCGTTTAGCCCGGCTGGCCTGCGTGCCCGTCGATCGCGACATTGCCACCTGCCTCTACACCGGGCTCATGACCGACACGGGTTCATTCATGTTCGAAGGCACGAACGAGCACACGTTCACGGTGGCGCGCGAACTTGTGCTGGCCGGCGCCGACCCCGCGCTTTGTGCGCGCCATATCTATTTTGGACATTCCACGGCCAAGCTTCGGCTGCTCGGCGCGGCGCTTTCTAACCTGCATCGCGAAGGGCCGCTGGCCTGGATCTGGGTCACGCAAGAACAGATGCAGCGTTTCGGCGCCCGCGAAGAAGACTGCGAGGGCCTGGTCAACTACGCGCTCTCCATTGGGGACGTGCAGGTCGCGATCTTCTTTCGCGAGCTGCCCGATGGCCGCTTTCGCGTCAGCTTGCGCAGCAAGGGAGAAGTGAATGTCTCCACTGTGGCCGAGTATTTCGGCGGCGGCGGCCACAAGTGCGCCAGCGGGTGTTCGATCGAAGGGCCTCTGGCCGTCGCCGTGTCGCGAATTGTCGACCGCCTGCGCGCGGAAGCCGTAGTCTGGAACGCGAACTCATCCTCCAGTTGAGCGCCAAGCGCAGCGCCTAAAGGCGCATCCGTAAAACGGCAACTACGGTATGCCTGAAGGCATACCCTGATACAAGTCGTATTTGCATGAATCAGCAGAAAACAAATCCGCAAACCCGCACCGACCTGTTGCTGCTGGCGGCGTTCTGCGGATTTCTTTTTTTCTATGGTCTCGGCGCCTTCGGACTGGTCGGCGCCGACGAACCCCGCTATGCGCAAATCGCGCGCGAAATGCTCGATCGCTCCGATTGGATCACCCCTACGCTGCAAGGCAAACCGTGGCTCGAAAAGCCAGTCCTTTATTACTGGCAGGCGATGGTGTCGTTCCGCGCCGCCGGCATCAGCGATCGGTGCAGGTGCTCGGGTTGTACATTGCCAGATTGTGTGGCACAAGCTGCCCGGCTACCGAGCGCGTTCGACGCGGCGATGCTTATCGCGGCCATCTACTTTTTTCTTCGGCGCTTCCGGCCGGGCAGTGAACTCGATGGCGCCCTGATCACGGCAAGTTGCGCCGCCGTGGTTGGATTTGCCCACGCCGCGGCGACCGACATGCCGCTGGCCGCCTGCTTTGCCATCGCATTGCTTGGCTGGTATGCCTGGTACGAAAGCCAGCGGAACATTTATCTCGCGGCCTTTTACATTTTTGTGGCGCTTGGGACCTTGGCCAAGGGGCCGGTCGCGCCCGCGTTATCGGCGGTGATCATCTTTCTTTTCGTTGCAATAAGGCGCGACTGGCACGCCCTACCCCGCACCCTCTGGATTCCCGGCATCGTCCTCTATCTCGCCGCCATGTTGCCCTGGTACATCGCCGTCCAGTTGCGAAATCCGGGATTTTTCCGGTTTTTCATCCTCGAACAGAACCTCGCTCGCTTTTCGAAGAATCTTTATCATCACCCCCAGCCATTCTGGTTTTACCTGCCCGTGTTCCTGCTGGCCATGATGCCCTGGACGCTCGCGCTCATCGTCGCGGTTGCCGAGCGCGCTCGCTTGATTTGGTCCGAAGGCAAGGAGGCTTTCTCAAATCCGGAAGATTCCTGGCCGCTGTTTCTAGTCGTCTGGATGTTCGTGCCCATCTTATTTTTCAGCGCGTCGCAATCGAAGCTGCCGGGCTACATTCTGCCCGCGGTGCCTGCCGGAGCTCTACTGGTTGCGGAATATCTCGCTGCCCGCCGCAGCGTGGAGGAAGAAGAAAGAGTTTCGCCTCTGTTTGCCGCGGCTCACGGAGTCCTCTGCGGACTGCTGGTGTTCGCCGCTTTCTCGGCGGGGTTCCTTGCCACCCATCGCCACCTGCTCTGGGGAACCGGTACCTCTGTTGGTGCGGCCGTTGCTGCAGTCTTCGCGTTGGCCATTACCGCCGTGCTTCTCTCCCGCGCCGGACTCCGCCTGTTGAGCCGGGTCACGATGTTCGCCGTGGTGGTCAGCGTAGGGGCCATCATTCGTCTCGCCGCGCCCATGATCGACGCCACCCAGTCCGCGCGGCCGATTGCCGGAGCCATTCAAGCGTTTTCGCACGAGCCGGTCCCCATCGCCCTCTACCGTCTCAGTCGCGTGCAGGAATACGGCCTTGAGTTTTATCTGAATCGTCCGGCGCAACCTTACGAAAGCGGGAACGTCCCGGCCGCGCCGCACGTGGTGGTTGCCGCACAAGGTACGCAGTCGCAAGTCGCGCAATTCGTTCCCGGACGCCGCGTATCATACTTAACCAGCATCCCGGCGCAGAAGGTAGATCTGTACTGGGTGGAAAAGTGAAAGAAAGGTCTCAGGTGTTAGGTCTTAGGTCTTAGGGAAACCTTGGAGCTCATCTGGCGCATGGTTTTCCTAAGACCTAAGACCTAAGACCTGAGACCTGAGACCTGGTTTTTATGGAAATCCTCGATCTCCGACACTTCGCGTCCGCCGACCTTCGGCCGCTGCTGGAAGACGAGATCGCCGTGTGGGGACGCCTGCTCGCGTGGGACTACTCCACTTCCGCGGAGATGATTCTGCGCTACATGGACGCCAAGATTCTCCCTGGGTACGCCGCCATTGAACGGGGCAGCATCTTCGGCTACTCCTTCTTTGTGTACGAGCAGAGCAAGGGCGTAATTGGCGACCTCTTTGTGCGCGACTCGGTCCGCAACGGAGGCCGCAATTCGGGTCGCCACGAGGTCGAAGAACGCCTGCTCACTCACGTCATCGAAACCCTGCAGCAGTCGCCCGGCATTCATCGCGTGGAGGCGCAGCTGCTGACGCATCACACGGGAGAGGTTTCGCAGCCCTTCCTGCAGCAGGGCTTCAGCCGGCATCCCCGGGTGTTCATGAATTTCGATATTGGCAAACACCCACAGACCGCGCCGCCGCTTCCGCCGCAGTTCGAAATTCGCGGGTGGTCGGAACAGGAATACCAGGGCGCCGCCGCCCTTATTACCGCCGCCTACCGCGGTCACGTCGATTCCGAGATCAACGATCAGTACCGCACGCTCACCGGCTCGCTGCGCTTTTTGAACAACATTGTGCGCTTTCCAGGGTGCGGGACTTTCGATCCTCAGGCCTCGTTTGTCGTCGTCGATCGCCGTACGCGCACGCCGGTCGGCCTCATCCTGTGCTCGCAGGTGCGCCCCGATGTCGGCCACATCACGCAGGTGTGTGTGCTTCCGGAATACCGCTCCGCCGGCCTTGGCGAAGCCATGCTGGCCGCTACCACCCGGAACTTGCGCGGGCGGGGATTTCATTTCATCTCGCTGACCGTAACCGAGGCGAATGACCGGGCGATTGCCCTCTATAAGCGCATCGGATTTGAATCGACGAGGGTGTTTGACGCCTTTGTGTGGGAAGGATGATGAGAAGCGGAAGGTTTCGACGATTGGAAATCCCAAAGTCGCGGCGACCCCGGGCAGCTGCCGAGCTTCGCTCGGCTTGGACGGGCGAGGACGCCCGTCCCCACACAGAACTTAGGCGAAAACAAAAAACCTCCGCGTCGTCCTTCCCCGTGACGACGCAGAGGATTTGAGTGGAAACCGGAGTCACGATGCAGTTCTTCGCGAGCCACGGACCCATCCTTCTGAGTTGGACCCAACACATCGCCGAGGGGGTGAGCGGTGAGCCCAGTCGAAGTTGGCTTCCACCCCATAAAACGAAAACGCCTGCCAATTCCCTTCGCGCCGGGAAGAAGAAATCTGGAAGCCATCTCGCCATCTCCCAAAAGAACCGGATGGAGCGACCGCAGTAACAATCACGCGGTCCTGCTCTAGAATAGCGGCAACATGCGAGCGATATTTCAGTGGAAGGTGGGCAGTCGAGTCCTGGAGTTGGGACGGCGCACTCTGATCATGGGCATCGTGAACGTCACACCCGACTCGTTTTCCGACGGTGGACTCTACATCGATGCTGAAAAGGCGGTGGCCCGCGCCGAGCAGTTGCTCGAAGACGGCGCGGCCATCATCGACGTGGGTGGGGAGTCAACGCGGCCCGGCGCGACGGAACCGGTGTCCGAAGAAGAAGAGCGCCGGCGGGTGCTGCCGGTGATTCGGGATCTGAAGCGCCGGCGGCCGGATGCGGTCGTCAGCGTCGATACCAGCAAAGCAAGCGTGGCGCGGGCGGCGGTGGATCTGGGGGCGGAAGTTGTGAACGATGTCAGCGGTTTCCGTTGGGACCCGAAGATGGCCAAGACCCTGGCTGAACTCAAAGTGGGAGCCGTGCTGACGCACGCCCGCGGACGGCCGGAGGAATGGCGGATGCTGCCTCCGATTGGCGATCCGGTCCTGCTGGTGAAGCGGGAATTGCGGCAATGGGCGGAGACGGCGACGCTGGCGGGGATCAAGCGCGATCGCCTGTTGCTGGATCCGGGATTCGGGTTCGGAAAAAACTTCGAGGAGAACTATCCGCTGCTGGCGCACTTCGCGGAACTGCAGCAGATTGGATTCCCGTTGCTGGCAGGAGTGTCGCGCAAGTCATTTATCGGACGAACCCTGGCGCGCGCCGGCAAGGATAAGGATAAGAACAGAGATGTGGAGGCGGCCCAGCGCCTTTACGGGACGCTAGCCGCGGAAGCCGCGTTGATCCTAAAGGGAGTGCACATCATTCGAACCCACGACGTGCGCTTTGCGGTCGAGGCCGCGAGCGTGGCGGATGCGATCGTGGCCAGTGGAGGATAGTGTAGAGAAGTTGGTCAGACCCGAGCCGCCTCGGCGAAGGGTGCGGTCGCTCTGAGGACGGGCAGCCGGATTTCAAACACAGCTCCGCCTTCGGGCCGGTTGTAGCAGGTGATTTGTCCCTTGTGATCCTGGATCACGCCGTACGTCGCGCTGAGTCCCAGACCGGTGCCCTTGCCGACTGGCTTGGTGGTGTAGAAAGGATCGAAGACGCGCTCGGGATCGCGCAGGCCGGGGCCGCTGTCGGCGAATTGCACGACCACTTCGTTGCCCTCGCGCCACAGGCAAACCTGGAGACGCCCGCCGCCGGTTTCCTGTAATGCGTCCACGGCGTTTTCGACAATCTGAAGAAAGGCCTGCAAGAGTTGGTTGGGGTTGCCAAGGACGCGAAGCAGCGCGTCTTTGGAACTGGAACTGGTGTTGGAACTGGATCTGCTTTCCACGGTCAGGCTGATCCGTTTGTTTTCCAGCTTGAAGCCTTCCATTTGCACCGCCCGCTGCAAAAGCGGTTTCAGTTCGACAGGACTTTTTTCTCCGGGAGTCTGCTGGGCGAAGCTGAGCAGATCGCCGACCAGTTCGCTAGTGCGGCGAGCCTGCTGTCCGATTTTCTGCGCGTTTGAGAGTTGCTCGCGGCTCAGGTTGCTGCTGGCGGCCATGCGTTCCGAGTTGGCGAGAATGGCCGAGAGCGGGAACTCCAGTTCGCCGGCAGCCAGCGCAACCAGTTCTCCCAGCGAAGCCAGCTTGGCTTGTTGGATCACCCTTCCCTGCAAACGCTGCAGGGTGTCGAAGCTTCGGCGCGAATGCTTGAGCAGCCGCACCAGTCTTTGGTCGAGCAGGTGCTGCTTGAGGAAAACGACAAAGGCCAGCGCGGCGACCCCGCCCATCGCCACCGCGAAACGGACACGGCTTAGATACGGCTGGTCGTGGTTCAGGAACAGCGCCCAATAGGCCATGCCGGGCAAAGAGACCAGGGCAAGCTTGGCAAGCAGAGGAGCGACCCAGCGGCTGGCACGCGCGCTCTCGGGAACCGCCTGGGTGTTGTGAAGCGTATCGGGAAGACGGCGTCGACCGTCGATGGCGACCCAGAGAAAACCCAACATCGCGGCGAGGAACGGAAGATCGTAGATTCCGCCGGTCCGGTAGGCGCCGCGCGCGATCGCGGCATTCATGGCTTCCGAGGAGGCTGCGTAAAGACTGCTGGCGAAAAAAATGCTGCGATAGAGTTCACGCCATGCCCCCGAACTGTTGAAGAACCCCCATGCCGACACGCCAGCCAGCATCAGTCCTTCGATCGCATACAGAACATCCCAGCGCACGGTGTACACCTGCACATTGGTGATCAGGTATTCGTCGGGAAAAACGAAGAAGGCATACACCACCACCCACCACACCAGCACCATGAGGACATTCAGCGTGCTGGGCAACAGCCCCTCGCGCTCCTCGGCCTGATGCGGCTGCAGGGCGACCGCCGCCATGATTGGGACCACGTGCAGGAACAACACGATATCTCCCGCGAAAGGGTCGGGCAACGGCTTGCGAACCACCACTTCAACCCATACCCACATGGCCTGGTTGAAACCCCACATGACGAGGCCCACCGTCATCAGACTCCAGAACAGGCGTGTATGCCCACGGCTGTCGCAGGCGTTTCTGGCGGAGAGGATGCAAGCCGCCGCGATCACCAGCAGCGGGACCAGGTCACCCATGGCGGTCCGAAAGAAAGGGTTGGGAAACACTGCGGGAGCCAGAACGAAGGCCAGCAGCAGACCAACTCCGCAGAGGAACGCCGGGATGGGGCGCAGAGACATGATTTTCTATGATACGACGTTCGCCGCGATACGTTTAGATGACGGATCGGTGACCTGGGTGGTCACTACGGTAACGGTTCTTGCTCCTCAAAAAGACCGGTAGGGGCGGGGATTGCCCCGTCTCCGAAGGCGCGGCAAGGCGCATATCCGCGGGGACGGGGAGCGGTTTTTGTCGAAGTGATTCAGGCTGCGGCTGCTAAAATTGCCTGCTATGGCATTCCCCACCAACCGCCTCCGTCGCTTGCGGCGCACTGAAACCCTGCGCACCCTGGTCCGCGAGACCCGGCTCACGCCCGAATCTTTCGTGTATCCGCTGTTCATTTGCCCCGGAACGGGAATCCGGAAAGAAGTGCGCTCCATGCCCGGCGTCTTCAACCTTTCGGTAGACGAAGCCGTGAAGGAGGTGCGCGAGACGCGTGCTTTGGGAGTGTCTTCAATAATTTTGTTCGGACTTCCCGAGAAAAAGGACGAAGTGGCCACCGGCGCCTGGGCCGAGGATGGCATCGTGCAGAGGGCGGCGCGCGCCATCAAGAGTGAAGTGCGAGACGTGCTGGTGATAGCCGATGTTTGCCTCTGCGAGTACATGTCGCATGGGCACTGCGGCATCGTCGCGCAAGCCGGCAGGCCGCAATCGCTGGGCGCGGCTGCAAGAGATGTGCCCAAGGCGATGGCGAGAACGGTCACGAGTCCCAAGGAAAAAGAAAAGGTTATCGAACGGATGGCTGCGGCTGCGGCGCATGCGGCTTCGGCGGAGTACGAAATCCTAAACGACGCGAGCCTGGAATTGCTGGCGCGCACGTCAGTTTCATTGGCGCGGTCCGGCGTCGACATCATCGCGCCCTCCGACATGATGGATGGACGGGTGGGCGCGATTCGCGCCGCGCTCGATAAAGCGGGCTTCGAAAATACTCCGATTCTTGCCTATGCCGCGAAGTACGCTTCCGGCTTCTACGGTCCGTTCCGCGAGGCCGCGGATTCCGCGCCGCAGTTTGGCGACCGGCGTTCCTACCAGATGGATCCGGCGAACGTTCGCGAGGCCATGCGCGAGATCGAGTTGGACATTGAAGAAGGCGCGGACATGATCATGGTGAAGCCGGCCCTGCCCTACCTGGATGTGATTGCCGCCGCCCGCGACCGTTTCGACCTGCCGCTCGCCGCCTATCAGGTCTCGGGCGAGTACGCCATGATCGAGGCCGCGGCCCGCAACCACTGGATCGACCGCGACCGCGTGATGATGGAATCGCTCATCTCCATCCGCCGCGCCGGCGCCAGCATCATTCTGACTTATTACGCCAAGGAAGCGGCCAAGCTGCTGGCCTAGTCCGGATGATTCACGCCAGTGCGGTGAGGATCAGGAAGGACGCGGTTTTTTCCGGCTGCGGAAAACGCGGCTTCGTATCAGGATCTGGCTTCGTATCAGGGTATCGCTTTAGCGATACCGTAAGTTGTCCGGTGTCAGATGCCCCTTTAGGGGCTGCGGCGCGGCAGATACCTTTCCGCCGTGCCGTATCGCTCGGCCAATGTTTCGGCTTCAGCCGCTAAGGGTGGATGCTTGACGCGCTACGCGAAGTTCTCGTCGACAGAACTAATCGCAGCCTGCGCGGGCTCGAAAGACGAGCTGGCGTGGGCAGAGTTTGTCCGGCGATTCCATGGAGTGATCGCCGCCGCGGCGCTGCGCACCGCCCGCCGCTGGGGCGAACCCTCCCGCCCTCAACTGGACGACTTGATCCAGGACGCCTACCTGAAGCTCTGCGAGAACCATTGCCGTTTATTGCGTTCGTTCCAGCCTTACCACGAAGATTCCATTTATGGGTTTCTGAAGGTGGTTGCGGCCAACGTCGTCCACGATCATTTCAAGGCGGCGCTGGCCGCCAAGCGGGGTGCGGGGCAAACCGAAGCGCTCATGGACCAGGTCCCGGTCGACCCGAAAACCGCCAGCACCGACTGCTGGGATGCGGTAAGCCAGCGCCTTCAGATCGCGCAGGTCGACAAGATCCTGACTCAGCTTACGGCGGGCAAAGACCAGGAAAGAAAGCGCACGATTTTTTGGCTCCGCCACCGCCAAGGCCTGACCGCCAGTGAGATTGCAGCCATCCCCTCGATCGGACTGACCACCGAGGGAGTGGAAAGCGTCCTCATGCGCCTGGTAGCCATGATTCGCAGTCACATTATCAATTCGAGTCCGCAGCCGCGAAGTGAAGGTTTTGGATAGACAAAATCGTTCTGAGATATTAGGAGTTAGTATTGGATAAGAATTCCAACGGGCATCTGGAAGCGGCGGACCTGGCGAAACTGCTGGAGGAATCTCGCCCGCGCGCGGAAGCCGCAGTGCACGCGTCGGATCTGCACGCTCATCTTGCCGCCTGTCCGGCCTGCCGGAAGCAATTCGAAGAACTGGTGTCGCTGGACTATCTCTTAGGTCGTCAAGTAAGGGGCGCAAGACCGGCTGAGTCCGCCCCCCACAACAGTGAGTGTCCGGACCAGGCGGTCTGGCGTGAGATTGCCGGCGGGCTGACTCCTGCCAACGAGACGCTTGCCCACATCGAACACGCCAGCCGCTGCGATTCTTGTGGCCCGTTGTTGCGCGAAGCCGTCGCCGAATTAACCGATTTGAACCGCGACATCACCGCGGCGGAGCGCCAACATATCGCGACCCTCCAGAGTGTGCGCGCGGAGTGGCAGCAGCGACTGGCCCAGCGAATCGCCGGGACGGCGCATTCCGGGGATTCGCAATCGGCACCGTGGTGGCGTTGGAAGCTAGTCGTTCCGCGCCTTGCATCCACGATGGCTGCGGCTATTCTTCTAGCTGCCGTGGTTGGCGTGGGATGGTGGGTTGTCGTCCAACGCAACCAACCTGCCAGGGCCGGCCATCTTCTCGCCCGCGCGTATACGGAGCAGCGCACCCTCGAACTCAGAATCGCGGGCGCCGATTATGCCCCCCTGCGCGTGTCGCGCGGACCGGCAGCCTCCTTTGCCAGCCGTTCGCAAGCGCTGCTAAAAGCGGAAGATCTGATTGCCAGCCAACTCGAATCCCATCCCTCCGATCCCTCCTGGCTTCATGCGCAGGCGCAGGCCGACTTGCTGGAAGGCAAGTACGACGCGGCGGTGGAGGCTTTGCGCCGCGCTCTGGAGTTGCAGCCGGACTCATCCGCTCTGATGACTGACCTCGCCACCGCTTACTTCCAGCGTGCCCAGCAGGAAGCCCGCAAGGACGATCTCGGCGCGGCATACGAGTATCTGAGCCAGGCTTTGAAACTGCGCCCCGACGATCCGGTTGCGCTCTTTAATCGCGCCCTGGTCGCGGAACACCAGTTTTTGTATCACCAGGCACTCGACGACTGGGAGCATTACCTGCGCGTCGATCCGGGCTCGCCATGGGCGGAAGAAGGCCGCAACCACGCCGACGCCGTGCGCGAAATCTTGAAAAAGCACGAGAGCGACGCAAAGCCGCTGCACTCTCCCGCCCAAGTGGCGGACGCGGCCAGCAGCGCCAGCCTGCGCACGGAAGTCGACCAGCGTGTCGAAGAATATCTGCAGGAAGCGATCCGTTCCTGGTTGCCCCAGGCTTTTCCCGAAGCCAGGGCCAATGGAGCAAAGACCAAAGCCGACCCGCAAGCCGCCCAGGCGCTTTTTTTTTTGGCGGACCTGACCCGCCGGCAACATGGCGACCTCTGGCTGGCTGATCTTCTTCGCGGCTCCTCCGCCCCAAGTTTTCCGCCAGCCGTAACCGCGCTCGCCCGCGCGGTCAAAGCGAATGACGCCGGCGACTACGGCGTCTCCCGCGAGCAGGCGGATCGTGCCGAACAATTATTCCGCGCTTCCGGCAACATGGCGGGCGTACTTCGCGCGCAGTTCGAACAGATTTTCGCGGCGCAGATCGACCGGCGCAGCGAAGCGTGTCGGCAACAGGCAACGGCTGCGCTAAAGGAGTCCGAAGAACATTCCTATCCTTGGTTGCAGGTTCAGCTTGGGCTGGAGAAGGGGGTCTGCTCCTTGCTGATGGGAGACATTGGAGCGGACGAACGAGCCGCGCTGAGTGCGATGAACCAGGCACAGAAGAGCGGGTACGGTGGACTCTATCTGCGGGCCGTGTTTTTCGCTGCAGACGACAGGCGTTTTACGGGCGATCAGGCCGGCGCTTCGGCAATTGCCAGCATGGGTCTGGAGCGCTATTGGTCAGGGCAGATTCCGGCCCGGCGAGGGTACAGCCTTTACTATGGGCTGGCTTATGTAGCTGAAGCTTCGAGCCGGCCGAACTTTCAGGTTGCAATCTGGCGCGAAGCGGTGGCATTGATCGACTCCGACGAAGAACTCCTACAGCGCGCCATGGCTCACAGTTTGATGGCGGATGCGGCGACGGCCGCCCGTCTGCCCCATATTGCCGAACAGGAATACGCCGAGGCTGCACGGCTTTTTGCGGCTGCCCCGCGCACTGAGGCCAACCGCACCGATGCTCTCGAGACTGGGATCCGAGCCGCTCAACTGAGAGCGCAATTGGGCCGCTTTGATGATGCCATTGCGCGTCTGACGAGCATACAAGACGAGGTTCGCCCGCTTTCGAACAACTTTCTCGTGCAGATGTTCTATTCCACGCTCGGCGAACTGCAACTCCGCCGACATCGGGAGCCCGAAGCCGAGCAGGCCCTCCGGCCCGCGATTGCCTTGGCGGAACAAAGCCTTGCGTCCCTCAGGTCCGAAGCGGAACGCACAAGCTGGAGCAAGGACGCAGCTCCGGCGTATCTCGCAATGGTCGAAGCGGAACTTGTGCAGGGGCGTTCGCAGGATGCACTGGAGACGTATGAATGGTACCTGGGGGCGCCGCAACGCGTGGTTGACGATGTCGGCCCGCACCAATCGGGTTACCGAACTATGACGAACCCACCGTTGCCAGCCCCATCACGAATCGAGCCGCGCCTTCCGCTCCTTGCAAATGAGACTGTGCTCGCCTATGCCGCGCTCCCCGACGGCCTGGCCATCTGGGTGTATGACGATCGCGGTATCAACGGGAGCTGGATTCCGAAACCTACCGATGGCCTGCACGAGTTGGCGGAAAGATTTTACGATTCGTCTTCCGACCCAGGATCAGAGTTGAGCGCCTTGCGCCGCGATGCCAGAAGCCTGTATGGCGCCCTCATTGCTCCGGTGGAACAACACCTCGCGCCGGGACGCACGCTCGTGATCGAGGCAGAGGGATGGATGGCCCGTGTGCCCTTCGAAGCTCTGCTGGATTCGAACGATCACTATTTGCTCGAACGCGGACCCATCGTCCATTCCCTGGGCCAGGATTCGCAGGCGCGGCTGCGCAGCGATACCGGCCTATCCGCAGACCTGCCGGCCCTGGTGGTGGGCAGCACCGCTTCATCGCCGGCGGATGGACTCATTCCTCTTCCCGATGTAGCGGCGGAAGCGGACGCCGTAGCGCGCCGCTTTCATTCCGTCCGCGTGCTCGAAGGCGGAGAAGCCACTCTGAGTGTGATCAGGAGCGAACTGCGCGAGGCCGCGGTTTTCCATTTTGCCGGACATTCGCTGGCTACTCCCGAACGAACGGGCCTGATGCTGGGAAGCGGGGAAGGACAAACGCACACGCCGCGCCTGTTGGACGCAGCCGCGCTGCGGCAGCTTCACCTGCAACGCTTGCAGTTGGCGGTGCTCTCGGCCTGCAGTACGGCTTCCGGCAGCGGCGGATCCAACGGATTCAACAGCGTTACCGATGCTCTTCTGCGTGCGGGTGTGCCCCACGTGGTCGCCAGCCGCTGGGCAGTGGACTCGGTCGAGACCCGTGGCTTTGCCAACGATTTTTACCATAACGCACTATCCGGTCAGCCTGTTTCCGAAGCGCTCCGCCAGACCGCGCTGAAAATGCTGGCCAACCCGCGCACCGCGCACCCTTATTACTGGTCGGCTTTTTCGGCGTACGGACGACCCTAGTTTCTAAGCTGGTTTCATAAATCCGTTTTGGGTAGAGCACGGCTTCGCACCATGCGGAAAGACGCATTTGATTTTGGGCGGCGCAGCGCCGGGGCCCCCATCACGCCCGGTTTTTGGCGTGATGGGGTGGAGGGCTTCAGCGGTGCGATAACTTGCTTGCCTCCATCGACGGCCTTAGCCGCTAAGGGACGCCAACTTCCGAACTGGAAAGGCATTCTATGAAACCATCCCCAATACAGGAGACCCCGATGCGAACCGAACGCTGCTTCACCCGCCCCCTGGCTGCGTTGGCCAGCGCTGTTCTGGCTACGCTCTTCCTTGTTGCCTGTCAACAATCTCAACCACCAACTCCGGCAGCTGAATCCAAGGCCGCCTCCGAGAAAGTTTTCGTAGTCTTCGAAGGTCCGTGGGCCATCGTCGATGACCCGAAAGACCCCAACAGCGTCCTGGCTCTCGCGCCGAAGACGAAAGCTCATCGTGATCTTTACATAGCTGCATCCAATGACTCGGTGCTGGCCGCCGGAACTTACGATCTTTCCGTCCCCGCCCATGGCGCCGCTTTTTCCGGGTCGCTCGATCCCAGCTTCGCCCAGGCCAAGATCGACGCCAAGAGCCTGCAACACGCGCTCGATGACAAGTCGGGCCGCTACGTGATTCGCCTGCCCAAGCCCGAAGCCTACGTAGCCGCCAGAAGATTCCGCAGTCGCGTCGGCGCAAAATACGTTCCCGAAGCTGCGACCGAGCAGAACTACGCCACCCAAGTGTCGTTCCGGTACACCGTCAGCACTCTGAACGGTTTCTCGCTGGCGGGCACTCCCGACACCGGCACCTTCAACCCCCTGCTTCTCCAGCTCGACACGCCAACTATTCGCTTTGCCATTGAGCCGGCAACGTATGACTTGAAAGACATGTGCAGTACGCATTCCCGTGCGGCTTTCCGCGACACCACAAAATTCCTGGGGCTGACTTTGTTTGTGGATTTCCCGAATGACTCCGCAGACTGCCACAAGACGGATCCGCAGATGGCTCAATCGACCAAGGCGGAGGCAGGCACGGGGCCTCCGTTGAATCGGGCCGCGGCACTTTCTCTTGATGCGCCGGCAGTCTCAGAGACTGCGAGCTTCGCGGGCAGAGGGGAGACACCGGGTCGCTCAGGAATCCTCGCAACCGTTGTAGCGGCAGACCCAGTGGCGCGCTACCTTACCGCTGCTATGTATCTCTTCCATGCAGGGGGGGGCGCTTGCAGGGCTCCAATCCTGTTCCTTACTACCACCCCCTAAGGCCTTTCTCGCTTGCGAGGCGGAAATAAAC
>JBAVVP010000021.1:0-21553 GCA_049697355.1 Terriglobales bacterium
GGGCCAGACCATCAACATCATGACCCTGGGAGGACTGGCCCTCGCGGTGGGCATTCTGGTGGATGATGCGACGGTGACCATCGAAAACATCGAGCGCAACCTGGCCATGGGCAAGGAGATGAGACAGGCCATCCTCGATGGCGCGCAAGAAATTGCGGTGCCTGCGTTCGTCTCGACGCTGTGCATCTGCATTGTGTTCGTGCCGATGTTCTTCTTGGCCGGAGTCGCGAAGTTTCTTTTCGTTCCCATGGCGGAAGCGGTGTGTTTTGCCATGCTGGCGTCGTACCTGCTGTCGCGAACTCTGGTCCCGACCATGGTGCTGTATATAATGCGCGGGCACGAGCATCGCGCCGCCGAACCGAAAAGTTTTCTGGGAAAATTCCAGCGAAGCTTCGAGCGCGGGTTTGAACGCTTCCGCGACAGCTACCGGCAACTGCTGGAATCCGCGCTTGAACACCGAAAACTAATCGCCACCGGTTTTGTGCTTTTTTGCTTCTTGTCGCTGGGGTTGGCGTTTTTTCTGGGACAAGACTTCTTCCCGCAAGTGGATGCCGGCTTGATTCGTCTGCACTTTCGCGCCCGGCCCGGCCTGCGCGTCGAAGAGACCGCCCGCCTCTGCGACGAAGTGGAGCAAGTGCTGCGCAGCGAGATTCCGAAGGAAGAACTGCAGACGATGCTCGACAACATCGGCGTCCCCTACTCGGGCATCAATCTCTCCTACTCCACCTCGGGAGTGATTGGGACAAGCGATGCCGAGGTTCTGATCGCGCTGAACCCGGAACACCATCATGCCACGGCGCAGTATGTGCGCAGGTTGCGCCGCGAACTCCCAGCGCGCTTTCCGGGCGTGGAGTTCTTCTTCCAGCCCGCCGACATCGTTTCGCAAATTCTCAATTTTGGATTGCCCGCGCCGGTCGACGTCCAGGTCATGGGCGCCAATATGCGCGCGAACTACGACATCGCGCAGAAGATTGCAAATCGGCTACGCCAGATTCCCGGGGCCGCCGACGTGCATGTGCAACAGATGATGAGTCTGCCCACTCTCTACCTGAATATGGACCGCACGCGCATCAACCAAGTCGGACTGAATGCCCAGGAAGTCGCCCAGAGCGTGCTGGTCAGCTTGAGTGGAAGCTTCCAGACGGCTCCGAATTTTTGGCTGAATCCAAGGAACGGTGTGACCTATAACATTGCTGTTCAGACGCCGCAGTATCGCATGACGTCATTGCAGGATTTGATGAACACCCCGGTGAACGGTGCCGGCGCCCAGGCCCCGCAGGTGCTCGGCAATCTGGCTCAACTCACGCCGGTGGCGCGTCCTGCCGTGGTCAGCCATTACGCCGTGCAGCCGGTCATCGATGTGTACGCCAGCACGCAGGGGCGCGATCTGGGCGGAGTGGCATCGGACATCATGGAGGCGCTCAAGCCCTTTCAGAACCATCTGCCGCGTGGAACGGAGATTGCGGTTCGCGGGCAGATCGAGACCATGCACTCCTCGTTCTTGGGGCTGGGTTTTGGCCTTCTGGGAGCCATCGTGCTCGTCTATTTGCTGATCGTGGTCAACTTTCAGTCGTGGCTCGATCCCTTTATCATCATTACCGCGCTGCCGGGAGCGCTGGCGGGAATCTGCTGGTTCTTGCTGATTACGCGCACCACGCTCAATGTTCCGTCGCTGACGGGCGCGGTCATGTGCATGGGGGTGGCGACCGCGAATTCGATTCTGCTGGTTTCGTTTGCTCGCGACCGCATGGATGCCGGCGTGCCCGCACTGCAGGCGGCGCTTGAAGCCGGCCACACGCGCATTCGGCCTGTACTCATGACGGCCCTCGCCATGATTATCGGCATGCTGCCGATGGCGGTGGGTTTAGGAGAGGGCGGTGAGCAGAACGCACCGCTGGGCCGCGCCGTGATTGGTGGCCTGCTCTTCGCAACCGTAGCCACCTTATTTTTCGTGCCCAGTGTATTTACGATGATTCATGGCCGCCGCGAGGCGCGGCTGCAGTCAGAGCGAGAATAGAGAATTTGTTGGAGATCGCCATCATGCCAATACAACCGCCTGTAACAATGCAGCAGAACGAGACGCAGACCGGTCGGCCTTTTGATCAGCCGTCTGATCGAGGTTCCGCTCCAGCCAGCCGGGCAAAGCTTCTGGTCGGCGCCGCGCTCCTCGTCCTGATTACGGCCGGCGCGGTTACGTTTCTGAATCGGAAGAGCGAAGCGGATGCGCTGGCGAAAGAAACCGAAGCCGTTGCGGTTCCAACCGTGGCGATCGTGCAGCCCGCATCCGAGTCTGGAACCGACGAACTGGTATTGCCCGGAAATCTGCAGGCCTTTATAGAGTCTCCGATTTTTGCCCGAACCAACGGTTATCTCTTGCGCTGGTATAAGGACATAGGCAGCAAGGTTGAGAAAGGGGAACTGCTGGCGGCGATTGACACTCCGGAAGTCGATCAGGAGCTGTCACAGGCCCGAGCCGCCCGCGAGCAGGTCAAGTCCGCACTCGAGTTGGCGAAGATCTCCGCGGATCGTTGGGCCAATCTGCGCAAGTCCGACTCCGTGTCGCAGCAGGAAGCCGATCAGCAAGCCAGCGGATACCAGCAGGCGCTCGCCAACTTGGCGGCGGCGGATGCGAATGTTCGCCGCCTTGAACAACTCGAGTCTTTTAAAAACGTGTACGCTCCTTTTTCGGGCGTGCTTACGCGGCGCAATGTCGACCCGGGCGCGCTCATCAACTCCGGGGCGCAGGCGACTGGCAAAGAGCTGTTCGATATCGCGCGCGTCGATCCGCTTCGGGTTTACGTCAGTGTGCCGCAGGCGTATGCGCCGTCCATGAAGGTTGGGGTTAGGGCCACGGTTACGCTGCAGGAATTTCCCGGCCAGAAGTTTATGGGAGTCGTGGCTCGCACCGCCGATGCCATCGATCCCGCAACCCGCACCCTGAATACGGAAGTAGATGTTCCCAACAAAGATGGCAGGCTGCTTCCTGGTTCTTTCGGGCAGGTGCATTTTGCGACGGGGACGTCCGTTCCGCGGATTACGATTCCCGTAAATGCCATGCTTTTCCGTGCCGAGGGCCCGCAGGCGGCGGTCGTCGATAAAGACGGCAAAGTACACTTGCGCCCGATCAGCATTGGGCGCGACTTCGGCACGACGATCGAAATTCTTGGCGGGCTCGAGGTAAGCGATCGGATCATCATCAACCCGTCCGACTCACTCGAGGAAGGGCAGCAAGTGCACGTTGCCAAGGCGAGTGCGGGAGATGTTCGTTCGTGAAGCGAAACCCTCCAGTCATGAATGCAGCACTGCTGGCCGCAGTGCTGTTTGCGGTCTGCGCCGTCGGCTGCACGGTTGGGCCGGGATATAAACGTCCCACCGCTCAGGTTCCCGACACTTGGAAAGGCGAAGGGCCGTGGCAAACGGCGGCTCCGAAGGATGCTATTCCCAAGGGCGCGTGGTGGCAGGTATTTCATGACGCGGAACTCGATCGCTTGGAGCATGAACTGCTCCAGGCGAACCAGTCGCTGGCGGCGGCGCAGGATCGCCTCTCTCAGGCTCGGGCGCAGGCGCGAATCGCTTCTGCCGGATACTTTCCCACACTCAGCGCCGATCCCAGCGCGCAGCGCCAGGCAGTCTCGAGCAACCGTGCGTTTTCGGCCGGCGAATTGCCGCCCTTTACCCAGAGTAATTTCACCGTCCCGTTCTCCGTCAGCTATGAGCTTGATTTATTTGGACGCGTGCGCCGCAATCTGGAAGCGGCCAACGCTACGCTGCAGGGGAGCGCAGCCGACTTGGAAAATGTGCGTCTGGTGTTGACCGCCGAACTGGCCGCCGACTATTTCAACCTGCGTGAACTTGATCGCGAAGCGGGAGTGGTAAGGCAGTCGGTCGAAATCCAGCAAAAAGGATTGGACCTGGTCAACCATCGCCACGAAGGCGGAGTCGCTTCTGGGCTGGAAGTCGCGCAGCAGGCCGCCTTGCTCGATTCAACGGCAACCCAGCTTCAGCTCGTGCTGCAGCAGCGGGCGCAATTCGAACATGCCATTGCCGTGCTGACGGGGAAGTCCGCCTCGGCTTTCAACCTGGCAGAGGCGCCGTTCGACGCCACCCCTCCCGCGATTCCCACCGGAGTTCCATCGGAGATTCTGGAGCGCCGGCCGGACGTGGCCATCAGCGAGCGCCAGATGGCGTTCGAAAATGCGCAAGTTGGGTTGGCGATGACTGCGTTTTATCCGCATATCACGTTGGGCGGGACGGGCGGATGGGAAAGCCGCGACATCGCCACGCTGATAAGCGCTCCGAGTGCTATGTGGTCGCTGGGTGGTGATTTGCTGCAGCCGATTTTGAATGGCGGCCGCAATCGCGCCAACCTGGCGCTCAGCCGCGCTGCCTACGACGAATCGGTCGCCAACTATCGCGAATCGGTGCTGGTGGCATTTCAGCAAGTGGAAGATGGGCTTTCCGGTCTCGCGCTGCTGAACCAGGCTGCGAAAACTCAGCAAGCTGCGGTCGCTGACTCGCGCCGCGCGCTTGACATCGCCAACAGCCGTTATGTCGGCGGAGTTACCACCTATCTCGATGTGATTACCGCGCAATCCACGTTGCTGAACAACGAACGCCTGGCAACGCAACTGCTCGGCCAGCAAATGGTCACTTCCGTTTTTCTGGTGAAGGCTCTGGGCGGCGCCTGGGATGCCTCCGAAATTCAGCGCGAACAAGTGAGGCCGGCGCTGGTCCAGGCTGTACAACCGTAGCTCCACCGGGGCAACTTTGGACGCATCGCAGGGTTTGATAGCTTGTTGCGCTTCTTACGCAAATCTATGATTTACAAACTTTTACCATCGTTGCCTTCCAAAGATCATCACCTTAGGAGAGGATGGATCGTCTAATATTTTCTGTTGCTGAGTTCGGCAGACGGCGATACGGCAACTAATTTACCGATTGTGCGGCCTTCTTATGAATAGGAACACGAATTGGCGGTGGATGCAGCTCGGCGGGACCTTGCTCCTGCTGCTGGCCTTCGGCGGGTGCCAGGGCGCCGTTTCCTCGAAGGACAAGCAAGCCCTGGCAGCCACAACTCGCGCCGTGCCGGTCGCAGTGGCATCCGCGATCGAGCAGGACATGCCGGTTTATCTGACTGGCTTAGGCTCAGTCACGGCCTACAACACGGTGAGCGTGAAGAGCCGGGTGGATGGAGAACTTCTCCAGGTAAACTTTCGCGAAGGGCAACAGGTTAGCAAAGGCGAGCTGCTCATCCTGATCGATCCACGTCCTTACCAGGTACAACTGGCGTCGGCGCAGGCACAGTTGTTCAAGGATCAGGCTTCACTTCGCGACGCGCAGTTGAACTATCAACGGTTTAAAGATTTGTTGCAGCAGTCAGGCGCGATGTCGCAGCAGCAAGTGGACACGCAAAAAGCAACGGCGGATCAATTCGAAGGCGCGGTTCGGGCGGACCAGGCGGCCATCGACAACGCAAAACTTCAGATCGAGTATTGCCACATCACGGCGCCGGTCAGTGGCCACATCGGCTTGCGGCTGGTGGACGCGGGCAACATCGTTCACGCCAGCGACACCAATGCCATGCTCGTGATCACGCAATTGCAACCGATCTCGGTCATCTTCACTTTGCCGGAAGATAGTCTGCCCGGGGTCGTGAAGCGAATGAAGCAGGGGACTCTCAAGGTTGACGCTTACGATCGCGACGACAAAACCAAGCTGGCCACCGGCACCTTGCTGACCATCGACAACCAGATCGATCAGACGACCGGTACAGACCGCCTGAAGGCAACATTTGACAACAAGGACGGCGTGCTCTTTCCCAATCAGTTCGTCAACATCCACCTGCTTCTCGATGTGCGCAAGAACAGTACGATCGTTCCCAGCGTGGCGGTGCAGCGCGGGCCGCAAGGAAGTTTTGTCTACGTAGTGAAGGCCGACAAGACGGTGGAGGCGCGCACGGTGACCGTCGCGATGACGCAATCGAATCAAAGCGCAATCGCCAGCGGCTTGCAGGTCGGGGAGCTCGTGGTCACCGACGGTCAGGACAAGTTGCAGAACGGCGCGAAAGTTGAAACGCGCAGTGCGACCGGCAACTCCAAAACTTCGCAATCGTCTTCGCCATCGACTACACAGCCCGGTACAGCCGCACCAACGTCATGAACCCGTCTCGCCTTTTCATCCTCCGGCCAGTTGCTACTTCTTTATTGATGGTGGCGGTGATGCTGGTCGGAATCGTCGCCTACCGGCAACTTCCCGTCTCTGCCTTGCCCGAGGTGGACTATCCGACGATCCAGGTGATGACTTTTTATCCCGGTGCCGCTCCCGACGTGATGGCGTCTTCGGTCACCGCTCCCCTGGAGCGGCAGTTCGGACAAGTCCCCGGACTGAACCAGATGACCTCGACCAGTTCGTTCGGCAGTTCGCTGATCACCTTGCAGTTTGCTCTCGATCAGAATATCGACGTCGAGGAGCAGCAGGTGCAGGCCGCGATCAACGCGGGGACGACCTACCTGCCGCAAAATCTTCCCAATCCTCCGATCTACAACAAGGTGAA
This sequence comes from Terriglobales bacterium, assembly GCA_049697355.1. Lineage (GTDB taxonomy): Bacteria > Acidobacteriota > Terriglobia > Terriglobales > Acidobacteriaceae > Acidiflorens. The sequence goes on from JBAVVP010000021.1 coordinate 6,554, forward strand.
CCCCGCCGATGCGCCCATCCTGACGATGGCGCTGACCTCGGACTCGATGCCTCTGTCGCGCATCGAAGATATGGCCGAGACGGCACTGGCGCAGAAAATCTCGCAGCTTCCCGGAGTCGGCCTGGTTTCGATCAGCGGCGGGCAGAAGCCGGCGGTTCGTGTTCAGGCCAATCCCACCACGCTGGCCTCCTATGGGTTGGGCCTCGAAGATGTGCGCGCGGCGCTGATGGCGGCCAACGTGGACCAGGCCAAGGGAGTAATCGACGGTCCGCGGCAATCGTTCACCATTGGCGCTAACGACCAGCTGTTATCGAGTCAGCAATATAACGGAGTGATCGTCGCCTACCGGAACGGCGCGCCGGTGCGTTTGTCAGACGTGGCCACGGCCGTCGATAGCGCTGAAAACGTACAACAGGCGGCCTGGGTGAACACCACGCCCGCAGTGCTGCTCAACATTCAGCGCCAGCCCGGGGCCAACATCATCAGCGTGGCCGATCGAATCAAGAAAGTTCTTCCGCAATTGCAGGCTTCGATGCCCGCGGCCGTCAAACTGCAAATCCTCATCGACCGTACGCAGACGATTCGCGCCTCGGTCAACGACGTGCAGTTCGAGTTGATGCTGACGGTGGCCCTGGTGGTGATGGTCATCTTCCTCTTTTTGCGGAATCTTTCCGCCACCGTCATCCCCAGCATTGCCGTGCCGCTCTCGCTGGTGGGCACCTTCGGAGTGATGTACCTGCTCGGCTACAGCCTGAACAATCTGACGCTGATGGCGCTCACCATCTCGACCGGATTCGTGGTGGACGACGCCATCGTGATGATCGAGAACATCAATCGCTACCTGGAAGAAGGCGAATCGGCACTGGACGCCGCGCTCAAGGGAGCGGGACAGATTGGATTCACGATCGTATCGCTGACTGTTTCGCTGATCGCGGTGCTGATCCCGCTGCTGTTCATGGGAGACATCGTCGGCAGGCTCTTTCGCGAGTTCGCCGTCACGCTCGCGGTTACGATTCTGGTCTCTGCCGCAGTCTCGCTGACCCTGACGCCGATGATGTGCGCGAAGCTTTTGAAACCGAGGCAGCCGGAAAAGGAATCATGGTTCTACCGCGTCACGGAAGACTTCTACAACGGCGTGATCGCATTTTACGGCCGCACCCTGAAGTTCATCCTCAGACATCAGACCACCACTCTTCTGGTTACGGTATCGACGCTGATTGCCACACTGCTTCTTTATGTATACGTGCCCAAGGGCTTTTTCCCGGTGCAGGATACGGGCGTGATCATGGGCATCTCCGAGGCCCCGGAGAACATTTCGTTCGCAGCCATGTCGCAAAAGCAGCAGGAACTGGCAAAGGTGATTCTGCAGAACGGGAACGTCGACAGCCTGGCTTCGTTCATCGGCGTCGATGGAACCAACGTCACGCCGAACAGCGGACGCATTCAGGTCAATTTGAAGCCGCGCAATCAGCGCAAGGAGACTGCGTCGGAGATCATTCGCGATCTGCAACCGGAATTGGCGAAGGTCGAGGGCATCACGCTCTACATGCAACCGGTGCAGGACCTCACCGTGGAAAGCCGCGTTAGCCGCACGCAGTACCAGTATTCGATGGAGGACGCCGACGCAACCGAATTAGCCAATTGGTCGCGGCAGCTTCTGCAAAAGCTACAAACCCTGCCGCAGTTGCGCGACGTGGCCAGCGACCAGCAGAACAACGGAATGCAGGCCAACCTGATCATCGATCGGGATACGGCATCGCGCCTGGGTATTCTGCCGCAGGCCATCGACGACACGCTCTACGATGCGTTCGGGCAGCGGCAGGTTTCTACGATGTTTACGCAGCTGAACCAGTACCACGTCGTGCTGGAAGTAGATCCGCAATTCCGATTGACCCCGGACGCTTTGAAAAGCATCTACGTCAAGTCATCCAGTGGCACGTCGAGCGCCGGCGCAACCACGGCCGGACTCTCAGGCCCGAATACGTCGTCCACCACCCCATCTGTCGCAACCGGCCCCAGCAGCCAGGTTCCGCTTTCGGCGTTTACCCGCCTCGAAACGCGTAATGCTCCGCTCGCCATCAATCACCTGGGCCAGTTCCCGGTGGTGAACCTGTCGTTCAACTTGGCTCCGGGCGTTTCCCTGGGCGAGGCCACGACGGCGATCACGCAGGCGGAACAGGAAATCAACCTGCCGCGAAGCATCAACACCAGTTTTCAGGGAACCGCGGCTGCCTTTCACAATTCGCTTTCGAGCGAGCCCTGGCTCATACTGGCCGCCATCATCACGGTTTACATCGTGCTGGGCGTGCTCTATGAAAGCTACATTCATCCCATCACGATTCTTTCCACGCTGCCCTCGGCTGGAGTGGGCGCAATTCTCGCGCTGCTGATGACCGGCAATGATCTGGGCGTTGTCGCTCTGATCGGCATCATCCTGCTGATCGGCATCGTGAAGAAGAACGCCATCATGATGATTGACTTCGCGCTCGAAGCCGAACGCGTGGAGCACAAACCGCCGGAAGAAGCCATCTACCAGGCGTGCCTGCTTCGTTTCCGTCCGATCATGATGACCACCATGGCGGCATTGCTCGCCGGATTGCCGCTGGCGCTGGGCGGCGGCACGGGCTCGGAGCTGCGCCATCCACTCGGAATTACGATTGTTGGCGGCTTGCTCCTTAGCCAGTTGCTCACTCTCTATACCACCCCGGTTGTGTATTTGTGGTTTGACCGGCTGGCGCAGAGATTCGCCCGCTACAAGATCGGCAATCCGATGGAGGAACCGGCTCCCGAGGCAACAGGCGACTAAGCCATCGATCCGTGGCGTTGACATTGGCGCGTGCGTTGAAATTGTTGCAGTGGCACAAGCGAGGTTTGTATCAGGGCATCGCTTTAGCGATGCCGTTAGGGGCTGAAATCATACGCCCCTTTAGGGGCTGGCTCAGTGCCAGCGCCTGAAGGCGGTCGTAACATGCCCTTTGCGGTATGCCTAAAGGCATACCCTGATACAAATCGCACTTGCATCAAAGGCTGCCAGGCTTTTTATGAATATTTCGGCTCCCTTTATCAAGCGGCCGGTCGGGACCTCGTTGCTGGCGGCGGCGTTGCTGCTCTCGGGGGCGATCGCGTTCAATTTTCTGCCGGTCGCTCCGCTGCCGCAGGTGGAGTTTCCCGTGATCTCGGTGGGGGCGGGTTTGCCGGGAGCGAGCCCGGAGACGATGGCCTCGGCGGTGGCAACGCCGCTGGAGCGTCAGTTCGGACGCATTGCCGGCGTGAACCAGATGACTTCGACCAGTCAACTGGGTTCCACCAACATCGTCTTACAGTTCGACCTCAGCCGGAACATCGATGCCGCCGGACGCGACGTGCAGGCGGCCATCAATGCGGCGCGCAGTCAGTTGCCTTCCAACCTTCCTGGCAATCCCACGTATCGCAAGGCCAACCCGGCGGATGCTCCCATCTTGATTGTGGCGCTCAGCTCTGACACGATTCCGCTGCCGAAAATTTACGATGCCGCGGATTCGATCCTCGCTCAGAAACTGTCGCAGGTGGAGGGAGTGGGACAAGTCTTCGTCGGTGGCGGCGCCAAACCGGCCGTCCGCGCCGAAGTCAATCCCATGCTTCTGAACAAGCTGGGGGTTGGCTTGGACGCGGTCCGCGCCGCACTCAACCAGGCCAACGCGAATACTCCCAAGGGCCAATTCAGCGACGCCGTGAACGCGTGGAGCATTCACGACACCGACCAGATTTTTCGCTCCGAGCAGTATCGCAACCTGATTATCGCCTACAAGAATGGCGCGCCGGTCCGTCTGGCCGATGTCGCCGACGTTCAGGATGCGGTCGAGGACATTCACAACGTCGGACTGGCCAATGGCAAGCCCGCGGTCCTGATTATCGTGTTCCGCCAGCCGGGCGCCAACATTATCGAAACCGTCGATCGCGTATACGCGGCGCTGCCGCAGTTGAAGGCATCGATTTCTCCCGCCATCGATGTGAGTCCGGTGATGGACCGCACAATCACAGTGCGGGCCTCGGTGCACGATATCGAAGTGACGCTCATCATCTCGGTCATCCTCGTCATTCTGGTTGTGTTCGCTTTTCTGCGTACGGCGCGCGCCACCTTGATTCCGAGCGTGGCGGTGCCGTTGTCGCTGATTGGCACGTTCGGGGTGATGTACCTGGCGGGATACAGCCTGGATAACCTCTCGCTGATGGCGCTGGCCATCTCGACCGGCTTCGTGGTGGATGATGCGATTGTGGTGCTGGAGAACGTCACGCGCTTCATCGAGCAAGGCATGACCCCGGTGCAAGCTGCGTTCCGCGGCGCGAAGGAAATCGGTTTCACCGTGCTCTCGATGAGCACGTCGCTGGTCGCCGTGTTCATTCCCATTTTGTTGATGGGCGGCATCGTCGGGCGTCTCTTCCGGGAATTCGCCGTCGTGCTCAGCGTCGCCATCGGCGTGTCGCTGCTGATCTCGCTGACCATTACGCCCATGATGTGCGCCAAGTTCCTGCGGCCCGCGGGCGAGAAAAAGCACGGGCACATTTATCGCTTCAGCGAATGGGCCTTTGAGCGCATGCTGGGCAGCTATCGCCACGGCCTCGATTGGGTCTTGCGGCACCAGCCGCTGACCCTGGCCGTGACCATTGCGACTGCCTTTCTCAGCGGGTATCTCTACTATCTTGTACCGAAGGGCTTCTTCCCGCAGCAGGATACGGGGCGGGTCATGGGATCGGTGCAGGCGGCACAAGATATTTCCTTCACCGCCATGAAGGGGAAGATGAGCCAGTTCGTGAACATCGTGATGAAAGATCCTGCGGTGAACACGATTGTGGGCTTTGCCGGCGGCGGCAACACTTACAACATGGGACGCATGTTCATTATGTTGAAGCCGCTTTCCGAACGCAAGATCAGCGCCGATCAAGTGATTGGACGTTTGCGAGGGAAGTTAGCGGTGGTTCCGGGCGCGACCCTGTACATGCAGTCGGCCCAGGATCTGACCATCGGCGGGCGCTTTGGTCAGGCGCAATACCAGTACACGCTGCAGGGAGAGAACCTGGCCGAGATGAACGAATGGTCGCCGCGGCTGCTGCAGAAGCTTCGAGCTCTGCCGCAGTTGCGCGACGTCAACACCGACCAGCAGGACAAGGGACTCGAAGCCAGCGTGGTAATCGACCGCGACACGGCGGCGAGGCTTGGAGTCTCCGCCTCCGCGATCGACAGCGCTCTCTATGATGCTTTTGGCCAGCGCCAGGTCTCGATCATGTACCGGCAATTGAACCAGTACCACGTGGTCATGGAGGTGGCTCCGGAATTTGCCAACAGCACGGACGCTCTGCAGAGCATTTATGTGCGCGCCCAAAACGGCACGGCAGTGCCGCTGGCGTCTTTCGCGCGCTTCGGGCCGTCGAACACCCCGCTCGGGGTCAACCACCAGGGGCAGTATCCGTCGGTGACCATCTCGTTCAACCTGGCTCCCGGGGTCTCGCTGGGCGCTGCGACCACCGCCATTGAAAACGCGGAGCGCAGTATCGGTTTCCCGTCCACCATGCACGCCAGCTTTCAAGGCACGGCGGCCGCTTACCAGGATTTAAAGTCGGGCGAAATACTGCTGATTATTTATGCGCTGCTCGCTGTCTATATCGTCCTCGGCATTCTCTATGAGAGCTACGCGCACCCGATCACAATCCTGTCCACGCTGCCTTCCGCCGGCGTGGGCGCGCTACTCGCTCTGCTGCTTTCGCACAACGAGCTCAACGTGATCGGACTGATTGGCATCATCCTGCTGATTGGCCTGGTCAAAAAGAATGCCATCATGATGATCGACTTCGCGCTCTACACCGAGCGCGAACACGGAAAGCCCCCGACGGAGGCGATTCGCGAGGCATGCCTGCTGCGTTTCCGCCCCATCATGATGACCACCATGGCGGCGCTTCTCGGAGGATTGCCTTTGGCATTGGGCACGGGCACGGGATCGGAGCTCCGACGACCGCTCGGCATCACCATCGTGGGCGGGCTTATTGTGAGCCAGATGCTGACGCTCTTCACCACTCCCGTGGTTTATATCTACATCGACCGGCTGCGACTATGGCTGGCAGGCGTTCGCACTCCAACTCCCGCGCCGGCAGTATCGCGCCCGGCGCAGAGCACGTAGGCAGTCCTCCGCGTCCGGTAGACCTTCAGCGCGCCGAAGCCGCCTGAGCCTGAGCCGAGATTTGTTCCTGGCTGCCGTGGCGCGAGCGGATCTCACGCTCCGCTATCAGCCAATCCTGGTTCTCATCGCCGTTCCCGTTGCCGGCGCGCTGCAGATAGAGTTCGTAGGCGCGGCGGCGAATCTCTTCTTCCAGATTGCCAGGGCGTTCGACAGGAACCTGGTTGACCGGCCTCCCGCTCTCGCGAACCTCGGGCGCAACCTGCACCGCGGCTGGCGAAGTGGAGACTCCGGATTTTTTGCTGCGTTTGCTGATACCGTTTCCAGTCGTCTTGCGAGCCATTATGTACTCCTTGCAGATACCTAATTCTAGGAATGGTCTTACGTAATGAATCAGCGACATATGCGTACTCCGATAGCCGCCATCCGACTATATTGTGAGAAGTGGTTACTCCAAATATAGCGCGATCTCCTGTGGAATTGTGTGACGGCACCATGAAAATTTCTTCTGCCCCGCATAAGTTTTTGGACAGGCACCAGTGGATATGACCAACCGGGGTCCTGGTAGAGGGCGTGCAGCAAAAACACTCTGGTAACTTGTCGGAAAGTGGCTGGCGCACGCACGATGGATGAATAAGGATTCTGGGCCACCGTCATGTCATCAACGAGCACTCAAAGTTCCGCAGTCAAAGCCGCCAAAGTCAGTGTCAGCGAATTAGAAAGCATGCTTTCAGAGTCTCCGAGTCCGGATAGAGTTTGCCTCAAGGTCGCGCAGATGTTGCGTGTGCGCCGCAGCGAAGTGGCACTGCTCCGGTTAGACAAGGGTAGTCTGCGATTTATCTTTCCGCCGGAGCTGCGATCCGCGGGCGTACTGCCCCTGACCGGGACGGCAGTGGCGGCACGGACGGCAGCGACCCGAACTCCCCTCCTTTCGAATACCTTCATGCGAGTGAGACATGCCAGCCTGTTTGAAGGGGTCAAGCTGGGAGCCGAGGAAGAAGATCGAAGCCTGGACCAAATGCCGATTCAGAAAATCATGTCCGTTGCCGTGGCGCCCTCCGGAGGAACCGTAATGGGAGTGGTGCAGGTTTCGCGCAAAGGGCTGGATTCTTCACTTGCGGGCGCAGACTTCACCAGCGACGACCTGAAGCTACTGGAGCAGGCCGCCGAGATCCTCGCTGGCATGCCCTTCATGCAGGAAGGCGCGGAGATTTAGCCGCAGCTTGTGCGGGGACGGGCGCCCTCGCCCGTCCAAGCCGAGCGGAGCTCGGCAGCCGCTTGCCGTCACAGCAATCTGGATTCACGATGGTGTGCCGCCGCATTGCTCCCAAAAGATCTCACACCGCCTGTCCGGCGCAGAATCCCGACGCCCATGCCCACTGAAAGTTGAAGCCGCCGAGCTGGCCGGTGACGTCGACGACTTCTCCGATGAAAAAAAGGCCGGGCACCTTTCGCGACTCCATGGTCTGGGCAGAGAGTCCGCCGGTGTCGATGCCGCCCGCCGTGACTTCGGCTTTTCCGTAACCCTCCGTCGCTTCCGGCTTGATTTCCCACTCATGCAGCTGACGTTCCGCGTCCGCGAGGGCGCGATCGGAGTTGCCGGTTAGAGGATAAGTTTCGAGCCAGCGATCCGCGAAGCGGCGAGGCAGGACTTCTCGCAGCAGCAATCTCCAACGCGCCTCGTCGCGATGGCCGCGCTCCCGCAACTCACCAGTGAGATTGCGGTCGGGCGCAAGGTCCAGATGAATCGCCCCCCTGCCGTCCCAATAAGAAGAAATCTGGAGAATCGCCGGCCCGCTGATGCCGCGATGAGTGAAAAGCATATTCTCGCGGAACGCTGGCATCGGGTTGCGCTTCGTGCCGCGAATGGTAGCAACCACTTCGATGGAAACTCCCGCCAGATCGCACCATCGCTTGCGGTCGCGCTCGCTGAAGACGAGAGGGACAAGAGCGGCGCGTGGAGGTTCGATCCTTAAGCCGAATTCCCGGGCCAGATCGTAGCCAAATGAAGTAGCGCCGATTTTCGCGATGGACAAACCTCCGGTGGCGACCACGAGGCGGGGCGCGCCGAAACTGGCGTCCTCGGCTTGCACGGTGAACGGCTCGCCTTTTTGCGCCTCGTTCCTGCGCACCTCGCTCTTACGCACCTCGCGCACTTTCGTATTGCAGCGGATTTCCACGCCGGCGTCGCGGCATTCCCGCTCCAGCATCAGCGTAATGTCACTCGCCGCTCGATCGCAGAATAGCTGGCCAAGTTTCTTCTCGTGATAGGGGATGCCATGCTTTTCGACCAGCCGCACGAAATCGGCCGGAGTATAGCGGGCGAGTGCCGACTTGGCGAAATGCCGATTGGCCGAAAGAAAATTCTCCGGGGCGGTGTGCAGGTTGGTGAAATTACAGCGGCCGCCGCCGGAGATCAGAATCTTCTTGCCGATCTTATCCGCGCGTTCGAGCAGCAGGGCACGCCGGCCCCGCTTCCCGGCTTCGAGGGCACACATCAGGCCGGCCGCGCCCGCCCCGAGAATGATGACGTCGCATTTCCGATTCACGCAATAACGAGCCTAACAGGGTCCGCTGGAGTGGGTCTGCTCGTGTGGGGACGGGCGCCCTCGCCCGTCCAAGCCGAGCGCAAGCTCGGCAGTTTGCGGCGGCGACGGCAACGCTGGATTCCTTCTTGCCCACTGACGCCAGCCGTCTGGATCAATGGAGCGGCGGTTTCTCTGTTGGTGAATCCGACGATTGAGCCTTCAACGACTGCAAGAACGTGACAATCTGCCAGCGCTGTGGTTCCGGCAGCTTCGACCAAACCGGCATGCCTCGCCGGACCACTCCATTGCTCAGGATCCAGAACAGCGTGCCCGGCGTTGCCTGTTGCACTTCTTCCCGCAATAAACTCGGGCCTTTCCTCGTTCCTGCAGCTTTCATTCCGTGACACTCGGCACAGTGCTGTTCAAAGAGTTTTCCACCCGCAGCGACAGCCTGAGGATCGCCTGCGAAAGGGTTTTTCTTTTCCCGCGCCTTTGCGGGAGCTTCCGCAAGCGCGGCGTAGTTCGATTGCTTGATCGTGTCTGCAGCAGCGTCTCCTTTCTGTGCGCTCGCTCGATACGTGCCGAAGGCGGCAATCGCAAAAACAACAACGGCAAACGCCGCAAGGTGGAAGCGTCCCGCCGGGCGAAATGGAACAGAGAGCGCTTTCATCGCCCACCTCCGAACCATCGCCCAACCAGCTCACCAAAGCCGGAGAACTCACGCGAAAGTCCCCAGCGCAACAAAAGTCGATGGCTGTTGTCATTCAGACCGAAGCCGCTCGAAATGCGAACGGTCCAGTCCGAAGGAAGGTTCCACGCAACCACGGGCGCAAGGTAGTGAGACGTGTCGCGCAGCCCGGCACTCCGCGTGTCGCCCAGACCTCCGTACATCTCCACTCCGGCAACGAAATTCTCCCGGCAGAAATTACAGCGGTTGGAGGAAGCTTGCAACGCGAGCGGACGGCTTGCACCCACGCCGTAAGCGAACTCCCAGGGTTCGCTCGGCAACAGGTTCTTGGTAACAATGGGATTCACGGCGACATTCCATCCTTTGAAGGAGCTGGAAAGCAGAAGCTTGAGTTCCAATTCGTGGTTGTGTTCTTTCCGCAAGGTGGCGTTCGAATCGGCGAAGTCCGACTCCACGTCGTGACCTTCGATTTCCTTCAAAATCTTGTCGGCCCCGCTGATTTGTTCGTATTCGATATAGAGTACCGGATTGACGAGGTGCTCCCTCTGCAGCAGGCGAAACCGGTTTTCCCAGCGAAACCCGGTAAACACCGTGCTGTCATGGAACGTTGTCTGCCCGTCCAAATACAACTCGGTCGTCCACCACGCGGTGGCGCCATACTCGAATTCCGCCCAGAAGGCGTGGAAGTCGTTGCCCCCACGCTGGGTTCCAAAGGTCGAGAAATACTCCACCTCCAGGCTGCCCGGCTCTTCGAGGTAATGGTCGTAGGTCACGATGTAAGGACTTTCCTGCGCCAATAAAGCGGGCCGGCAGAAGAACAGAAAAGAGAAAAGCAGCACAAGGGAAGAAAGGCCTGGAAACTTCTGGCGGATCGATTCAGAAATGACGCGCGCGACCATCGGCTCCTCGGAGTGGAATAGTTTGTGTTGCGACTCAGTTGCAACAAGCGTTACAATCCCAGCCTAGAGTGCGGCTTCATTCACTGTCAATGGACGCCAGAAGATTTCGTCGCAGTGTTTTTGCGATTGGTTGCGACTGAACATCGGAGACTACCCATGCCCCTTCCACAAACCGAGATTCCGGGCCGTTTGCAGATGCAACTCGCGGAACGCGGAATCCGCATGACCGGTCCGCGCCGGGCGATTCTAAGCGTGATTGAGACCGCGGCGAAGCATCTGGATGCCAGCCAGATCCTGCGCAAGGCGCGGCAGGTGGACGCCTCGGTCGATCGCAGCACCGTCTACCGGACGCTCGACCTGCTGAAGCGGCAAGGACTGATCGATGAGCTCGACCTGATGCATCTGAAGGGCGAAGGCCACTACTACGAACGCAAGCTCGGCCGCGATCATATTCACATGGCGTGTCTGCGGTGCGGCAAGATCACCGAATTTGTCAGCAAAACTTTCGAGTCGTTGAAGAAGCAGTTGGAACGGGATTGCCACTTTCACATCCTCGTGTCGAGGCTCGAAGTCGGCGGATATTGCTCGGCGTGCCGCCGCTAGTACCGTGACCGCGCGATGACTACCCCATCAGCATTCCGCCGTTCACGTTCAACACATGACCCGTGATGTAGGACGCTTCTTCGGAAGCCAGAAAACACACGGCGTTCGCGATGTCGTCGGGCGTGCCCACCCGGCCCAGCGGGATGGCCTTCACCGCATTCTGCTTAAATTCCTCGCTCAGCACCGCCGTCATGCTGGTCTCGATGAACCCTGGCGCCACCGCGTTGCAGGTAATATTGCGCGACGCCACCTCGCGCGCCATCGCCATCGTCAGCCCGATCAACCCGGCTTTCGATGCGGCGTAATTCGCCTGTCCCGCTTGCCCCGTTTGCCCGAACACGCTGGTGATGTTGATGATGCGTCCCCAGCGCTGCTTGAGCATCGAACCGATCACCTGCTGGATGCAGAGATAGGCGGAAGTCAAATTCGTGTTCAGCACCGCGTCCCAGTCGGCACGCTTCAAGCGCATCACCAGTTGATCGCGCGTGATGCCGGCATTGTTCACCAGAATGTCGATCTTGTCGAATTGCGTGAGCGCCGATTTGATTCCGGACTTCACCTGCTCTTCCTCCGCCACGTCAATAACGAAAGCGGCGGCCTTGCCTCCCGCCGCCGTGATTTCGGAGACCAGTTCCTCCAGCTTTTGTTGATTGCGCGCCGCCACAGCGACGCTCGCACCCTCCCGCGCCAGAGCCAGCGCGCAGGCATGACCGATTCCCTGCGATGCTCCCGTAACCAGCGCGACTCGCCCCCCAAGTTTCATGAGTTCTCCTCTGGAACCGGAGATTATAACGTCCAAAGAAGGGCAAAGCTAAAGGTTTCAAGGATTCAGAGTTTCAGGGTTTCAAAACGCGTTTGTAGTCGCGGCACTAGCTCGCCTGCGTCGCCGCCCGCCGCAGGGGAACCGCGGCAAGAATCTTTTCAATCTTTTCGACCAGCGTCCGCTTCGAATACGGCTTCGCCAGAAAATACGTGCGTTCCTCGGGTGCTTCCATTTTGCCCTGGTCGCTGTACCCCGACGTCACCAGAACCACGATCTCGGGTGACCGCTGCCGCAGCTCCTGCCCCAAATGCTGTCCTGTTCCTCCGGGAAGCACCATATCCGTCAGCACCAGATCAATTCCATGGTTGCACTCCTCGTAAACTCTCAATGCATCTCGGGTATCCTCCGCCGGCAGAACATCAAAGCCCGCGTGCTCGAGAATGGTGCGCGTCGCCTCTCGCACAAAGGGCTCGTCTTCGACCAGAAGAATGGTGCGCCGCGCCCGCCGATCGTTTGCGTATGCAGATGCCTGAAGAGTCATATCGTTCCCATTCCCTTTCTTCACAACTCTTCCATAGCAATCGCATCGCCGTGCCGCCTTTGGACAAACGGCACCCTCCGCACTTATGCCTCTGCCGTTCAAAATAGGTTCGAAATATCGTTCGGAATTTACTTCAGGGTGGTCAGAATCGTGTGTTTCGGGTCCAGCACAATCTTGCGCACCTCGGTCGGCGCGGTCAGGCGAAACGCTGTCTCTCGTCCATCCGCCAACACTTCGCCCAGAAAAATCATCGCGTTACCCGCCGTCGTCGCATACACCGGAACCGCCGTCACGAGATCGTCGGGCGCGTCCTTTTGTACGATCACGCCCGTAACCCTAGTCACACCGGATTTCTCTGTGATATGAATCTCACGCGCCTCCAGCTCTGGGATCGCTGTCCCTTCGATCCAACCTTCCAAAAACCAGTCCAGCTTGGGACGTTTCTCGTACCAAAGTGGGCGCGGCAGTTCCTCCTCGAAAACTTGGACCAATTCCTGCGTGCTCAGGCTCTTTCCCGCATACCGTTCCCTGATTTTCCGCAAGGCGCGGAAGAATGGCTCGTCTGCATTGGCGGATGGATTCGCCCGCCCGTTCCGGGAACGGGATGCCGTTTCGGAATCGCGCAGCATCATCCGCAGCATGTGAAACAGCCACGTTCCCCGTTCGTAACTGATCGCCTCGTACCCTGCGGGGAAATGCGACGACTCCAGCCGGTGCCCCAGCGTGACCGGGCCCGCCTCGCGCAGCCGCTCTCCATCTTTGTTCTGGCTCAGAAGATCGCGGCGATATTTTTCCAGAACCTGCCGGAATTGCGTGGGGTTTTGTTGTTCCAGCGTCAACAGCGAAGAATAATTCGCCAGACCCTCCGCGATCCACTGATCCCGATAGCTCTTGAACAGCACCAGATCGCCCCACCATTGATGCGCGGTCTCGTGCACCAGAACCTGGCTGTCGAGAACGCGAATCACCGGATCAAGGTGAAGGTCGGTTTGCTCCTGCGGGCTTAGAAACGCGAAGCTCGACAGGAAGACCAGCCCCGGCCATCCCTGGCTCAGGTCCCCGGGCATCTGCGTCAGCTCGAGCGAGCCATACGGATACGGCCCAAACCACTCGGAGAAACTGTCAATGGCTTTCGCCGCCCTGTCGGCGACCTCTTGCACATTGTGCGCCGGCGACGGCGGCGGCGGGGTCACCACGATCGGCGGCATCGATCCCGGCAGCGATCTTCCCGGGGGGATACCCGGAAAAAGGGGCGGCTCAATCACCTCCGATCGTGCCTTGGGAAACGATTTTTCCACTCCCTTGGTGCCGAATGCCTCGACCACAGTGTTACCCGCTTTCGCTTCGGCGCGAACGTACTTGCCCAGGTTGAAGCCCGCCACCGGAATCGGCTGCTCTGAGGTCCACCGCGAAACCTTCTCCGCCCCCGCTTTCTCGTTCGTTTTCCCGTCCTCGCCTTCCGCGCGCGACATCCGTTTTCCGGTTGCCACCAGCGTCCAGTCTGCCGGATAGTGAAACTCCATCTCGAACCGCGCCGGACTCAAACCGAAATTCGGATACCACGTGCCGCGCTCACCCACGTACAACAATCCGTTCCCCGCCTCCGACAGAACCTCGCCCGCATAACGAAAGCGCAGTTTCAACTCCTGGGCGAGCAAGAGCGGAGCGGGGAACACCACTGCCACCAGGTCATTCCCTTTTCGATGCAGCTCGCTTCCTTCGATCGCCGGGTTCTGGATGAAGTCCACCGGCCGCCCATCCGCCTCGAGGGCCTCGATCTTCAGATAACGCGACAACTGAAACAGCAGCGTTCTTTCTCCTCCGCTGCGAATTCGAACATTCAGCTCAGTCATTGCCCGCAACATCGTCGGAGGCTCGACCGACGCCCGAATCCGGAAGCTCGTGATGGAGACATCCTCGACCCGCCGGCCGGCAGTCTCGCTTTCCATCCCGGCGGGCACAAACGAAGTCCATAGATTGAAAAACAGGACGCCGTCTTTCGACCGCGGCTGCCCTGCCCACAAGGGCTCGGCGCCTGCCGCATCCCAGAACACTTCAAACCCGCCCAATCTCTTGCCCAGCAAGTGAGCGTGCAGCAACCGCGGAAAGTTTCGATCGGGATCGCTGCCACCTATCGGCGGAAGGAAATGGCTGAAGTCCAGCAGCAGGCGGAGGGCATCGAACTCGGCCAGGGTGCGGCTCGCATCGCCCCACTCTTTGATGAATTCCGCGCCTTCCGACGCCGGTGTTAGGGAGCGCTGTAACACCGCCGCGGTGTCATCGTTGAAGCGCAAATATCCAGCGGTGAACTGTTCTTCGAGAATCGCCATTCCCGTAAACAGCGCCAGTGATCCGCGCTCCACCCGGTTCGGAGGCCGCAGCCGTATCTCGCCCTCGCCCTCGAAAAACGCGCCCGTGATCCGCCCGCAGATGTCTTCCGTGAACGCCAGCGTGCCGTCATCGAAATCAATATGAAGATTAAGCCGGTCAATCGAGGCGTCTCGAACGTGGTACACCCGTTGCGGATCGAGGCCGACGGAACGAATACGCGCGTAGAGCCCGCTCGTGGTTTGCGGACACTGCAGGCTAGGTCCGGCAGCCAGCGCACAAGGCGCCACAGCTGCGAGCCACCACGCCAACCCGATCATCCGCCGCGACCGAACCCGATATGACTTCATAAACCAGCCCCGGAGGGGCGGCCCAGCTTAGCCCAGCGCTTCACAACTTGCGGAAAAACTCGCCTACAACCCAACCGTCGGGGCTGTGCGGGCGATTTTTTCGGCCCGACGGAGCTGACATGTCCCCCGTCGCTGGGCGGGGACCGGGTTT
>JBAVVP010000022.1:0-3184 GCA_049697355.1 Terriglobales bacterium
TCGCAGGAGTTCGAGCGCCGCTTCGCCGATCTGTTTGCTGGAGCCGAAGCGCTGGTTGAGCACGGTCACGAAGTGTTGCGCCAGCAGGTCCACGTCGGCCCCTCGGGCGCGCAGGGGCGGCACCTCCACCGTAATGGTACTGAGGCGGTAAAACAGGTCCTCGCGGAAAAGGCCCTGCCGCACCATCGAGCGCACATCGCGATTGGTCGCGGTCAGAGTCCGGATATCCACTTGAATTTCCCGGGTGCTGCCGACATGGCGGAACGTGGAGGTATCGAGGACGCGCAGCAGCTTAGTCTGGGTCGCTGGGCTCACCTCTCCGATCTCGTCGAGGAAGATGGTTCCGCCGTTGGCGACTTCGAACAATCCGGGTTTGGCGCGGTCTGCTCCGGTAAATGCGCCACGCTCGTGGCCGAACAGTTCGCTTTGCAGCAGGCTTTCCTGCAGCGCGGCACACTCGACCACCACGAACGGTCGCGACCGGCGGGAGCTGCGCGCGTGAATCAGCTTGGCCACCCATTCCTTTCCCGCGCCCGTCTCGCCCGTGATAAGCACGGTCGAATCGCTGGGCGCCACCCGATCGATCAGATTCAGCAAGCGGCGGAATTCCGGGCTGTCGCCGATGAAAGAATTGCCGAGATGCGGGGGAGTCAGAACCCGCTCGAGGAGATTAGCTCGCTGGCGTAGTGCTCGCCGTTCAAGCGCCCTTTGAATGCGAATTTGGAGTTCATCCAGCGGGCAAGGCTTCACCACGTAATCGAAGGCGCCGATACGGATCGATTCGATGGCGGTATCGATAGAACCGTGCCCGGTCAACATGATGACCTCGGTTGCGGGCGTAGCGGCCTGGATGGCCTTCAGGGTTTCGATCCCGTCCATCGCGGGCAAGTGCAGGTCGAGCAGAACGACTTCGGGTTCCGCGGCGGAGACTCGCTGGATCGCCTCCTCCCCCGATCCCACCGCGTCCACTTCGTACCCGAGACGACTCAGTTCGCCGGCCATCACCTGGCGGAATGCGGTATCGTCATCGACCAGAAGGAGCGAGGGGAGCTTCATTGTCCGTCCTTCGGTTGCGGTTGCGGAGCGGAATCGATTGCCGGGATCACGACCTCGAATATAGACCCTTTGCCCGGCATACTCTCGACCACGATGTTGCCTCCCCAGCTGCGAACCGCGTTCAGCGACAGGAACAGACCGAGGCCGTTGCCGCCCTGGCGCAGGCTGAAAAAGGGCTCGAAGATTTTTTGACGGTATTCCGGGGCAATACCGCATCCTTCATCGGTGACGCGAATGCGCACCGCATCGCCACCTTCAGCGGCAACCGCGACCTTGCCGCCCGGCTTCGATGCTTGAATTGCGTTGAGCAGAAGATTAACCAGGAGGTTTTGCAGTTCGGCCTCGTCGGCCCGGACGTGCAGGGTAGTTGCCGACGGCCGCACTGCGACCTCCACGGAACTGGCGCGGGCTGTGGGATCGACCAGCCTCTGAGCGCCAGCGATGGCCGCACCCAGGTCGACGATATCTCCGGCATGCGGCTGTCCGCGCGACAGGCGCAGGAAGTGCTGGGTGATACCGCGGCAGCGCAGGATCTGTTCGCGCGCGACGGTCGCTTTTTCGCGGATTCTGGCTTGATCCATTGGCTCGTCGTGCCCGGCGGGAGTTTCGCGGAGGATTCCCTCTATACACATCAGGGTCGTTGCCAGAGGGGTATTCATCTCGTGCGAAAACCCGGAGGCCAGGACTCCGACCGACGCCAGGCGGTGGGACTCGGCCAGCTTCGCCTCAGCCGCTCGCCGCTCGGAGATGTCGCGCCAGACCTCCACGACTTGAACCAGCCGCCCTTGGTCGTCCAGAATCGGGGAAGCGTGGATCTCTTCCCAAGCCACCGTGTCGTTGCCTGTTTTGCGCTCACAGATCCGGACCTGGCGCGCACCCGACCGCAAACAGACAAGGGTGGGGCAGTCGGACAGGTTACACGGCCCCGGTTCAAGTTCGTAGCAGCAGCAGCCCAGAACCTGTTCGCGGGAGACGGCGGCTCGCTGCAGAAAGGCGTCGTTGGCCGCCATAATCTTTCGTTCCGGGTCGAGGACCACAATCCCGTCATCAATGCTGTTGATCACCGTTTCCAGCCGCTCCCGCTGGGTACGCACTTCCCCGACCAGGCCTGACACCGAGTCGGCCATGGCATTGAACTCCTGTGCCATCCAAGCCAGGGTATCCGAGCCTTCCGCGGGCACGCGCCGTCCGAGATCGCCTTGGGAAATCAGGCGCGCCGTGGTTTCAAAACGCTTCAAGCGGCGCAAGACCGACACCCGGATCACCAGCGCAATCGCCCCTACGATGACGAAGGTCAAGGCGCCGGTACCAGCTACCATCCAGCGCAGGTCCCGCGTCATCGCGGCGCGCACCTCTCCGGCGTTGTAGTCCAGAATCAGGATGCCATTAATTTTCTGATTGGGATCGTGGCAACGGTAGCACTGCTCGCGGTTGCGAATCGGCACCACAGTTCTCAGAATTGTTCCACCCCGGGTCTCGATCACGCGGCTCGATCCCCGGCGTTCCGGCGGATCGCGGTGGCAGGCCTGGCAGGTCGGAGATGCAATGCTGAAATCATTCCCCACGGTCCCCGGCTTACTGGAGTAGCGTTCCACGCCATTGCGGTCCAGCACTACGAGTTGTTCGACCCGCGACTGTTTACCGAAGCTCTCAACCATTTGCGCGATCAGGGTGCGGTCATTCCCCACCATCTGGTGCTCGAGCGCGGTTCGGATCAATTCCCCTTCGGCAAGCGCACTGCTGTGGGCGGTTTCGAGAAGGCTTTGGAAATGATGGACCGAAAAAATGTAAGCGGCGACCGTGCAGGCCACAACCACCGCTGCGGTAACACCGAGCGCGAGGCCGACCGTCATGCTGGCAAAACGCAGCTTGATCATGCTGCCACGGAGATGGCGGGATCATGGCACACGCGCAGACAGCCGTCAACGACTGACAACTACGACTGACAAATAGGCAGGCTCGACCTGACATAGTGGCAGTCCGAGGTTTGGCACATTCCCACTTTGTCTGAAGGAAAAGGACTTAGGTCTCGGCCAACGCTGGCATGGCACGTGCGATAAGAAAAGTTGAGGGAGGGTTTCTGCCATGGAAATGCTCTTGATGGGATTGTGCATGGCCGTATTTGGGC
>JBAVVP010000023.1:0-9589 GCA_049697355.1 Terriglobales bacterium
TATGGGCTGAATTGGCAGCCACGCTGCCCGAAGTGGGCGGTCAGTACGCGTACTTGCGCGAGGCCTATCACCCAGCGGTCGCATTTCTCTACGGATGGGTGTTGCTGCTCGTCATCCAGACCGGAGGCATGGCGGCGGTATCGATCACCTTCGCTCGATACTTTGTCGAACTCACGGGCCTGCAGGTGCGCGACTGGGTGGTTGCCACCGCAGCACTGGCTGCCCTGACGCTCATCAACTGTTTTGGCGTAAAGATCGGCGGACGTACGCAGAGCGCTCTCATGGTAATGAAAATCGCCGCCATCTCTGCCCTGGTAATCGCCGGATTGGTCTTGACCGGCAAGCATGCGACCATCACCACGGCAGCGGAGCGAGCCTCGTCGCTGACATCGTTTGGCGCAGCCATGGTGCCAGTGCTGTTCGCTTACGGAGGATGGCAAACGGCGAATTTTCTTGCGGCAGAAGTGAAAGAGCCAAAGAAAAACCTTCCCCGAGGATTACTGCTCGGAGTTCTCGGCGTCGTGGTGCTGTACATCGCGGTCAACTGGGTCTGTCTCCGCGCGCTCGGGCCGCAGGCGCTGGCTGCAACCCACACCCCCGCCACCGCCGTCATGCGGATGGCATTGGGCCAGCGGGGTGCCATGTTCATTGCGGCGGCAATCGCCATCTCGACTCTGGGGTTTCTAAGCCAGTCGATCTTGACCGCGCCTCGCGTGTACTTTGCCATGGCCGAGGACGGCCTGTTCTTCCGCGCGATCGCGTGGCTCGATCCCCGCACGCGCGTACCCGTGGTCGCCATCGTCCTACAGAGTGTGTGGACGATGGTCATCGCGCTTTCGGGCCGCTATGAACAGATTTTGAATTACGTCATTGCGATGGATTTTCTATTTTTCGGGCTGACGGCGACCACCATCTTCGTGTTCCGCCGGCGGGCCGCGCGCGGCGAGATGAGCGCCAGTCAAGGTTATCGGATGCCAGGGCACCCGGTGAGCACGACGATGTTCGTCGCGATATGCTGGTGGGTCGTTGGGAATACGATCTACCGCTATCCTCAGAACAGCCTCATCGGTTTCGGTCTGCTGCTGGCGGGCATTCCCGTGTACTGGTTCTGGAGCCGGCGAGCACGGACGCGATCCGCCAATTCCTGCAATCCGGAGGGCAAGACATGAATGGTTTGCGAGCGGACGCAGTTTCGCACTACATGGCCTGGGCCAAGCTGCATTCGGATGCGCGCTTCAATCTGGCCGCGAGTGGGGTATTGGACTGTCCGCTGGCTGAGTTGCCTGTGAACCTCGAGGAGCTCGAGATCGGCGGGACTGGACCGTACGGTTATCAGCCGCTGATGGAGCGGTTGGCCGCGAAGGCGGGCGTGCCTGAGGAATGCGTCGTCTACACCCTGGGCGCATCGATGGCAAACTTCGTGGCGCTGACGGCACTCGTCCACCGGGGTGACGAAGTACTGATTGAACGGCCCACGTATGACCCGCTGCTGGCCATTCTCGATCACCTCGGGGCCAAGGTAGGTCGCTTCGACCGTCTCGCGGAAAAGGGATTCAAGCTAGGGCTTGGAGAACTCGAGCGCAAACTCACGCCCCAAACGCGTCTGGTGGTTCTCTGCAACCTGCACAACCCCAGCAGCGCCCTCACCGACGATAGCTGTATGCGGCAGGCAGGCGAGATGGCGGCTAAGGTTGGAGCGCGCGTCCTGGTGGATGAGGTGTATCTCGAGACCCTGTTTGACCAACCCTGGCGTTCCGCATTTCATCTGGGAGCGAATTTCGTGATTACCAGCAGCTTGACCAAAGCGTATGGATTGAGCGGCATTCGCTGCGGATGGATTCTGGCACAGCCGGAACTGGTCGAGCGCATGTGGCAGGTCATTGATTTCACATATGGAAGCCCAGTGCATCCCGCCGAGCTACTCGCAGTGATTGCCCTCGATAATCTCGATCGGGTGCGCCATCGCGCCCGGGCGCTGCTGGAAACCAATCGTGCGCTGGTTAACGAATTTCTGGCTAGGCATCCGGACCTCGATTGTGAGCCCAGCCGCTTCGGAACGACAGTGTTTCCGCGGCTCCGGCTGGGCAGTACGGCCGAATTTGTGGGGATGCTGCGCGAGCAGTTCGAGACCAGCGTAGTGCCAGGAGAGTTCTTCGAGCAACCGCAACACTTCCGAATTGGATTTTGCGGAGCTACAGAGACGGTCCGCGGCGGACTGGCACGGCTGAGCGCCGCGCTCGAAGCATTCCACCGGGCATCCGCTGGAGGGAGCCAGTTGTCGTTTCCTGAGCGGCCTCCGAATCGCGGATGACAATCGCCGGTCCCAGATGATCGGCAGGAAGAATCCTCGGCGGGAGAGATCGCCGGCGGGAGAATTCATGGAAAAACCACCACGCACGTTCTGGCAGATTTGGAACATGAGCTTCGGTTTCCTCGGCATACAGTTCGGCTGGGGGTTGCAAATGGCGAACATGAGCGCCATCTACGAATACCTGGGCGCGCGGGCCGATCAGATTCCGATTCTCTGGCTGGCCGCGCCGCTGACTGGATTGATCGTTCAGCCCATCATCGGACACGCCAGCGACCGCACATGGGGGCCGCTGGGACGTCGGCGCCCGTATTTTCTCGCGGGCGCAATTCTGAGTTCGATCGCGCTCATCCTGATGCCGCGCAGTTCCACGCTCTGGATGGCCGCCGGTCTGCTATGGGTTCTCGACGCCTGCATCAACATCAGCATGGAGCCGTTTCGTGCGTTTGTCGCCGACCTGTTGCCCGAATTTCAACGCACTCGGGGTTTTGCCATGCAGAGCCTCTTCATCGGGCTAGGTGCGGTCATTGCCTCGGCGCTGCCTTACCTGCTGACCAATGTTTTTCACGTTGCGGGGACCAGGGCCGCGGGAACGATTCCGTTCACCGTACGCCTTTCGTTTTACATTGGCGCCGCCGCGTTTCTGGGCGCGGTGCTTTGGACCATCGTGACAACGAAGGAATACCCGCCTGACAATCTGGCGGAGTTTCAGAGAGAAAAGGCCAAGCGCGCGGGCTTCGGCGCGGGTGCACGCGAAATCGTGGCGTCCATCCGCGAGATGCCCCGCACCATGCGACAGCTCGCGTGGGTCCAGATCTGCACCTGGCTGGGATTGTTCTGCATGTGGCTTTATTTTCCGGTGGCGGTGGCGCGCAATGTCTTCGGCGCCTCCGACACGAGCTCTCCCCTGTACTCCGCGGGTGTGGAGTGGGCGGGCGTGTGTTTCGGAATGTACTCGGCCGTGTGTTTTGGATTTTCGTTTGTGCTGCCCGCGCTCGCCCGTTGGTACGGGCGCAAGGCCACTCACAGCCTCTGCCTGATTTGCGGCGGTCTGGGGCTGCTTTCCGTGGCCGTGATTCACAGCAAGTATCTGCTGTTATTCTCCATGGTTGGAGTCGGAGTTGCCTGGGCCAGCACGCTTTCGATGCCCTACTCGATTCTTGCCGGATCGCTGCCGCACGGAAAGACCGGAGTCTACATGGGCATCTTCAACTTCTTCATCGTGATTCCAGAGATCACGGCCTCGCTTGGATTCGGCTGGGTCATGGGCCACCTGTTAAACAACAACCGGATTGCCGCGGTGGTAGCGGGCGGAGTCTTCTTCATCCTGGCGGCAATCCTGACGCAACGCGTGGAGGACCTCTACGACCAGCGCCAACCGAGCAGTTCGATTCCAGGCAATGCCGTTGCGGCAAAGTCCTAAACCCAAGAGTGGAGCGACGGGCGTCCTCGCCCGTCCAGTGGCCCGTTGGCCGGGCGGGGACGCCCGGCTCTCCACCGGCAACAACTCACCGTGCCCGCACGGCGACGAGTTCGGTTTCGACCGGCACGCCGCGTGCGATCTTCACTCGGACCAGCGCTTCGAAGGGCCTTATCGGTCCCGCGCCAGAGCCCGGAATCTCATGCAACAATTTTTCCACCGACTCTTGGCGGCAAACAAACTCCACCGCGCCTTGCGTCCCGAACGTGGTCGTTCCCGCCAGAATCATCACATAGCGGCCGGAACCGATTCCGGGAATCAGTCCGACGACCGAATAATCCTCCGTCAGCAGAGCGCTCGAGGGACTGGCGAGGTAGGCCCCGGCCTCGCCCGGCTTGGGATGTTTGCTGACGATCGAAAGATCACCCTGACGCGGCCCCGACGCGACTCTTTGGAAAACGAATTCCTGCGTGCCCGGAATGTCGAGCAGCGAAAGATTTTCTGAAGGAGAGCCGACAAAAATAAGGTTGTTGTTCTTCACCTCGTCGAGCGTAAACAGACTTCCGCGCTTCACCCGGATTCTCTGCCCCAAAGTGCCGAACGCGTCATCGAGCGCGTGGATCGCCAACACCTCTCCCACGCCCGTGTAGTGGTCATACACGGCGGCCTTCGAATCCGCGCGCGAGTTGTAGTACCGCATGCCCGTTTCGGGACGTCCGACGAAGGCAGCGTTGCTGAAGATCACCCAAGGCTCTTCGGCCCCGGAGGTGAAGGGTCGCCAAAATGCAGCCAGAGGCCCGGTGGCCCGCGTTGCACTCGGCGCCGCCATCGCGGGTTCGGGCAGTCTCCGGTTCCACAGCAGGCTTCCCAAAATGACCAGCGCAGTGATGAAGCCGGCCAGCAGCAGAATGAAGGCAATCCGCCAACCAGCCGGCACGGTTTCAACCACGGTGCTTGGCGGCGCCGCCTCGTGCGAAGGCACGGTTTGAAGTTGCGGCTCGAGCGGTCGCGCCTCGAAGGTAAGGTGATAGCTTCCTTTCGGAATTTTGACCAGGATGGGATCCGTCGCTCCCTCTCCGGCGTAGTACTCCGCCAGCTTCATCCGCAGACGTCCGGCTTGCACACGGATGGTGGAGTCCGATTGCGGATCAAAATTCGCGGGCCGCCCGAACACCTCGGTGGCAATCTGATATTCCTTCACCGGGGAGTCGGGATGATCGAGGGCCTGTTTTGCGAGATATTGCAGCAGCTTGCAGAGCGATTCGGAGCCCCGCAAACTATGACTTTTAATAATGTTATCTATTTGTTGGAAGAACTGTTCGGGCGCGGCGGCGAGAGTGCGTGTCACAGCCATTTAACACTCATGTAACAGGGGATCGTATGGTGGTGCAACCAAGCCATTTTACCGCAGTAACCGTTTAAAGACCTAGTGAAACGTACCCCGGGCACGCCTTTGTACTAAAAGTTGCAACTCCCTATGGGAGTGCGTAGGGTTTCAAGACTCCCGATGTGCCCGCGGATGCCCCTGAAGACATCCCCGTAATTGGAGGAAATATGAACAGCAGGTTCTTTCTGGTTCTCATTCTTGTGCTCTGCCTAGCCGGTTTTGCCTTTGCCCAGTCCAGCACCGGAACCATACAGGGTACGGTGGCTGACGCCCAGGGTGCGGTCATCCCAAATGCTTCCGTGACTATCACCAATCAAGGCACAAATCGTGCGATCACGCTTACGAGCAACGGGGAGGGCCTGTTCAGCCAGCCAGTCTTGGACCCGGGTCTCTACAAGGTGGAAGTCCAGGCGACCAACTTTAAGGCCACAACGGAGCAGGTCACTTTGCAAACGGCTCAAGTCGTGAATCTGGAGCTCAAACTGCAACCCGGCTCGACCAGCGAAACAATAGACGTGACGGCGGAAATCCCGGTTGTCGATACCTCGACTTCGGGGGTAGGCAATATAGTCACTGGCCGGCAGATCATGGACCTTCCTCTGAACGGCCGCAATTTCGTCGACTTGGCTGAGACAGTTCCAGGTGTCACCCGCGGACAGCCCGGAAACCAGCAAACCGGGCAAGGCAACCAGGCGGAAACTTTCAGGTATGCCGATACCGGTGGCGGAGCGCTCTCTGCCAACGGCCTCCGTGTGCAGGCCAATAATTTCCTGTTTGACGGCATTGACAATAACGAATCCCTCGTCAACACCATTGTCTTCTTCGTAGATCCCGATGCCATTCAGGAATTCCGCGTAGACACCAACGTCGCCCCCGCGGAATACGGTCGAGCTGGCGGAGCCGTGGTGAACGCCACCTACAAGTCTGGCACCAACGACTGGCACGGGACCGTTTTCTGGCAGATCAGGAACAATGAGGCGGACGCTAACCCCAACTATTTCTCAGGAGAAAAGACGCCGGCATTCCACCGCAACCAGTTCGGATTCTCAGGCGGCGGCGCCCTGCTCAAGAACAAATTGTTCATCTTTGGCGACTACCAGGGCGTGCGTCAGACGTTGCCCTTGGCTGGAGAGACAATCACGGTGCCTACCGCATTGGAACGCACCGGCGATTTCTCGGAATTGTTGACAGCGGAAGTGAAACAGAACACCCCCCCCGTATGGGTCCCGAGCCCGATTTTTCTCAACTATCCCGGCAACACGAACAACAAATTCACTGCTGCTACGTTCGTTCCTGCCGGCCAGAATTACCTGAATGCCTACCCGCTGCCCACCATTCCAGGCAGTGACATCACCCGCTGCTCAATGCATTCAACAAGCGACGGTATCTGTCTCGAGAACAACTATCAGGCGCATCGCGTGCAGTCGCAGAAGTATAACGACTTTAACGTGCGCTTGGACTACATTCTCGGTTCCAAGGATCAGGTCTTCACGCGCTACAGCTACGGTCAGGATATCGACAACACAACTTCGCGGATGGCGACTCTGCCGGCAGGCTATGGCTCTGGCTTCCAGTTCCAGCATCCACGCAGCGTGGTGCTGGGAGAGACCCACACCTTCGGAACCAATGTAGTCAACGAATTCCGCCTCGGCTACGTCCGCTCGTTCCTCGGTTATCTGCCACCGGACGGTTCCATTCCACTTTCCGCCAATCTCGGCATTCCCAACGCGAATACCGGCCCGCTGCTCGGCGGGGGCGCGCTGATCGGCAACAGTGGCAGCCAACTTGAATACACCGGGGACTATGGAGACTACACGGTGCCCGAGGATACCTACCAGATTGCCGACAACGTCTCTTGGGTTCGAGGACGCCACTCCTTCAAGTTCGGCGCCAATGTGATATGGCGGCAGGTAGCTTTCTTCAACCCGATTGCTGGAAAAGGTTTCTTCCAGCCGGACTCGGGCAAGGCATGGTCGACCGGATGGGAACAGTCCGATCTTCTGTTGGGCTGGATAAATAATTACCAGGTTGGTCCTTCGAACGGATATTTCCACACCCGGAGCTGGGAGAACGGATTTTACGGCCAGGACGACTATCGAGTCAACAAGCGTCTGACGCTCAATCTCGGCCTGCGCTACGACTTGTATACTTGGCCGACTGAAATCAACAATCGCATGGCCAACTTTGATGTGGCAACCGGCCACATCATTCTCGCCGGCCAGAACGGCGTTTCCGACAGCACGCTGAGCAATCCGAAGCACAACTTCGCTCCCCGCATTGGATTTGCATACGACCTCTTCGGAGATCAGAAGACCTCGCTGCGCGGTGGGTACGGTATCTTCTACTTCATCGATCGCGAGGGCATCGACAAGCAGCTGTCGCAGAACGCGCCGTTTGGCGGCAGCGCGTCCTACAACTTCCAGAACGCTTTAACGAATAACGGCTATTTTGTGAACGATAGCGGGCTTTTCCTGACTTTGGGTGGCTTGGCGCAGATGGGCGCCAACGGCTTTCCGGTCATCAGCACGATTACCGCCACCGGGTTCCCAAGCAAGCAGTCACTGCCGATCAGCCTCACGAGTCCGGCCAACGTCAGCCTGACTGGCTGGCTGCCGAAGGACACTACCTCCAACGTGCAGGAGTGGAACTTGCAGATCCAGCGGCAACTGAACGCGAAGACGGCCCTGACACTCGCATACGTCGGCACCAAAGGGACGCATCTCTCCACTTTCTATGACGTGAATCGTAACATCTACGACACCAACGGTCAGAAACGCTTCCAGGCGCTGGGTACGGTTCCAGTCAACGATACCAGTGGCAATTCCATGTATCACGGAATGCACGCGCAGGTGGAACGCCGCCTGAGCAATGGGATTCAATTCAGCGCCGCCTATACCTGGTCGCATGCCATCGACGACACACAAGCTGGCTTCGATAGCGATTTCCGTTACGGCGGCAACGTTGTCGATCCGTTCCAATGGCAAACCAAGGAACGCGCCAACTCGAGTCTCGATGTGCGACATCGGTTCGTGTTCAATGCCCTCTATGAACTGCCTTTTGGCCGAGGTCACACGTTCGGCCACGATTGGAGCACCGCAAAGAATGCGCTCTTGGGCGGCTGGCAACTGAGCCCGATTGTGACTCTTGCCAGCGGCTCCCCAATCGATATTCAGTGCAATTATTGCAGCAGTCCCAGCACACGACCTAACGTCGTGATCGGGCATCCTCTGCACCAATTGGACAATCCTTCGGAGTGGTTTGACACATCGTCCTTTCAGAAGGTAGCAACCATTTCGCCAACCAATACTGCGGTTGCTCCCGGTACTACGCCGAGGAATCCATTTACGGGCCCGGTCACGAAGGTTGTGAATCTGACCGTTACTAAGAACTTCGCTTTTACCGAGCGTTTCCGGTTAAGGTTGAGCGGCGATTTCTTCAACCTGTTCAACACACCGCAGTTCGGCCAACCGGATGGAAACCTGAATGACGGCGGCAAATTCGGTACGATAACGAGCCTGGGCTTCGACAGCCAACGCGAAATCCAACTGTCGCTTCGCGTGAGTTTCTAGACCCGATAGAATGAGGGGAGCAGGTCGCACTGCTCCCCCCAGTTTTCCCTCCGCCGCTATATGAAATCCATCTCTGCGACTCGTCCACTCGGAGCAATTGCTGTCTTCTTTCTCGCGCTCTCCGCTCTGGTGGAGGCGCAAGCCCCGGCAGTACACAGAGTCGAGCCTCCCAACTGGTGGGTGAACTACACGCCAGAGCTCACGCTGCTGCTCACCGGCGAAAACCTGAACGGCGCCCGCGTGGAAAGTTCGACGAAGCGTTTGCGCGTAATCGGCTCGGAAGCTTCGGGCAATGGACATTACCTCTTCGTCCACCTGCAACTCGGTTCCGGGCTGCCCGCGGGAACGGTGCCCTTACGTTTGACCACTTCAGCGGGCTCGACGACGATCCAGTTGCCGCTCTTGGCGCGTGCCGCCCCCGCCCGCTTCCAAGGTTTCTCTCGCGACGACGTTATCTACCTGATCATGCCCGACCGCTTCGCCGACGGCGATCCGTCAAACGACCAGCCGTCGGGTTCGAACGGAGTCTATGACCGCAATCAGCCCAAGACGTACCACGGCGGCGATCTGCGCGGCATTCGCCAGCACCTCGACTATCTCCACGTCCTCGGCGTCACCACGCTGTGGCTCACGCCCGTCTGGAAGAACACCGATTCCGACTACCACGGCTATCACCCCGTCGACTTCTACGCCCTCGACGACCACATGGGATCCATGCAAGAGTACCAGGCACTGGTGGCCGATGCTCACAAGCTCGGGATGAAAGTGCTGATCGACTACGTCGTCAATCACACCGGCCCGCATCATCCCTGGGCCAACGACCCGCCGACGCCCACCTGGTTTCATGGCACGCCGGCGCACCATCTGGAACCCTCCTACAATTTTTCAGGATTGGTCGATCCGCA
>JBAVVP010000024.1:0-13257 GCA_049697355.1 Terriglobales bacterium
TCCCGAACCGGTCCTATTTCATAGTCGCGGAGGTAAACCAACCGTGAGAAGACTTCCCCGCACTCTCGGGACCGCATGGGTATTGTTGTGCCTGTTGCCCGTCGCGGCGAATTCGCAAGCGCCGAAAGAGTCGCTCCGGCTCGTCGAGACCATACCCCTGCCCGGAGTCAAAGGCCGCCTCGACCACCTGGATGTGGACGTGAAAGGCAAGCGCCTGTTTGTTGCCGGACTGGAAAATGGATCGCTCGAGGTGGTGGACCTGCAGACCGGTAAACAGACCCAAAGCATCCGGGGATTCAAGAAGCCCCAGGGTATCTTCTACGTCGCGGATTTGAAAAAGGTTTTTGTGGCCAGCGGTGACGACGGCACGCTGCGGGTTTTCCAAAGCGATCACCTCGATCTGCTCGATTCCATCCCGTTGGAGCCTGGCCCCAACCGCCTGGCCTACGACCCGCATGACCGGCGGATTTACGTAGGGTACGGAGGAAAAGACGCAGGCAAAGACTACGGCGAAGTAGGAATCGTCGACGCCCAGACCGACAAACGAATCGGTGACATAAGGGTGTCGGCCCATCCCGCCGAGATTTTGACGAATGACTCCGGAAGAACACTCTTCGTGGCCATCCCCGTTCTCTCCGAAATCCAGGTGATCGATGCGCAGAAGCAAGAAGTTACCGCCACCTGGAAGCCCAAGGGCAAGGGCGTCGGAGACATGGCGTTCGATGAAAGCACAAGCCGCCTGTTCGTGGGAACCCGGACTCCCCTGCTGATCGTCGTAGATTCGAAAACTGGAGCCGAGGTCGCCAGCCTGCCGACGGTCGAAGGCATGGATGGTGTCTATTTCGACGCGCCCCGCAAACGCATCTACGTCTCGGGAGGCAGAGGTTTTGAAGTAGGCTCCGTCTGGGTCTATCAACAGAAAGATGCCGATCATTATGAGTTGCGAGACAAAGTTCCAACCCGCCCCGGAGCCGGGACGTCGTTCTGGTCGCCCGAACTCAACCGCTACTATGTGGCCGCACCCGCGAACGATAAACAAGAAGCGGCGGTTCTGGTGTATGAGCCCCAACCCTAAGGAGGAAGCTTTGAAGAGAATCGTCGGTTGTTTCACCGTAGCGACCGTACTCGCATTTTGTACCTTCGCCGGCGCTCAGACTGCGCCTTCCCCCAACTCTGCACCGCCCGCCAAAAAGGCAGCCCGCGAATTTTCCACCCTGCAACTCGAAGAACAGATTCCCGTGCCGAACGTGGCCGGCCGTCTGGATCACTTCACCGCCGACATCAAACGGAAGCGCCTCATCTTCTCCGCGCTGGGCAACAACAGCGTCGAAATCGTCGACGTCTTCGCGGGCCGAGTGATGCACAGCATTACCGGCGTATCCGAACCGCAAGGTCCGCTCTACGTTCCAGAGTTCGACAAACTCTTCGTGGCCGACGCGGGCGATGGAAAACTCAACATCTTCGATGGCGCCACCTACACCCTGCGCAACACGATTGACCTCGGAACCGATCCCGACAACGTTCGTTACGACGCCGCCTCGAAGAAGGTACTAGTAGGATTCGGAGAAGAAGACGGCGGCATTGCCGTAATCGATCCCGCGACCGAGAAACGCGTAGGCGACATCTACAAGACCGGAGGCCATCCCGAGTCGTTCCAGGTCGAAGCCTCCGGAGCCCACATCTTTGTGAACGTCCCCGACCAGGGGAATGTAGTCGAATCGATCGACCGCAAAACGGGCGCTGTAACCAAGTGGCCCTTAAAAGGCGTGCGCGGCAATTACGCGATGGCGCTGAACGAAGCCGATCATCGCCTGTCCACCGTCACGCGCAAGCCGCCCATACTGATTGTTCTCGACACGCAAACCGGAAAAGAAGTTGCCAGAATGCGAGCCGCAGGCGAGTGCGACGACGTCTATTTCGACGCCGGACGGAAACG
Source organism: Terriglobales bacterium (assembly GCA_049697355.1). GTDB lineage: Bacteria > Acidobacteriota > Terriglobia > Terriglobales > Acidobacteriaceae > Acidiflorens. Next base: position 1,937 of record JBAVVP010000024.1, read on the forward strand.
CATCTACGTCATCGGAGGCGAAGGTTTCATCAGCGTAATCCAGCAGAAGGATCCGAATCACTACGAACTCCTGGAAAACATTCCATCGGCGATTGGAGTGCGTACCGGCTACTTCTTCAGCAAACGCGATCGTTTCTACGTCGGCGTACCCGCCAGAGGCAGCGAGCCCGCCCAAATCTGGACCTACGAGGCGGAAGACTAACCGGTGGTGCCTGTACCAACGCGGCCGCTGCGGCGAACTACCGGTGTTGATGGCATTCGAGATCCGCGGATCAGCTTCCTGTTCGTTCTACAGCATTTCCCGTAGTTCCTGGGAGTCCCCCCTAAATACACGACCGCGACCGGCGGAATACGGTATCAAAGGGATTCATCGCTGCTTTTGTTGCTCCTATCATCGCGGTAGCTTGGCGAAAAAGGAATGACTGGAGGACAATCATGCTTTATTGGGCGCTGGTGTTCTTGGTGGTTGCTTTGATCGCGGGGATTATGGGCTTTACCGGCATCGCGGTCGCATCTGCCGGTATCGCGAGACTGTTGTTTTTTGTTTTTGTCGTCCTGTTTGTGGTTTCGTTCTTCGCTCATTTAGGGCGAGGTAGCAGGGTGTAGGTTGGCCGGATGGTTCTGTATCAGCGCGAGGGCCGTTGGAAGGCGTGCCAGCATTCACTTGCCGCTGTCTATTGAGATGAGTCGCTGCGCGCCCTACTCGAACGCCGTCCGCAGAAAACTAACCAGCTGCCAGCCATCCATGTATTTGTAAGGCGTCTCTCCCATGGTGTAATGCCCGCAGGGCAGCACGACGACCTTGTGATCGAGATTGTGCGTCTCGAATTGCTCGACCACCTGCTCGGAAAATTCCGGCAGGAACGTCATGTCGTACTTCGCGTAGATAATGAGCGAGCGCCGCGGCCAGCGCGAAAACTTGTCGAAGTACACCATCGGACTGACGGCGCGCCAGACGTTTCGTAGGTTTTCCAGGCTAATGGCCGTTTCCAGTCCCTCGCGGATGTGGCGCGTGGACTGCCCATGCCACACCACGTCGGCGAAGTAAGTCGAGGCATGATTGAACGCAGCCACCTGAATCCGCGGATCGTGCGCGGTGGCGATGAACGCATAACACGATCCCAGGCTCGTGCCTACGATTCCGAGCCGGTTATAGCCCTGCGCTTCCAGCCAGTCGAGACAGCAGCGCACATCGATCACGCCCTGGCGCACCGAATCAAGCGTGCGTCCAATATTGGCGGAGACGGCATAGTCGGCGCGGTAGACCTCCGCCGGACGGCGAATGTCGTGATACGGCATGGACAGCCGCAATACGGCAATGCCCATCCAGTTCATTACGCGGCAGAGCGCGTTGTAGGAAATCGCATCGGAATTCCAGTGCGGCAGCAGAACCACGGCGCGGCGTCCGCGAGCCGGAAACCAGCGCGCGTTCACCAGATTATTTTCGGGGAAAGGCGACACCACCGGCGAGGTGAAACGCAGAAACTCGGCATGAGTGCCGCGAATTTTTTCTTCGAGCCGAGGGTCGGGTACTTCGCGCGTGCTGAAGACCTGAACCTCGCGGCGCTCCAGCCGGAAATCCGCCGGCTTCTGGTAGGAGTAAAAATCGTCGCTCGTCCGAATGATGCGATCGTTGAAGTGCTTGAAATATTCCAGCAGATCGCGCGAGCTCTGTCCCGAAGGCCCGCCGTTGCGGCCAGGCCAACTATGAGTCCAATCCAATCCCCAGTCCAGCGGACGGACCACGCGGTTATTATCCACCGACGTGAGCCGGGTCTCCCAGTCGTACATCCATTGAGCGTAGCGCGAGGGCATGTCTATTCTAGGAATACAACAAGCAGGTCGGATTTGCGAGTAAGGAGAGTTCAATGGCGGAATTCAGCACTCAGCAGTCAGCACTCAGCATTCAGTAGTTGTGCCGATGCCCCAGCGCCTAAAGGCGCATCGATTTCGAATGGCTGCGGCATCGCTAAAGCGATGCCCTGATACGAAACCTGGTTGCTGAGTGCTGAATGCTGAATGCTGAGTGCTAAGTGCTGACGGCTCAGATGTACACTCTCGGGACTCGCTGCGAGATGCCGCACAGGATTTCGTACGGAACGCTCTCGCACAGGCGGGCCAGTTCGACGGCATCGACACGTCTTCCGTTCTGGGCGCCGATCAGGATCACTTCATCTCCCACGGCAATGCCAGGAATATGGCCGACATCGACGGTCGTGAGGTCCATCGAGACCCGTCCGACCACCGGCGCGTATTCGCCGCGAACGATCACGCGGGCGCGATCGGAGAGCAGTCGCGGATAGCCGTCCGCATAACCCACGGGCAGCACGGCGATGCGTGTGCTCTTGCGGGTAATGTAGCTGCCCATATAGCCAACTGCTTCTCCGGCGGAAACATCCTTCACGGTGAGAACGCGTGTTTTCCAGGTGAGCACGGGAACAAGTGGGAGCGCTGCCCTGTCGACAATTTCGCCGCCGCGCAAGATGGGAAGCGAGTACCCGTAGAGAAGGATGCCCGGACGCACCATGGTCTTCCAGGTTTCCGGACGAGCGCTCACGGCGGCAGAGTTGCCCATGTGCACGAGCGGAGGATGCAAGTCATACTCGGCAAGTTTGGCGAGGGCTTGTTCGAATCGCTTGGTTTGGCGGGGAGCGTCTTCCGCATCGAGCACCTCGGCCGACGCGAAGTGCGTGCTCACGCCCTCGAGGTGCAGATGTTCCGAGACCGCAAGCTTTTCGCAGAGTCGCGGCAAGCCTTCGACCTTGGCGCCGAGGCGGTTCATTCCGGTGTCAACTTTCAAATGCACGGGAAGGTTGACCTGCTGCTTCTTCGCAGCCTTTTCCAGGCGTTCGATGTGCCAGGGTTCCCAAACCGTGGGCGTGAGATTGTGGGAGACGATGCCATCCTCTTCGCCTTTCCAGATGCCGGTCATGAGGAGGATGCGGGTCCAGATGCCGGCGCCGCGCAGGGCGCGGCCCTCCGCGGCGTCGGTGACACCGAGCCAAGGCACGCCTTCGGCCTCCAGCGCGAGGGCGCACTCGACCGCTCCGTGGCCGTAACCATCGGCCTTGACTACGGCACAAATGGTTACGCCTGTGCCCACGTGTTGTTGTATGGCGTGAAAGTTTTCTCCGAGCGCGCCGAGAGAAATCTCTGCCCAGGTTCGGCCGTCGAGAATCAGCGAGCGCCGATCGGGTATTTGCGACAAGTTGGTGCGCGGTGCGTTCACTTAGGCGATTATAACGAGCGCGCCGCGCTGTGCTGACTGTCGATGGTAACCATCTGTTCGTTGGCGATATCTGCCGTCGAGTTCAGAGGCAAAGATCAGTTCCCCAACAGCACGAAGTTTACGGTAATCTCCGTCTCCACTTCGACCGGCTCGTGATTCAGTAGATACGGGCGATAACGCCATTGCCGGACGGCTTCCAACGCGGCTGCGGCCAGCATCGGGTGTCCGCGGACCACGACCAGATGCTCAATCGTCCCCGTCTTGCTGATGATCGCCTGCAACTCGACCGGGCCCTGAATCCGCGCCTGCTTGGCGAGGGCGGGATATGTTGGCTGCACGCGGCGCAGCAGGCTGCCCTCCCCAAGGTTCGACATAATCAGCGGTTTTACCGCGGTTGGATGGGCCGGCATCACGACCGGCACATTGTCTCCAAGGCCATAGAGCACGCCATCGCGCGATCCGCGGCCCGATCGAAACTCGGTGTCGGGCAGGTTCGGTGCTGGCGGGCCCAGCTTCGAATCGTCGATTGGTGCGGCGTGCAACGGGATGAATTGAGGCGTAATCACGCGTCCATGAAACACGTTGCTGACGGTGGCGGCCGTAGCGCGCTGGTGCATAGCTGGTTTGGGCAGCGCGGGTTCGGGTGAGAATGTTGTGGGCGCCGGGATTTGCAGCCAACGCACCTGCGCCGGCCGCTCCACCCAGAGCATTGAGACTGCGCACAGCAGACTCAGGCTTAGAGCCTGAATCGTGAAGGAGGCGAGTGTAGCTCGTCCCCGGCGGGCAGACTGGTCCCAGGTGCTTTCGAGTGTGGTGAACATATCGTGTTCCTCCGGAACGGGCCCGTTACCACTACAGACACCCGCGGTTTGCTATTTGATCCAGGGCCACAAGGAAGGCGCACCCAAAAAAAGACCGCGTCTGCACGCGGTCTTCAAGAAATAACCTGAAACTCCCCGAGCGGTGTCTTTACTGTTTCGGCGGAGTGGTCTTGGGCGCAGCGGGTTTAGCGGGCGCCGTTGCTTTAGGGACGGGCTTTGTAGCCGTGCTGCTCGCGGCGGGCGCGGCCACGCCGGATTGTACGTTGTAGGCTTCCACGATCGGCTGCGTGATGTCCATCGCCGGACCAGACACAATCACCGGCCCTCGCGGCCATGGTTGAGAAGTGTCCAGCAGCAGACCATAACCATTGTCGACGACATATTTCTGAAGCAGAGGCGCCATTTTGGTGAGGATCTTATTTCCGATCTCGCCCTGCTGGGCCTGGAAATCTTCCTGCGCGTCCTGGGTCGCGCGATCGAAACTTTTCTGCTTGGTCTCGATCTGCTTTACCAGCTTGTCGCGCGTTTCCTCGTTCAACTTATCCTGCTGGGCACTAAGCTGCTTCTTGAGGGTGTCGATCTCATCGGCCAAGCCTTTCAGTTCGTTCTGCTTGGGTTCAAATTTCTTACTGAGCGCCTCGAAATCGCGCCGTCCTTCGTTGGAGGCGAAGATCGCCTGTTCGATATTGATGGTGCCGACTTTGGTGCCGCTAACCTTGGGTGCAGCAGTGGGTGCAGCAGCCGCAGCCGAGGGGGCGTCGGGCGTGGCAGCTGCGGATGTGGCAGCCGACGGTGTGGTTTGGGCCAGAGCGAACAGCGAGAGGCCGAATACTGCAGCAACAGTGACGCGCGCAAACTTCTTAATCATTGGATCCTTTGAACTCCTTCGGATTTTTAGGAATGCTGGATGCTTCCAGCCCGCTGGGCTCAGCGAAGCTGATCGCAAGCCCGAGCCTATCAGTCATCAAACCTGAGACTTGAAACCGGCACCGCGGGCGCACAAGGCGCGTACGCCGCCCGGCTCTGTTCACGCAGAAAACGCAAGCGTGGTGATCAGGGTGTGGACGCTTTAAATTATACGGAGCGTACCGGAACAGCGTCAAACCCGAAGAGCAGGTCTCAGGTCTCAGGTCTTAGGTCTCAGGAAAATCCGGGCTGCGGCGCTGGTTTCAGTCTTTGCAATCATGGGCTTAACCGGGAACTCCGAGCTCGCCTTGTTGACGCCCCTCCAGCCAACCGCCTCCCCTCTCAATAGTGGAACCGGTAGCGCAGTTCGATAAAGATCTCGCGCGGGTTATTCCAGTGGAAGCCTCCGAAGGTCTGGCTGTTGTCGAGCTCGATGCGCCGGTTGGCGACGTTCAGGGCATTCAGCGAGGCGGAGAAACGTTCGCCGAAGTCTTTGCCTAGCGAGATGTCGAACGTAGTGTGCTGCGGCAGATGGTCTCCGGGATAGGGCTGGCCGACGAAAGCGTTGGTGAATCCGGAACCGTAATACATGTTCGTGGACGCATACGAGTGCAACGGGAGGGAAACGTCGGCACCGATGTTCAGGGTGTTGCGCTGGTCATGATCGAGCGGACAGAAGCCGGGGTTCGGATCGCAAACATTGGTGGTGAAATCGGTGAAACCTCCATTGATGGCGCCCGCGCCTTCAGCGACTTGATTCGAGTATGCGAGATGGATTTGCCCGCGGTGGGCGATGCGCGGCGAACGCAAGGTCAATTCCCAGCCGCGGACTTTGGCCCCCTCAATGGTGATAGGCAAACACAGTCCCGATCCGATGCAGCTATGGTCAAAGAAATTGTGAGCATTGGTCTGGAAATTATCTGCGTCGAGAACCCAACCGCGATAGGGAATGGTAACTCCGAACTGATGTTCTTCGTCGCGTTCGCCCTGGAGCGGCAGGAACCCGCAATTGTTCGAATTGCAATACTGCTCCAAGGGACCTCCCACGGTGAGCAGTGGTGGCGCTTGGAAATAGTGGCCGTAAAAAGCGCGGAAGGTCCAATTCAGGCGGGGGACAGTCAACGTCGCCCCGAAGCGCGGGCTGATCGCACTCTCTGTCTGTCCGCCGCTGAAGTGCGTGGGGCGCATTCCGGCGGTAAGCGTCAGCCAGGAAAAGGGTTTGAATTTGTCGTCGATGTAGGAGGCGGCCAAACCACCGGAGCCGTGGTCGCTCTCGGCTACGGGTGTGGCAGGGGGCTGGTTGAAGATAATTTCGAAGAACTGGCTGTCATTTTGATGAAAGCCGTAAAAGCCCGCTTGCAGATCATTCTTCGCAACGTTGGCGCTGAAACTCACCTGTCCGCCCGCGTAAGCCGATGTGTGGTGGTCGGTCGTTGCCAGAGCGACATCCGCACGCGAACTGTCGTAGTTGGCGACGTTGCGGTGATAGAAGGGCGAGACGGTCAGCAGAACCTTGGAATTGAACGTGTGGACCCACGAGGAATTAACCAGCGCGTCGGACTCATGGTTGCCATCGCGCAGGCCGATGGTCGGATACTGCGGTATGAAGCCGTTCCCCGGGATCGATCCATTCTCAAGGTCGTCGGGAAACGGGTCGTATGGGATCTGGTAGTAGTCCTTGCGCGCCGAGGTCACGAGCCGCAATTGATTGGAAGGATCGACGTTGAAGATGAACGAGGCGAAGCCGCCGTAACCGTTGGCCCGATCGTGGACCACTTTCGAGACCGGCGTCTGCAACCCGAGATCGCTGCGGTTGCCGTTCACGCTTGCGTAGTAGGCAAAGCGTTGCGTGTGGCTGCCGAAGCTAAGAGAGTCATTGGTTTGGTAAAAGTTGCCGGCGCTCAGGATCAGCTCGGCCTGATTGTTGCGTTCGAAGCCGGAGCGCGGGACGACGTTAAACACGCCGTAGGTACGATCTCCGAACTCCGCGCCGTAACTGCCGCGATTCACTTCCATGTAGTCGATGTCTTTGGGATCGAATTGCGGCCCGATGTTGGAGGCGATGTTGGTGTTGGGCACGGGCACACCATCGACAAGCCAAGTCGTCTGGTGACCGCCACGAATGTGGAGTTGATCGTGCGTGACGTAGGCGCCCGGCACGTAATCGGTGATCATGGCCATGCTGTTGGTGCGGTCGGCGCCGGGAGTGCGCTCGATGTCGAGGCGGCTGACCAGAGTCGTAGGAGTGGCGGAATCGGTCGGAGCCACCTCCGGCGTGCCGGAAACGGTGACATTGGCGTTCGCGGTTGCGACCGTCAACAAAAAGTGGACGACCGGCACGGTCCCCGAGACGACCGTGACCTCCCGTGAAGTTTGCGCGAACCCCTGACTGGCAACGCTGACCGAATAATCGCCAAGCGGCACGGCATTGAACTGGAATTCTCCGTTGGCATCAGTGGTGACGCTCTTCGACCAATCCGACGATTTCGCTTTGAGCATCACCATGGCGTCTTGAATGGGACGATGCTGCGGGTCGTGCACCACGCCGCGAACCGCGCCGTAGATATTGGCGAACGCGGCGGGCGTCATCAACAGAAAGGTGGCGAATCCAACCATCTTGAAGCGAGTCATGTCTTTCTGTCCTTAAAGGTCTGTTTCGATTCTCCCCGGCACTGGATTGCACCGGTGAAGAGAATCGACTTCCGCATGCCTTCACGGGCAGCGGAAAACTCCGGCTTCGTATCAGGGCATCGCTTCAGCGATGCCGAAGATCTGCGAAATCGGACGCCCCTTTAGGGGCTGGAGCCGCGAGCAACCGTGGAGTCATTCCCATGGTTGCTATATCAGGTTTGCAGAAGGACTTAGCTGCGAGGCGGGGCGCGGGCCGAATCTTGCCGGGAGACGTCGATCGAGGGAAGGACCGCATCTTGTAGCGGGCGCGCGGGTTCGGTTGCGAGACTTATGAAAGACGGCAGACTGGAAGCGAGCCGCGCCCACTCGGAGGTGGTAGCACCGCAGCAACAATGGCGGTTCGCACAGCAATCATTGGTGGCTTGAAACGAAGCCGTGGATTCTTCGGGCTGGGGCGGTTCCGACTGTGCCATCGCGTGATGGCAGTGCATCGCAGGCTGCGCCGGATGCCCAGACACCGGGTGTCGCATGCAGTGCGTGGCTTGCGGCAGGGCAGCACACGGCATCGCCATCGGCCCCAGGGCTGGGGCGAGCATAACCAACATCAGAAATCTGGCAGCCCAGCGGTAAGCACCCCACATTTGGCCAACAGCATAGCAGAAAACCAGTTCCCAGTTCTCAGTTCTCCGGGGGCAAGGGTTCGCTGAGAACTGAGAACTGGGAACTGGGAACTGGTTTCCGGTACCATTTCTCTGTGCATGCCCTGGCCGAACAGCTGTTAAAGGCAATTCGAAAGCAGGAGTCGATTCACGCGGGAGACCGCGTGGCGGTGGCGGTTTCTGGTGGAGCGGATTCCGTCGCGCTGCTCCGCCTGCTGCTGGGATTGCGAGCCGAGTTGGGAATCGTGCTGTCGGTTGCGCATGTCAACCACAAGCTGCGCGGAGCCGAGTCGGACGAAGACGAGCGGTTTGTCGCAGAGTTGGCGCGGCAGCACGGGCTGGACCTGCATGTCTGCGAGGAGCCAGTTGACGGGAGCCGTGGTTCCGAAAGCGGTTCCGGCATCGAGGCGGCCGCGCGTGATCTGCGCTACGGCTTTTTTCGCCAACTCGCGCACGCGGGCCGCGTGGCAAAGATTGCCACCGCGCACACGCTCGACGATCAGGCCGAGACGGTGCTGCTCCGCATTTTTCGCGGAACCGGCATTCGGGGGCTATCGGGCATCCATCCGCGGCTTGTGTTCGAGGAACGGGGACAGACGTTTGGAGAAGTGGTAAGGCCGCTGCTCAGCTTCCGGCGCTCCGCCCTGACGGAGTTTTTGCGCGAGTGCGGGCAGGCCTGGCGGGAAGACGCCTCGAATCGGGATATTGCTTTTCTCCGCAATCGCGTGCGCCATCGGCTGCTGCCGCTGATTGCGCAAGAATTTGGCGAAGCCGCGATCGAACACATGGCTGAACTGGCGGAGATCGCGCGCGCCGAGGAGGAGGTACTCAGTACCCAGTATCCAGTACCCGGTACCCAGCAAACCGGGGCCGGGAAGACGCGGCAAGCCGCGTCTCTACCCGTGGGACCGCTGCGGGCGCTTCCTTTGGCGGCACAGCGCCGCCTGCTGCGCGGATGGCTGCAAGCGAATGCTCGCGATTTGAGTATCTCGTTCCGGCTGATTGAGGAGGCGTTGGAATTGGCGCACGGTCCCGCGGGCAAGAAGACGCAGTTGCCACAAGGGATTCTTCGACGTGGTCGTTTGGACCTCTTGTTGGAATCGAAGCCCTTCGGCGGCCGGCGGGAAGCGGGGCATCGACAAGCGCCCGATTATGAGTACGCACTAGCCGTGCCGGGCGCAGTGAAAATTCCTGAACTGGGCGCGTGCATCGAAGCCCGCGTGGTGGATGCGGCGAGCGTTCCGGAGGATGGGCGTGGGCAGTTACTGGATCTGGAGCGCATGCCGAAGGAAGTGCTCATCCGCAACTGGCGGGCGGGAGATCGTTACTGGCCGGCGCATACCGCGGCGGCAAAGAAAGTGAAGGAACTGCTGACCGTGCGCCATGCGACTGGAGCGGAGAAGAAGCTCTGGCCAGTTGCGGTCGCCGCAGACTGCGGGCTTGTCTGGGTGCGAGGGTTCGCGGTTCCAGAGGCTCTTCGCCCGCCGGCGCGGGCTGCGAAAGCAATTTGGATTCGGGAGATTACGGGCATGATGTAACATTGCCGTCAGCCATCAGCTATCAGCCGTCAGCAAACCCAGATTTTACTGATGGCTGAAAGCTGAGGGCTGAGAGCTGCCACGCAGGAGGCGCCACTTCCGCTATGACTGTTTCGCCGAATGGGTTACGCCAGGTGATCTCGGCTGACCAAATCCAGAAAAGAGTCCGCGAACTGGGACGGCAGATTTCCGACGACTACCGCGGCCAGACCGTGGTCGCGCTGGGGATTCTCGAAAATAGCTTCCTGTTCATGGCCGACCTGGTGCGGGCGGTGGATGTACCCATCGTCTGCTCCTTTATCAAACCGAAATACAAGCAGACCCAACAGGGTGAATCCGCGGTGTTGGAGATTTTTTTCAGCCACGAACTGGCGATCGCGGGCAAGCATGTGCTGCTCGTCGAGGGGTTAGTGCACTCCGGTGTAACCACGGAATTCCTGATGAACGATCTGCGAGGGCGGGGCGCGGCGTCGGTAAAGCTGGTTACGCTGCTGGATCGGCAGGCGGCGCGCCGGGTGCCCCTGCAGCCGGACTACTTCGGGTTCCTGGTGGATGACGCGTTTCTTTGCGGCTATGGATTGGGGAGTCCGGAGCAGACGGGACGAAACCTGCCGTATGTGGCGGCGACGACATAGAGCGGGGTCGAGATGAATACAGGAAAAACAGCTCTCTTCTGGTTGGTAATCGTTGTCTCCGCGTTCTTGCTCTGGCAGGTGGCGAGGAAGGGTGGAACTGCTACAGCCCCTGTGGTTCCTGAGATAAGTTATACCGAGTTCTTGGCAAGGGTTGCGAACGGCGAAGTCAGCAAAGTCACAATCGCGGGGAGTGTGGTTCGTGGGTCCGACGCCAAGAACGGTAGTTTTCGCGTTATTGCGCCACCAAACCAGGCGGCGATGCTCGACGCGCTTCACCAGCACGGGGTGGAAATCTGGTTCAGGGACGCACCCGTACAGAGTTGGCCGAGCTGGATTCTGAATTTGGCGCCGCTGGTTATGCTAGCCGCGCTCTGGTTCTTCATGATCCGCCAGATGCAAAGAAAGCGTTCGATGGGGCAGGGATCCTCAGCTTCAACGCCCTCACAGGAATCCAATCCCCGCTTTGGCCCGTGACCTCCGTCACTTCCGTCTGTTCCCCCGTTTTCCTCGGAAAAGGTCTAAAATGCAGAAGGGGTAGTCTTTTCTCAGTCAAATTCCCGCCTCCGGCATCTAATTTACCGTGGCGGCGTGTTTCTTTTGGCGAGGATGGGGCCGCACTCCGAGGAGTTTTAGGTGAATTCGACGATCAAAACAGTACTTTTCTGGGCCGTGATTGTGGTTTCGGCCTTCCTGCTCTGGCAGGTGGTAAAGACCGGTACCAATGCCCAGAAGGAAAAAGAAATTGGCTTTTCTGAATTCCTGACGGACGTCGACCAGGGCAATATCCACGACGTGACCTTCACCGGCCAGGAAGTGAAGGGGAAGTTCAAGAGCCCCGACGCGCCCTTTCACACCACCGCGCCCGCGAACTATCCGGACATGTACAAGACCCTGCGCGACAA
>JBAVVP010000025.1:0-1949 GCA_049697355.1 Terriglobales bacterium
AAGGTGATCGACCTGTACGAGGACGTGCAGCGTCATTCCCTGCGGTCCGGCAAGCGGCCACCCGAGGTCTTCAGCACGGAGCTAACCCGACTCCAGAGGAGGATCCTGCGGCTCCTGGGCATGCCCAAGGCCTACGAGATCTGATCCAGACAGACACGCTGACAGACACAGGAAATTCGGAGATATTCAACTGGAGATGTGCGGAAAGTAGGGTATAGAGCTTCTTGAACGATGGATTACTGATCGCTGCGCAAAGCGCTTAACTCTCCTGCAGTATCAGCCCAGCTTGAGCGAAGAACGACTTGACTAATTGGGGCTTCTGACGCAGGCGACCGACTGCAAGGTGGAACTGCTCGTGCAACTCTTCAAGATCACGGCAGACGACGTTGCGCAACTGGACGTGCTTGAGGTGGTTCCAGCCGCCCTCGTCCCACGGGTTCAGGTCCGGGGCGTAACCGGGCAGCGCTTCCAGACGGATCTTGCCACGTGTGGTCGCGACGAAATCCCCAACCTCCGTCCGACGGTGGATGGGCGAACCATCCCAGATCATCAGCAAACGCTGACCCGCCACATCCAGCAGGTGCATCAGAAACTCGATCACGTGCAACCCGTTGAGGGAATCTTGCCGCACCAAGGTATAGACCTTGCCCTCGGGAGTCATTCCACCCATCACCGACAAGTGGTCCCGCGTCTGCTTCTCGTGGATGATCGGGGTCCGCCCCTCGGGAGCGTAAGTGCGGACCAACCCCGGCAAGAGGTAGAACCCCGATTCGTCCTCGAAAACCAGCACCCGGCGCTCGCGCCGCGCCTGCTTTCGCAGTTCGGGCCAGACCTTATCACGCCACTTTTTGATCGCCGGCTCGTCGCGTTGAATAGCCCGACGGATCGGCATCTGAGGCGTCCATTGCAGCTCCTTGAGCAAACGGCCGACGTGGTCCTTGTGGTAGCGGACGCTGAACTCTTCCTGGATGACTCGAGCGATGCGGGCGCAGGTCCAAACTTGGCCACGGAAGCCGTAGGCCTCCGGCCCGTGCCAGAGGAATTCCGGAATCAGCCACTGCTGCTGCATCGTCAGTCGACAATCACGGCCTGGGGTGGGATGGGAACGCAGGGCCATTGGACCACCCCGTCTTGCAGCCGTGAGCCACTGGCTGACGGCTGGCTCCGAGACGCCAAGCGCATCGGCGATGGCCCGTTGAGACCAACCACCGTGCTTCAGGCTCAGCGCTCGCATCCGCCGCCACTCCTTCCAATCCTGATATGCCGAGAGTGTAGCGTCCATACTACATTTTACGGCCCAAAAAACTTAAGCGCTTTGCGCAGCGATCAGTAGCCTTTGCACCGAGGTGTGCTTGCCGGTTATGCTGGCTAAAATCGCGCTTGAAAAACCTGCCACTGACTTGCTTGGCGAGATTGCCCAAAACCACAGCTCCAGGCGAAACCATTCACAATGCACCCTTTGACATCAGCGTCGACATGGTCACTGATGCCATCTGCACAGCCGACGCATGGGGTAGAAGCCGGAGGGAACATCATTATACCTAGCGGTGAGTAAATTTTTTCACCGTTCTCCTTACGCGGACAGCTTTTCCAGTACGTGAGGGTCGCTTAATAATAGCCGCAATGAGAGGTCATCCGGCATCAGAAGTTGCAGTAACTTCTGAAAGATCGTGACACTTGACAGGCCTTGTCGATAAGATAAGAACACGTTCGTTCTCGGCAATCGCCCACGACTTTGCCGAACAATGCGGGATACACCTGCCTTTCCGCACGTCCTGACACGACTGCCACACGACCAAGACGAAGGAGCCTAACGATGTTTGACAAACTGCCTAATAGGGTGGACCCTTTTGCCTCCAGTCCACCTCCGTGCCCCTATGCGGCAGAGGGGAAATGTCCCCTGGTCAAGGAAGATTCTCGTGGTCTGGGACACATGTCGATGATTACCC
>JBAVVP010000026.1:0-13851 GCA_049697355.1 Terriglobales bacterium
CCCTGGAAATCCGCCGCCGCGTTCTGCTCGCTTTCGAACTGGCCGAGCGCCAGAACGATTATCTAAATAAGACTGCCAACACCGACGTTCAAAGCGCATCTCCCTTGCAGTTTGTCGTCATCGGAGGCGGCCCCACCGGCGTCGAACTCGCAGGCACGCTGGCTGAAATCGCACACCATGCACTGAACCACGAGTTTCGCAAGATCGATCCAAAACAAACCCGCATTCTGCTCCTCGAAGGCGGGCCGCGGGTTCTGGGACCCTATTCCGAAGAACTTTCCCGCAAAGCCGAAGACCAGCTTCGACGCCTGGGAGTCGAGGTTCGCACCTCCAGCATCGTCACTCGCAGTGAGCCCGGCGCGGTTTGGGTCGGCGACAAAAAGATTCCGGCCTCGGTGGTTCTGTGGGCTGCGGGAGTTGCCGCTTCGCCACTGGGCCGAAAGTTGGGTGTTCCTGTCGACCGCGCCGGTCGGGTGCTCGTTGAACCCGACCTCAGCATTCCCGGACATCGGGAAGTACTTGTGATTGGCGACCTTGCTTCTCTTAACGACGAGAACGGCAAGCTGCTTCCCGGGGTCGCGCCCGTCGCCATCCAGCAAGGCGATTGGGTTGCCGAGACCATCGCCCGCGATCTGGAACATCAACCGCGACGTAATTTTGTTTATCACGATAAGGGCAGCCTGGCCACGATCGGCCGCGCCGCCGCCGTCGCCCAATTCCCCAAGTTCGAGTTATCCGGATATTTCGCCTGGCTGGCGTGGCTGTTCGTCCACATTTTTTTCCTGATTGGATTCCGCAATCGGCTGCTGGTGATGATCCAGTGGGCATGGTCGTATCTCACGTATGAGCGCGGTGCGCGGCTGATAACCGGCAGCGATGAATTGCCGGGTTGGAAGCAGCTCGGGTCGCGTGTCCAAACTGAGGAGGACGAGCCAGCAGCTCCGCGAATGCAGCGGCGCGCGTGATGCTCCATCTCCCGTGCCGATATAATTAAGTTGTCGTGAAACGCGCCGCCGTTTTCGTCTTTGTGGTTTCGCTGCTCTGTCCTTCGCTTCGCGCCCAGGAGGTTTCGGGATCCGGCCGCAGTGTCGCCGGCCGGACCGTATTCGGACACACCATGGTCGTGATTCCCTTTGAGAATGCTTCTCCGACGCCAGGCCTGGAATGGCTTGGCGAATCCTTTCCCGAAACCTTCCACCAGCAACTCAATTCTCCGGTTCTGTATGTAGCCAGCCGTGACGAGCGCCTGCGCGCCTACGATCGCCAGGGCATTCCGGCGGGGGTTCATGCTTCGCGGGCTACGCTCTACCGCCTCGCCGAGCAGATGGATGTCGATTACGCCGTGCTCGGCTCTTACAAGTATGACGGCGCGCGCCTGACTGCAACGGCGCAGTTGCTCGACATGCGGGCGCAAGAACTTTCGCCCGCCGTGACTGAATCCGCGCCCCTGGCCGGTCTCGGCACGCTGCAGTCAGCTCTGGCTTGGGATTTGCTTCGGATGATCCGCACCGACTTCTCCGTGCCGAAGGACAATTACATCTCGAACGTTGCTCCCGTGCGCCTCGACGCGCTGGAGAATTACATCCGCGGCGTGCTGGCTACTACGGCGGAAGAAAAAGTTCAGCACTATCGCGAAGCCGTCCGCCTGAACCCGGAGTATGCCCAAGCCTGGCTGGAACTAGGCAAGGCTTACTACGAGCAGCGCGCATACGAACCGGCGATCGCCGCTCTCGGCCAAGTGCAGCAATCTTTTGGCGTGTCCGGCTTAGTGTCAGGCGCAGTCGCCCGCGAGGCGAATTTCTATCTCGGGCTCGCCGCCTACGCTCACGGAGACTTCGCGAAATCCGAAAGCGCCTTCGCATTCGTCGCCGCCCGCCTGCCTCTAGCCGAGGTCTATAACAACCTCGGAGTAGTCGCAACGCGCCGCGGCCACATTCCGAAGACGGCCGCCGACTATTTCGAGCGAGCGATTCAGAACGATCCCAGCGATGCTGACTATCACTTCAACCTGGGAGTAACGCTTGCCCAGGCTGGCGATCGCGCCGGCGCGGCCCGCGAACTGCACACCGCGCTCGATCGTCGCCCCGCCGACTCCGAAGCGAAAATGTTGCTCGACTCCCTGACGCCCACGGCTGGCAGCGGCGGTATTGTGCCCAGCAGCGCGACGTCCAAGGCGCCCGCAGAGCGCATTAAGCGGAACTACGAAGAAGACGCCTTCCGCCAGATGACCACGCAAATGGGAAGTTGGGCGGAGGAGCGCTTTGCTCGATCCGATCCGCGAGCCCACGCGCGCTTTCACGTCGAACTCGGCAAGGAGCTTTTGGCCCATGGATTCACCACCGAGGCGGAAGCCGAATTCCGTCACGCCGCCGCAGTCGATCCCTCAAGCACGGCGTCCCTCACCGCGCTAGCCGCAGCGCTGGCGCAAGACAACGACACGCGCGGCGATGCCCGCGAAGCCCGGGCCCAGGCCGAAGCCTCTCTCCGTATTCGCGAGTCAGCGGAGGCCTACCTGATTCTCGCGCGCCTCGATTTGCGAGAAAATAGAATGGAGGCAGCTGCCCAGAACATCGATCGGGCGCTGCAATTGGACCCCGGCAACCAGGCGGGCCAGGACCTGAAGCGCACCTTAGCAGCCAAGCTCGCGGAGAAAGCGCAGCCATGAAATCAGCTCTCAGCTATCAGCTATCAGCTATCAGCGTTTGTGTGGGGACGGGCGCCCTCGCCCGTCCAAGCCGAGCAAAGCTCGGCAGCCGCCCGCGCCCACAGCTACTCTGGATTCGCCGCGTCGCCTGCTGGTTCGCACTGCTCTTTCTCTTCGCAGCGTCTTCCTCCGCCGACGTCCTGAAGATCGCAATCAACGATGCCATTCAACCCGTCACCGCCGAATACATTGGCCGAGCTCTCGACTTAGCCGCCGCCAACCACGACCAAGCCGTGTTGATCGAGATCAACACTCCCGGCGGACTGGTCGATTCCACACGCGACATCATCGAAAAAATCGTGGCTTCGCCGGTGCCGGTCATCATCTACGTGACGCCCAGTGGAAGCCGGGCTGCATCCGCCGGCTTCTTCATTCTTGAATCCGCCGACGTTGCCGCCATGGCGCCAGGAACCAACACCGGCGCGGCGCATCCCGTCATCCTGGGCGGCAAGATGGATGACGTGATGAAACAGAAAATGGAAAACGACGCCGCGGCCCTGATGCGTTCGGTCGTTGCCAAGCGCGGCCGCAATGTCGAACTGGCCGAGAGCGCCGTGCGCGAGTCGAAGTCTTTTACCGACCAGGAAGCGCTCGACAAGAAGTTGATCGAGTACATCGCTCCGAACTCCCAGGATCTCTTACGCCAGATGAGTGGCAAGAGCTTCAAACGATTTAACGGCACGACCGTCACGCTCAGCTTTGCCGGCGAACCGGTTCGCGACTACCGTATGACGCTCAAGCAGCGCATCCTCTCCTACATCATGGACCCGAACGTCGCGTTCATCCTGCTGGCCATCGGAGCGCTCGCGCTGTATGCGGAGTTCAACCACCCCGGCGCGGTTATTCCCGGAACCGTGGGCGTGGTTTTCATCCTCCTGGCGGCGTTCGCTTTGAACCTGCTGCCTGTGCGCTTCGCAGCCATTGCCATGATCATCGGGGCCTTCGCGCTATTCGCCGCGGAAGCAAAATTCGCCAGCCACGGAGTGCTCACCACCGGAGGCATTGTCCTGCTGACCCTGGGCGGCCTGTTTCTAGTCGACGCGCCCATCCCCGAAATGCGTGTCCACCCCCTGACTGCGCTTGCCGTCAGCATCCCGCTCGGACTGATCACGGCCTTTCTTATGAGCATCGCGGTGCGCGCCCGCCGCAACAAGGTTGTCACCGGCGAACAAGGAATGATTGGCGAAATTGGAATTGCGCAAACTACGCTCGCGCCCGCCGGAAAAGTCTTCATCCACGGCGAGCTTTGGGACGCCGTATCCACGGTTCCCGTTCCCGCCGGGGAACGCATCGTCGTGCGCCAGGTCAATGGGCTCACGCTCCGAGTAGACCCCGTGGCCGCGACGAGACCAGCGATGGCGTAGAGTCAATGAGCGGAGAGACGGGCGTCCTCGCCCGTCGGCGTAGGGACAGCCAACCCCCGGCGGTCCGGGCCGAGCACAGCTCGGCGATTGCGCGGACTGGTTGAGACATCAGAGTAGCTAGCAGCTTGACAGGCAGGTGCGCAAGTCCATCGCGCACTCACTCTAAAGGCTCGAAGTGGGGAGATTCAATGCCGAGAGCTTCGAACGCTTCGTCCATAGTGCGTACGACTTGAAGCAGCGGCCGCTTACGTTCTCCCACGATCTGAAACATGCGCGCTAGACCAAATCCGACTGTGCTTGGGGCCACGACAATGCGACGACGCTGGGTCGGTTCGGTCACGGCGGGCTCCTGACTTGCCAGCTCGCGTATGAATTCGGCGGACACGGCCCACTCCGCGGATGTGTAGTCCGAAATCGCAGCGCGGGCGTCGGTCGCGGCCCAATGCTTTAGCCCTGCCCGGTAAAATTCTCCGAGCGATTTATCCGTGAGCCGTCCTTCAAATCGGGCCAGCAGGATTTTGTGCACCGGTTCGAATTCGAATCGGAACCGCATTTGGAGCCTCCGGCAAAACCCCAACCGCTCAACACCGGAACGTTTCCGAGTTACCTTGATTGGGTCTTGCGGACCAAGTTCCCAACTAAGACGGACTCGGAAGCTCAGGTTACGCTAGCGCGCTTCGGCACATCTTCCCGTGACCACCGTCACAGGTCGGCGTGATCCCGAGCGGCCGATAACCCTGCGGGCGAGCTCAAACTCAAAGCCCCCGCAACAGCGCGGCGAGCGTGTCCATCGCCAGGTGGCTGGCGTGCGCCGAGGCCTGCGGCAGGCCTCCGACTTTGCGAACCAGCTCTTCCCTGCTCACTTGCCGCGCTTGCTCGATGCTCTTGCCTTGGATCAGCTCGGTGAGGGCCGATCCGCAGGCCATCGCGGGAACGCAGCCTTTGGCGCGAAAACGGAGGTCAGCGATCTGCCTTCCGACCAGCTTGGCCGTCAGTTTCAGAATGTCTCCGCAGGCTGGATTTTCCAACTGCGCGGAGACGTCGGGAGTCTCTACGTCGCCCGCGTTGCGCGGGTTCTGAAAGTGGTCGAGGAGTTCGGCGGAATACACAGGGCGATTGTAATGCGGCAGGCGCAATTCATCCCGACGAATTCGGTCCCGAGCTGGACTCCGTTCCTTTTCCGCTGCGAAGATGAAGGGCGCCCGCATGGTTTAGGATTAGGATCATGGCCACCAGTTCAAGTCCTCACGGGATCGAAGAAGCGCGCAAAGAAGTGGACCGTGCGAGTTCCGAAGCGGGCACGGCGGACCAGTTGATGAAAGACATTACGCTTCTCCTGAACCAACACATGCTGAAGTACAACTGGGTGGGCTTCTACATGCTCGATCCCGGAGCCAATCCGCCGATGCTGGTGTTGGGACACTACCAGGGAGCGATGACTCCGCACACGCGTATTCCTCTGAACCAGGGGATTTGCGGCGCGGCGGCATCGTCGGGCAAGACCGTGGTGGTGGATGACGTGAACAGCGATTCACGCTATCTTGCCTGCTCGCTCGAAACCAAGTCCGAGATCGTGGTTCCGGTCTTTGTGCGCGGCCAAGTGGCCGGCGAACTCGATATTGACAGCCATTTCCCGGCGGCCTTCACGGTCGCGGACCGCGAACTCGTCGAATATTGCGCTCAACTGGTTGGGAAGCGACTGGAAAATGCCTGAGCCGCACCTGCCCGCTTCTAGCTTCTGGCTGCTAGCTGCTGGCAATCCTCCGCGAAAGACTGCTCGCTAGAAGACCAGAAGGTAGCAGCCAGAAGCGCTTTTTCGTCTATGAAACGAGTCGTAGCCGCGCTGATCGTGAAAGATGACTTGATCCTCGCCTGCCAGAGGACGCGGCACCAGCCCATGCCGCTCAAGTGGGAATTTCCCGGAGGCAAGATCGAAGAAGGCGAGCAGCCTCGCGATGCCATGCGCCGGGAACTCGAGGAAGAACTGGGAATCGTGGCCGAGGTAGGCTCGGAGGTCGCCCGCATCGTCCATGTTTATCCGGGCGGCGGTTCGGTGGAACTCCGGTTCTTCGAAGTGCGCAAGTATCAGGGTGAAATCGAGAACCGGATTTTCCGCGAAATACGCTGGGCAACGCGGCAGGAACTGCTGGAACTGGATTTCCTCGAAGCCGACTTGGGACTGGTGAAAGATCTGGCGGCAGGAAAAATCATCTAGAAGCTGTCTGGCTCATAAACGGTTTGGGGAAGGGCACGGCTTCAGCCGTGCCGCCCGGACCAAATAAAGACGCGGGCTTTAGCCCCTGAGGGCCCTGGCGCCTCACTGCGTCGGTTCATTTTGAGTTGCCCTCTAGGGCCTCGCAACTATCCCGTCCCGCCGCGCACGGTTTCATAGACCAACATCACCGTCAGCCCTATCATGATTACGGTGGTCGCCCAGGCGATGATGTTGAACGTCGGTTTATTCGCGTATTCGCCCATCAGTTCCTTCTTGTTGATGAGCAGCAACATGAAAATCAGCACGAAGGGCAAGACTGCGCCGTTAACTACCTGCGAGAGAATGGAGATCTTGACCAGGGGAAGATTGGGGATCAGGATGACACCGGCGCCGGCGGCAATCAGGAGCGTGTACAGCCAGTAGAAGACGGGCGCTTCTCGGAATTTCCTATCCACGCCGGACTCGAATCCTAAACCCTCACATACGGTGTAGGCGGTCGACAGCGGCAGGATTGACGCCGCAAAGAGCGAGGCGTTGAGCAAGCCCAGGGCGAACAAGATGTAAGCGTAGTCACCGGCCAATGGACGAAGGGCTTGGGCGGCGTCGGCGGCATCGCGAACGTCGTGATGCCCGTGGACGTACAAGGTCGCCGCGCAGGCTACAACGATGAACCACGCCACCACCACGGCAAAGATACAGCCCACGACGACGTCAAGGCGCGAGGTTGAATAACTCCGCTTCGTCACCCCTTTTTCCACAATCGAAGCCTGCAGGTAGAACTGCATCCAGGGGGCAATCGTGGTCCCGACCAACCCCACCACCAGATACAGGTAACCGGGAGCGGCCCACATGGCACGCTTCGGGGGTGCGGCAGTCGAGCGCAGAGCGTGGACCCAGTCGGGATGCGCCAGGAAACCGGCGAGCAGGTAGGTGATGTAGAAGAAGGAGGCAACTACGAAAACCTTCTCCACACTCTTGTATTGGCCTTTGACCACGATCAGCCAGGCAAGGGCGGCGCCAATGGGCACGGAGATGTACTTGGAAACGCCGAACAACTCCAGGCCGCCCGCGATACCCGCAAACTCGCCCACCACGTTGCCAAAGTTGGTCAGGATCAACCCAACCATCATCACGAAGGTAATGCGGATTCCGTATTCTTCACGGATCAGGTCGCTCAGGCCCTTGCCGGTAACGGCTCCCATGCGGGCGCACATCTCCTGAATCACGACCAGCGCGACGATGGTGGGCAGCATGGTCCACAGCAGCAAATAGCCGAATTGCGCGCCGGCGGCCGAATAGGTCCAGATGCCGTTGGCATCGTTGTCGACATTCGCGGTGATGAAGCCCGGCCCCACAACGGCAAAGAAGAGCAGGATCCGGAACTTCCAACTTCTCAGGAATTTCATGCGCACGGGCTACAGGGACGAGCAAATTGGCAAAACAGAACGATCAGAATAAATGCTGAAAGCGTTGTCTGGATAGATGAATCTGCAAAACGAGAAAACTTTTTGTGCGAAGGTCCAGGTGCGGTTCGACTGATTGAAACTTATGCCATGCCTGAAGGCATACCCTGATCCCAAACTTACTTTCGCGACGGGCGGTTACCGACCGGCGACCCTTTGCGCCACCCACTCGCCGGCTTCACGCGTCCCCAGTGTTCCGCCGATGTCAGCCGTCGTCTTTTTCTCCCGCACCGCTTCGAGCACAGCAGCCTCGATCTTCTGCGCCTCGCCGGTCATTCCCAAATGCGCCAGCATCATCGCCGCCGTCAGAATCGCGCCGAAAGGATTGGCAAGGTTTTTCCCCGCAATCGGCGGCGCGGAACCATGCACCGGCTCAAACATCGACGTTCTTCCCGGATGCAGATTGCCGCTTGCGGCCATCCCCAGCCCGCCCTGCAATCCGGCGGCGAGATCGGTGATGATGTCGCCAAACATGTTGTTGGTTACGATGACATCAAACTCGCGCGGATCGCGCACCATCTGCATGCAGAGCGCGTCGACGTACATGTGTTGCGTCTCGATCCGCAAGTGATCTTTGGCAACTTCTTTGAACGTGCGCTGCCACAAACCGCCGGCGTGCGTCATGGCATTCGACTTGTCGCACATCAGAACCCGCCGCGGCGAGCCATCAAGCTTCCGGTTGGTCGCGCAGTACTCAAACGCGTACCGGATGATGCGCTCGACTCCTTTGCGTGTGTTGATGTCTTCCTGGATTGCAACTTCATCGGCCGTTCCCTGCTTGAAGACACCTCCAAGGTCGCCGTAGACCCCCTCGGTATTCTCGCGAATCACGACGAAGTCGAGGTCTTTGGGTTCGATGTTTTTGAGCGGGCAGAGCGACGCGTCCAGCAACCGCACCGGCCGGACATTGGCGTAGAGGTCCATCTCACGCCGCATGCCCAGCAGAATTTCCCTGGCATGAATATTGGAGGGCACGCGCGGATCGCCAAAAGCGCCAACCAGGATGGCATCGAAATCGCTGGCCAAGACGGCGAATCCGTCCGGCGGGACCGTAACTTTATCGGCGAGATACCGGTCGGCTCCCCAGTCGAACGCCGTCAATACGACTGCGGTGCCGGCGGCCTCGATGACCTTTACCGCTTGCAGGATGACTTCTTTCCCGATCCCGTCACCGGCGATCACGGCAATACGCTTGATTTCGCTCACGCTGGCAACGTTAGCACAGGCGCGAACCATTTATAAAACCGGGAGTTTGGGCGGTGGCCGCGGATCGAGTCCCGAGGGGCAGCCGTTTCGTGATTGGTATACTGATGCAATCGTTTCTCACCATGAACGACTTGTTCGCATTGATTTCGCACCATGGCTACCTGTTTTCGGCCGTGCTGTGCTTTGCCGAGGCCGTTGGCTTTCCGCTGCCCGCCGCGCTCGCCATCCTGACCGCGGGCGCGGTTGCCGCGTATGGGAATCTTCATTTCTATCCTGTATTCGGCATCGCTCTGGTGGCGCTGGTCGCGGGCGATGTCCTTCTCTATTTCATGGGCAGAGTAAGCGGATGGGCCTTGCTTGGTTTTCTGTGCCGGCTTTCGGCGAATCCGGAAACTTGCATTCTGCGATCGGCGGAATACTTTTACCGGCGCGGCAAGCAGACGCTGCTTTTTGCCAAGTTCATTCCCGGCATCAACACCATGTCTCCGCCGCTGGCCGGGAGCATGAAAATGCGGCTGGGAGATTTTTTGCAATTCGATGCCCTCGGCGCGGCTTTGTATGTGGGCGCGTATTCTCTCGCGGGATATCTCTTCAGTGACGCGCTGCGCGCCATCACGCGCGGACTGCGCTCGGCCGGCTTCGCCGCCGAGATTGTCCTCGCCATCGGGCTCGCCGCTTATGTCGTCTATCGAATCTGGATTTACCGCAAGTACCGGCTGCTCGACTCGATTCCGCGCGTACAGGTGGAAGAGCTTGCCCGCAGAGTGGCGTCCGATGCCGCCGAACGCCTCCTGATTGCCGATGTTCGCAGCCACGGCTACTACGATGCCGACACCGAACGCATCGCCGGATCGATCCGCATTGAACCCAACAACCTTATCGAAGAAATCAAGAATCTGCCCAAGGATCGGGAGATTTACCTCTACTGTACTTGAGCGCGCGAAGCCACGAGCGCCCGGGTGGCGCGCCAATTGCAGGAACTGGGGTGGAAAGTGTTCGTGATCGCGGGCGGCCTCACGGCCTGGCGCAAGGGTGGGCACGCGCTGGAGCGAGTCCCGCACGACGACCTGGTCAAACTGCCGACCTTCAACTAAAGCGCAAGCGCCCGGCCCTCAGGGGCTAAAGCCCTCGTTTTTGCCGACCGGTAGCGGCACCCTTCGGCTCCGCTCAGGGCAGGCTCTGAAGCGTGCCCTTCCCAAGACCATTCATGAGACGAGTTCGAGTCCATATGCGTGACGTGCGTCCTTGGCAGAGTTGCAGCAGTTTGTTATCGTGCGTGCATGGGGCGGGCACCGAGTTTCTGCGGAGTAATTCTGGCGGCGGGCGAGTCCTCCCGCATGGGGCGCGACAAAGCGCTGCTGCCATGGCCCCCGATGGCGGCGGGTTCGGCGCCAGGTTCGGTGACGACTGACACTTTCCTCTCTTCTGCCATACGTCTGTTCTTTTCCCACGTTGACGTCGTGCTCGTCGTAGCCGGCAAAAATGAAGCCGCGTTGGCTCCGGTTGTGTACGCCAATGGGGCGTCGCTGGTGGTGAATCCCGATCCCGCGCGCGGGCAGTTCAGTTCGTTGCGGGTCGGCCTGCAGGAGGTTCTCAATCGCGGCCGCGATGCTGCCATGGTTACGCTCGTGGACCGGCCGCCGGTGCAGGCGGAAACGATTGCGGCGCTCGAGGCGGCTTTCGGACTGGCACTATCAAAGACAATAAAGAAATGGGCCGTGATTCCTGAATACCAGGGGAAACACGGGCATCCCATCCTGCTGGGGCGCGAGATGCTGGAAGCCTTTCTGAAGGCTCCGGAAACGTCGAATGCGCGCGACGTCGAACACGCGCACCAGAGCGAGATCGAGTACGTTCCGGTGGACGACCCGCTCGTCGCGCTCAATGTCGATACACCCGAGGAGTATGCTGCTTTGAGTTCGCCGGCACAGCTTCTGCCATCGAGTTAACTCCTGCCAAGGCCGACGATTTATATTCCAATGACTTATATTTCAATGACCAGCCTCACATCCGCACAAACCGAATTCATCAAAAGTGTGCTTAGCCTCAAACCACTCTCCGCCGCGTTTGATTGCGACGGCACGCTCTGGTCTGGAGATGCCGGTGAGGGATTTTTCTCTTGGGAACTGGAACAACGACTAGTGCCGGATGAAATTGCACGCTGGGCGCGTCCGCGCTACGCCGACTATAAGGCGGGCCAAGTCGCCGAAGAAGTCATGTGTGGAGAAATGGTCACGATGCACCGCGGGCTGCGGGAGGAATTGGTGCAGCAGGCGTGCAACACCTATTTTGCCCAGGCTATGGGCGCCAACATTTTTCCGGAAATGCGGGGGTTGGTCTCGGGCCTGCGCGAATCCGGATGCGACGTCTGGGCTGTTTCTTCTTCGAACCAGTGGATCATCCGCTCCGCTATGCGATTCTTTGGCATCCCTCAGAATCGCATCCTGGCCGCCGAGGTGGCCATCGAGAACGGCATCATCACCGACCGGCTCATTCGAGTTCCCAGCGGGCCCGGTAAACCGGAGGCGATTCGATCCGCGCTGAAATCCGCGCCGGATTGCGCATTCGGCAACGCGATCTGGGATCGTGAGATGCTTGCCATGTCCGGCCACGCGTTCGCCGTTAACCCAAATCCGGATTTGAAAGGGATCGCGATCGCAAATGGGTGGACGGTGTATCAGCCGGATGCGAACCATTCGGGGCGCTAGCTTCCAGTACTACCCTCAGCCGGGAAAGGGAAAACGGCACCCTGGAAGGCTGGCGGGGCTGATGGTAGGAGTAGGGGTCCTTCGACTACCTAGCTGCTTCGCTTCGCTCAGGATGACATCTTGGTTGGTGCCCGAATCTCCCTCAATAACTTTGCGGGCAGGTTTCACCACCGATACCGCTTGCTTGCGCTACAATCCGCTCATACTCTGAATCACGATTTGCCTGGAGGCATACTATGGAGCTCGGGTTTCCTGTGGTCACCGTTGGCATCGTCATCGTCGTCATTTATCTGCTGAGTTCCATCAAGATTCTGGCCGAATATGAGCGCGGCGTCATCTTCCGCCTGGGCCGCCTGTTAGGAACGGCCAAGGGCCCGGGTGTAATTCTGGTCTTCGCCCCGGTTGACCGGATGGTGCGCATTTCGCTGCGGCAGGAAGCGCTCGAAGTTCCGCCCCAGGACATCATCACCCGCGACAACGTCACCTTGAAAGTGAATGCGGTCATTTTCCTGCGTGTGGTCGACCCGAACAAAGCTGTCGTCGAGGTTTCCAACTACGTTTACCAGACCTCGCAGTTCGCCCAGACTACCTTGCGCTCTGTGCTTGGCGAACAGGAACTGGACGAATTACTTGCGCATCGCGACAAAATTAACTTGCGCTTGCAGAGCATCCTCGACACGCATACCGCGCCTTGGGGCGTGAAGGTCGCCAACGTGGAAGTGAAGCAGGTGGACATGCCCGAATCCATGTTGCGCGCCATGGCGAAGCAGGCCGAGGCGGAACGCGAAAAGCGCTCGAAGATCATCCACGCCGAAGGCGAGTTCTCCGCCGCCCAGCGCCTGGTCGATGCGGCGCACCTGTTGGCCACCGAACCGATCAGCATCCAGTTGCGCTATCTGCAAACGCTCACGGAAATCGGGGTCGAGAAAAACACGACCGTGGTGTTCCCCGTGCCGATCGATTTCTTCTCCGGCATGCAGAAGTTGCTCGCAGGCGTGCCCACACCCGCCGCGCCGGCAGGAAAGTAGAGGTCAGCACAACTTCTCATGCCCACGGCGCAGCAGGATACGGAGATTACGCTTGGCACCGGCCGCATGCTGGCTATTTTCTTTGCCTTTGTCCTGGTCTGCGCGGTTTTCTTTGCCATCGGATTTTCGCTTGGTCGAAGAACCAGCATGGCAGGCGCGGGCAGCTTGCTGAGCGCTCCCAGCGCAGCTCCGACGACCGTCGTTCGGCCCTCGGCCGCAAAAAACGGCGCTTCCCAGACAACACCCCCATCTTCGTCCAGCGATTTTAGCTTTTACAAGGCGGTGGGCGGGAAGAGTGCCGACTCCGCGCTAACGCCCCAGGGTTCGGCGGTTGCGACTCCAACTGCAACCTCCCCAACAGCGGACGGGGCGCCCAAGGCTGCCGGCGACGGTGCGATTGCGGCGCCAACGCCACCTACATCTGGAAGTTACTACGTGCAGGTCGCCGCCGTGAGCCGCCAGGAAGATGCCGACTCTCTGGTCGAGGCTCTGAAAAAGAAGCAGTACCCGGCCTTCACCGCGAACAACACGGCCGGCGACAAGTTCTATCACGTGCAGGTCGGACCGTACGCGGAGTTGAAGGATGCGGAAGCCATGCGCATACGGCTAATCGGCGATGGTTATAATCCAATTGTGAAGAAATGAGCTACGAGCTGCGAGCTTCGAGCATGCGTTTGCTCATAGCTCGTAGCTCACAGCTTTTCTGTTACCCTTCCTCATCATGGCTCACGCCGCTCTCAGTCTTGATCGCTTCCTGCACGCCATTGCCGACCCCACCCGCCGCCGGATTCTGTGCGCGCTCAGAGAAAAAGGCGGATGCTCGCTCGATAAGGAAACCGGCCTTTGTGCCTCCGATATCGAGCAGCGCGTGAAGCTGGCGCAGCCGACGGTTTCGCACCACATGCGCATCCTGGAAAAAGCCGGCGTGGTGGAAGCCAAGCGTGAGGGCCACTGGCGCTGGTACCGGCGCAACGAAAAATTGATTGCGGAAATGATGCGCGGCTTGAAGAGCCAACTTTAGCTCTTCCCAGCGCTGAACAACTTGCGGAAAAACTCGCCTACAACCCAACCGTCGGGGCTGTGCGGGCGATTTTTTCGGCCCGACGGAGCTGACATGTCCCCCGTCGCTGGGCGGGGACCGGGTTTTCGTCGTTGCCCGGACA
>JBAVVP010000027.1:0-9303 GCA_049697355.1 Terriglobales bacterium
GTCCTCGGCTCCTCGCGGCCGTGCTCCCGGTTCGGCGGCTAAATCGGGCGGCGGCCGCGCCGAAGCCGGCGCCCGCCAGGTTGCCCAGGACTGGGCGCAAGCCTGCAATACCAAACACATCGACGACCTGCTCGAACTCTACGCCGCCGACGCGACGTTAATCCGCTCGAGTGTTCCTCCGGTTCGCAGTCTGCCTGCCATCCGCGAGTATCTGGTCTCGCTGCTCGAAGCCGGATTGGGCGACGTCGAGATGGAATCGCTGCGCGTCGAAGTGATGGGTGAGATTGCTCTGGACCTGGGCCGCTGCAAGATGCTCGTCCCGGTAGCCATGGGCAAGCGCCGCGAAGAGCGCGGGAAATATCTGATCGTACTGGTGCGCCAGCCCGCCGGCACATGGAAGATTCTTGCCGATTGCTGGTCGGCCGACCTGGCGGTCAGCGCCCCGACTCTGGAAACCGCAGCCCGAAAGGGAAGCGAACCGATCCCGCCCCTGCGGAAGCCCCGCTGAACCCGTCACAGGATTTGCTTTGAAGAGGTGTAGCGTCCCATCCGGGACTGGTCAATCGACGTTCTCGAAAGGCGGGTGTGGTGCAGTTTCAAAATTGCGACTGTTTATTGCTTTGCGGCAGAAAAGTCTTTAACGCAAAGTACGCTAAGGACCCGCGAAGGGCGCAAAGAAGAGCACCGGACGAGCACTAACTGTACCACTACCGAAAGGCGGAGGGCGGCCTGAGACCCACAAGTGGTTTCAGAAATGCGTTTCAACCCGGAAGGCACATCCCTCGGGGGCTAAAGCCCGCGTGTATATTGGCCCTGGGCGGCGCGGCTGAAGCCGTGCCCTTCCCAAAACCTGCTTGAAATGGAGTTGTTCCGCAGCCTGCTGAGAGACCTAAGACCTAAGACCTAAGACCTAAGACCTAAGACCTGTTCCTAATAAATCCCTCTGTTCTTCGACGACACATGGAACTCGAGGTCGGTCGAGTAACCGGGTAATTCGATGGGTACGCTGTAGTCGCATTCAATGGCGATCGAGCCGTTGCCGATCCCGGTGCCTGACCGCGAGACATGGACCTGCTTGTCCGTCAACTCGATATCGTAACTGTGGGCTTGCTTGATAATGGCCGTGCGAATGTCCTCTTCCGAGCGCGAGGTGTAGGTAGATTGCAGGGCTTCGGTCTTGACCGCATCCTGGAACTCGTAGTTCGAGAAATAGGGCGGGACGACTTTAATGCCCACCAGGATCACGAGCCCGAAGATTGCCACCGCGAAGACTAATTTCAGAGTTGCCATAAGAAACATTCGCCAAATCGCTGGTTGCGAGTCTTAATGCCGCGAGTTGTCGCGAGCGGTTTCCATCCTGCGCCGGCCCATTCCGCCGGTTAGCGAGCGGCCGGACGCAGTTCCTGGAAATACTCCGTTATGGCAGAAATTTTAACGTCCGCAGTTTGGCGAGTCGAGCGCTGAACGACTTCCAACATACCTTCGGTAACCTTCTTTCCCACATTGATACGAAAGGGGATACCGACCAGGTCAGCGTCCTTGAACTTCACTCCCGGCCGTTCGTCCCGATCATCCAGTATGACGTCGTATCCGGAAGCCTCCAGTTGTCGGGCGACGTTCTCGGCGGTGGTGCGGATGGTTTCATCTTTGGTGTTGGTGGCAACTACGACGACCTCAAACGGCGCGATGGATGGCGGCAGGCAGAAACCGTTCTCGTCGTTATTCTGCTCGACGGCCGCGGTCAGGATGCGCTCGATACCAATCCCGTAGCTCCCCATGATGGGGGCGACCTCCTTGCCATTGCGGTCGAGCACACGGGCGCCCATCGATTCCGAATACTTGTAGCCCAGCTTGAAGATATGTCCGATCTCGACGGCGGTATCGATGCGCAAGGGAGCGCCGCAGTTGGGGCAATCTTCGCCGGCGGTGACGCTGCGCAGGTCGGCGGCGAGGGTGTACTGGAAGTGCTTGCCGGGAGTCACGTTTTTGAAATGGTAGTCGAGCTTATTGGCGCCGCAGATCATGTTAGTGCGGCCGACGAGCGCCTCGTCGAGCAGGACATGGACGGCGCGCGAATCGTAGTCCGGATCATCTTTCGGATGATCGGGGCGTTCCTTCTGATCTTCCTTCCGACCCCAGACGCCGAGCGTATCTTTGGACTTCACCACCAAGCCAAGCGGTCCGATGTAACCCGCGGGACCGTGGAAGTATTTCTCTAACTCTTCGGTTTGCATGGGACGAAGCTGGCTCGCTTTCAGCAGGGTGAGCAGCTTGGTCTCGTTCACCATGTGATCGCCGCGCAGGAAGACCGCCACGGGCTGCTCCAGCGTCCTCGCTCCGTCCTTGTCTTTGGCGGGATTCTGCGCCATGTAGGCGACGGTCTTGATGTCCTGCTTGGCGGAAATTTTCAGGAACTCCGCCACGTCGGCGATCGCGCCTTTGCCCGGCGTATGCACGAGCAACGGCTTGCCGTCGCCCTCGGGCTTGAGGTCTTCGATGGAAGCAAGCTTCGAGGTCGCCTTCTCCATATTGGCCGCGTAGGCGCAACTCTCGCAGCTCACGATCAGGTCTTCGCCGGCGGGAGTGCGCACCATGAATTCCTGCGACTGCGATCCGCCCATGGCGCCCGAATGCGCGTCGATCACCATGTACCTCAAGCCGCAGCGATCGAAGATGCGGCAGTAGGCGTCGTAATGTTTGAGGTAGGATACGTCAAGCCCGGCCGCATCGATGTCGAACGAGTAAGCGTCTTTCATGATGAACTGACGTACCCGCAGCAGTCCTGACTTAGGGCGAGGTTCGTCGCGGAATTTGGTCTGAATCTGATACCAGATCTGCGGCAGTTGCTTGTAGCTGCGGAGTTCCTTGCGCGCAATGTCGGTCATGACTTCTTCGTGAGTCATGCCCAGGCAAAGGTCGGCGCCCTTGCGGTCTTTTAGGCGGAACATGTTGTCGCCCATTACGGTCCAGCGTCCGCTCTCCTCCCACAGATCGCGTGGATGCAGCGTGGGCAGGTAGAACTCCTGGCCGATCTTGTCCATTTCCTGGCGAACGATGCCCATGATCTTCTGGGTCGTGCGATTGCCGAGGAACAGGAACGAATAGATGCCAGCGCCCAGTTGACGGATGTATCCGGCGCGGACCAGCAGTTTGTGGCTAGCGACTTCGGCGTCGGCCGGAGCCTCGCGAAGAGTGGGGATAAAGAGTTGCGACCAGCGGTGCATGGGTTTGGTTTCCAATCGACAGAGAATCTTCGATTGTAAACGAAGGGATTGGAAACCGGGATTGCGGATCCGGCGGTCCGGAAGCGCGACTTCTGCACGGGATGGCGGCGACATTCTCCCAGAAGAAATTTTTCTTGACACCAGCGACGGAGTGGAAGTAACTTTACGCAATTATAGTAACGTTTGGGCTTCTTAATTCCGTGGCGGCTTCTTAATTCCAAAGAAAAAAAGGTGACACCATGACTGCAAGGGGCTTGCTGTCCTGTGCTCGTTCGAGTGTGCCCGCCACGCCGCGACGTATCGGGCGGAGGCTGCTGGGGGCCGTATTGCTGGCGGGGATTGCGCTGCTGGGGACGGCCACGGCCTGGGGCCAGGCGAGCACATCGCTGCGCGGGACCATCACCGACCCGAGCGGCAGCGCGGTGGCCGGCGCCTCGGTTGTCCTCGCGAATACCGAATCCAAGACCGAAAGAACGGCAACCACCGGGGAACAGGGCGGGTACCAGTTCCTGTTCGTCCCCCCCGGGACCTACTCGCTGGCGGTCACGGCGACAGGGTTTCGACCCTACAAGCTCACTGGCGTGCAGTTGTTGGTCAACACGCCAGCTACCATTAATGCCCAACTCAAGGTGGGCGCCTCCAACGAGGTGGTCCAGGTCACGGGCGAAGCGCCGGCATTGAACCTGGTAGATGCTTCCCTCGGCAACTCCTTCAACGAAACCCAAGTGCTGGATATTCCTTTGGAGGGCCGGAATGTCCCCGACTTGCTGAGTCTGCAGGCGGGAGTTGCGTACACGGGCAACCGTATCGGGGACAAGGACCAGGACACGCGCAATGGCGCCGTGAACGGAGCCAGAAGCGATCAGAGCAATGTCACACTCGACAACGTCGACGTGAACGATCAGTCGAATGGATATGCCTTTACGTCGGTGCTCCCCGTGACCCAGGATTCGGTGCAGGAATTCCGCGTAACCACGACGAATTATGGGGCAGACCAGGGGCAAGGTTCTGGCGCGCAGGTCGCGCTGGTGACCAAGAGTGGTACAAATGCGTTCCACGGAGCGCTCTATGAAGACATGAGGAATACAATCACCAGCGCCAATGATTACCTGGTCAAGCAGTCGGAGCAGAACATCGGGCTGCCGAACAAGCCTTTGCAGCTCAATCGCAATATTTTCGGCGCAGCGATTGGGGGACCGCTTCAAAAAAACCGGCTGTTCTTCTTCACCAATTATGAGGGTACGCGCGAGCGGGAGCAGCAACGCGCCGAACGGGTGATTCCGACGCCAAGCCTGTGCAGCGGAACGTTTCAATATGTGAACGCGGCGCCTGCGACCGGAAATACGAGTTGGGGACCCTCGCAGCTTCAACAGCTTGACCCAAAAGGCATCGGGATCGATCCCGCCATGCTCGACTTGGTCAATCACACGGGCTATCTTGACCGGACTTTCTGCACGGGTCAGACACCGACCAACGACATTTCTGCGGGAGACGGGCTGAATTATGCCGGATATGTTTTCCGCGCCCCGACCCAGCTCGACAACGACGTGTTCATTGCGCGTCTCGATTACCATCTCACCGCGGACGGCAAGCACAGTCTGTTTTGGCGCGGCAATCTGAATGATTTGCGCAATCCCGGGGCCCCCTTTCTGCCGGGTCAGTACCAGACATTGCCGGGCGAATTAAACCCTAGCGCTCCCATGCAAACAACTGTGGACCACAGCAAGGGCTTTGTCTTGGGGTACACCGCCGTTCTCAACCCAACCATGGTCAATTCTTTCCATTGGGGATTCACGCGGCAAAGCTTTGGGGTTGTCGGCAACACCAACCAGCAGTGGAACGAGTTTCTGGGATTGGATCAGGGGATCACGTTCAGCCACAATTTCCAGCTGCCGCTGCACAATTTTGTGGACGATTTCTCGTGGAGCAAAGGAACTCACTCGTTTCAATTTGGAGCGTCGATCAAGATCGCCCGCAATCCCCGCACCAGCTATCTGCACTCCAACACGATCGCGCTGGGAACGACCAACTGGACTTCTCCCATCGGCTTCGCCGGAACAGGTCCTAACGGCAGCACACTGGACCCGACTAACACCACCGCTCACCCCGGGATTAGTGGGCCGGAGCCGCAGACCGCAACCCAGTACGATCGCCCCTTGTTGTCCTTGTACGGGATGATCTCGGATGTGGTCGCGAACTACAACCTGGATAAGAGTGGGAACGTGGTGCCGGGATATTCGTGTCCCGGAGGAACATGCGGCGCGCCGGTCAACCGACGCTATGGCCTCGATTCGTACGAGTTTTACGGCCAGGACTCTTGGCGCATCAAACCGAATCTCACGGTGACCTATGGATTGCGCTGGTCGTTCTTTCCCGCGCCGTGGGAGACCAACGGTTTCCAGGCATCGACCTCATTCGGCCTGGGAACGCAGTTCGCCCAGAACGTGAAAAACATGAACCAGGGGATTGGCTACGGTGCAATGCCGTCGCTCAGTTTCAGCCCAAGTGGTCCGGCGAACAACGGCGCGGGCTTTTATCCTCTGGAAAAGACGGACTGGTCGCCGCGAATCTCGATTGCTTACTCCCCGCGATTCGAGTCCGGGCCCTTCAAGAAAATCTTTGGCGACAACGACAAGACCGTGATCCGAGCGGGCTTCAGCCGCGTGTACGACCGCGCGGGATTCGCGCTTATCAACAGCTTCGATCAGATCGGCGCGGCCGGCTACTCCATCACGCTTCAAAATCCCTGCTGCACCTTTGGTGAAACCGGCGCGGAGAATCTGCCTCGAATCAAAGGCATCAATGCGATTCCGGCAACCAACATCGATGGCTTTCAGTTCCTGCAGCCGCCGCCCCCGGCGACCTTTCCACAACCGCAAGTAATCCCGTTCAACTCGCAGGCCAACCTGTGGGGCAACGACAATACGCTCAAGACGCCGCATGCCTATACCGCGGATTTTTCCATCGGGCGCGAATTGCCCCACCGCTTCTCATTGCAGGTCTCGTATGTGGGCCGCTTTGGACGCGATCTGCTCACACAGCGCGATCTGACTCAGCCCTTGAATATCAAGGACCCCAAGTCAGGCATCGACTACTACACCGCAGCTTCAGCCTTGTCGATCCAAGCAAGGAAGTTTGCCCTGGCCAACAACGGCGGCCAGCCAACCAACTACTATCAGGCCGTCATCACGCCCGCGCAGATTAAAAACCTCAAGGCATCGGACATCGGCCCGACGGCCCAATACTGGGTTGACATGCTACCGGCGCTTCGCCCCGGCGCGACGGTCTACACGGATCCGTTTACCGGTTTCGTACCGAACCCGGGGACTAGCGTGACCGACAGCTTGATCGAGTCCGTCTTCGACCTGTACTACAACCCGTCGCTGTCGGTCATCGGGGATGAGATCGTCGGGCTGGCAGACATCGATTCCTACGGCGGGCTCAACGACAACGCCAGCACGGGGTCTTACTTCTTTAATGGCCCTAAGGGCCTGCTGGGTACCGGCTCTGGCCAGTTCCTGAACAATCAGGCCTTTTCCACCTACGGATGGAGTTCGATGGGCAACTCCAGCTACCACGCGCTGCAATTGAACCTGAGGAAGCAGGTGAGCCACGGATTCCAGTTTGACTTCAACTACACCTGGTCGAAGTCCATTGACATCACGTCGGCGGCGTCGCGTGTCGGATTCTCGGTGTACGGCTACCAGAACGTGGGCCTGGTTGGAACGCGGCTGGCCAATGCGTTTTCGCCGAATCTGGCTCGCGCCGTCTCTGACTTTGACACAACCCACCAGTTCAACCTCAACTGGATTGCGGAACTGCCCGTCGGCAGAGGCCGGGCACTGGCTGGCAGCGCCCATGGAGTGTTGGACGCGTTCATTGGGGGCTGGCAGACCTCCGGGGTGGCTCGATGGACCACCGGATTCCCGTTCAGCATTGACGGTGGCCAACGCTGGCCGACAGACTGGTTCCTGACCGGGGTCGCGCAGATGACGGCGAAACCCCAGATCGGCACCTACAAGAGAGCCGGCCGCGTCGACCTCTTTGCCGATCCCGCTGCGGCACAGCAGGACTTCACATTGCCCCTTCCCGGCGGGGTCGGCTCGCGCAACGTGTTGCGTGGAAACGGCTACGCTGATTGGGATATGAGCTTATACAAGAGCTGGAAAATGCCCTATCGGGAAACTCACAGCGTGCAATTCCGGTGGGATGTTTTTAACGTGCCGAACCAGACGCGCTTCAATGCTCAGTCGGTGGGGTCGTCGGCGCTGCTGACTTCGCTGGCGCAGCAGTCGACGAATTTCGGAGCGTATACGAGCCTGCTGACGCAGCCGCGGGTGATGCAGTTCGCGTTGCGGTATGAGTTCTAGGGCGGGCTGGATCTTGAGGGGATGTTCCCGGCGCCCCACTTCTCGAAAGGCGCGAGAAGTGGGGCACCCCCTCTCATTTCAACTGCCACGTGTAAGCGCTCCTACTTTGCGGGTGCGTAGTAGCCGGATTTGGCGTGGGCTTGCAAGAGCGCTAGCTTTCGCGGCAGCCGCAGCTTCACATGGATCTTGTGCCACTTGCCGTCCTTCGGAGCGTCGGCGGGCCGGTAGCCGAGCACATACTGCACTCTTAATTCCACACCGATGCGATAGGCTACATCGGGCAAGTCGTTGACATTGGTAATGGTGAAAGCTCGGCCGCCGGTTGGCTCGGTAATATGAGAGAGCAGATACGGTCCCAATAGTTCCTCTTCTGTGGGAACGTAGCGATCATAGGTTCCGATCGCATAGATCGCCGTGTCGGCTTCCTGGCTGGCCTTCTTAATCTCCCATTCTCCAAAGCGGCTGTGGTTGTCGCCGCCATCAGAAATAATCAGGACGTGGCGCGCTGCGGTGGCGCTATTGGGTCAATCCGGTATGGTGGGCAAGAACTTCACTGGGGCTCCGCCCCGATACCACCAGATCGATTCCACTGTAACGCAAAGGCATTATTGCGTCGGCCTGGCATCCTGCGCATACTCAGGCGCGTGAAGTTTGCGCCCGGCGCCGCGATCGTTATGCAGCAGTTCGTTGCCCCGCTGCTCCTGGCGGCGACAATGTCAGCATCGGTCGTCGAACATGCCATCGAGCACCCCGGTGTCGTGCCCAAGGATGCTAACTGTTCCTCCTGTCACGTCAATAAGACCCAGGGCAAGTCCGTGCATGCCGCCATGGAGATTCCGTGCACCGTTTGCCACTTGGCGCAGACCGAAGGCGACATGACGATGCTGAATCTGGCCGCGCCGAAGGAAAAGATCTGTTTCGGCTGCCATGAGAAGTCCGCGCAATTACGGCGGCACAAGCCGACCGTAAAAGTCGGATGTGTGGACTGTCACGATTCTCACAGCAGTCCTCGCCGATCCCTGCTGCGAGAGCACGCGGTCGCGGATTAGGGCAAAGTCTTTCCTCCGAATCCCGCCACTTGCCCCCTTCCTTTTCAATAACTTACATCCATAAAATCCCCTATTTCCCCGCTCAACCCCGATTTTCTCCCCTTCATTGCCTTCTTGGTGCCTAACGAGGGCGGTTCCCATAGGATCAGACTGACCCATTCCACGCATCGAAACTTCTGGGTTTTAACGGTAGGTTTCCCGTGGATAAGTCTTGTTTACGCAGGATCCCGTAGGCGGGACCGCGGGGACAGTTCTAACTCCCGAGCTTAGGAAAGCGAGAGCAGAATGCACAAGCCGATCAAATTTGTTGAGAAGGCCGTGACGGTTGCCGCCACGGGCGCGTGGGCAGTGTTTCAACGCCTTAACCGCATCGCCCCGAATGACGCGCCGATTCCGAAGTGGTCCGATAAGCCCCTGCTCAAGTCGTGGGAAAAGTCGAAGCCGCCGCTGGGCTGGCCGCGCTCGACCGATTCGCTCTGTCCGCGGTGCGTGCCGGAAATTCGGCAGCAGATTCTCGACGGCCACCTGCCCGTCGACGTGCTGATGAACGAAAAAGTGGGCGAGATCAAGGCTCAGATCGTTGAACGAGACGGCAAGATCTGGATGGTGAAGGACTGCCCCAAGCACGGGCACTTCGAAGACTTGATGTCGATTGACACG
>JBAVVP010000028.1:0-4902 GCA_049697355.1 Terriglobales bacterium
GTTCCCCGATCACCGCGGCTACGAAGCGCCGGCCGAGATTCCGCGCTGCGAATGCGGAGGCAGAATCCGCCCGCACATCTGCTGGTTTGGGGAAGTGCCCTACGATATGGATCGCATCTTTGCGGCGCTGAATCACTGCACAGTGTTCGCCGCGGTGGGAACGTCGGGGGTGGTGGAACCTGCCGCCAGCTTTGTCGCACACGTCCGCGGACGGGTGCGCACCTACTACGTCGGTCCGGAAGAGCCGGCGAATGCCTCGGAGTTTGACCAGTGTTATCGGGGCGAAGCAGGCAAAATTTTGCCGGCGCTGTTCGCGACTGACTGACTCATCTACTCCAGATCTCTCCAGTTCAACCCTACTCCGATTTCCACCAGCAGTGGAACCGCGAGCGGATGGGCTTGCTCCATGTGCTCCCGCACCAGCGATTTCATCGCGTCCACTTCGTGCTCCGGCACTTCGAACACAAGTTCATCGTGCACCTGCAAAGTCATCCGCGACTTCAGCCCGCGCTTTCTGATTTCCTCGTCAATCCGGATCATCGCCACCTTGATCAGGTCGGCGGCCGTTCCCTGCAGGGGAGTGTTCACCGCTGTGCGCTCCGCAAAGCCGCGCTGAGTGGGGTTTTTGCTGTTGATGTCGGGAATCGGACGGATGCGTCCGAACAGCGTCGAGACTTTCTGATCGCGGCGGGCCTTTTCGAGCGTGGCATCGATAAAGGCGCGAACTCCGGCATATTTCTCGAAATAGGCATCGATGAATTTCTTGGCTTCGCCGGTCGTGATCCCCAGTTGCTGCGATAGTCCAAACGCCGACAAGCCGTAGACAATCCCAAAGTTCACGACCTTTGCCTGCCGACGGTGGTCGGGCGTCACCATCAGCGGAGGCACGCCAAACACCTGCGACGCGGTCAGCGTGTGAATGTCGTCCCCGCGCTGGAACGCCTCGACCAGCAGCTTGTCTTTCGAGAGGTGCGCCAGCAGGCGCAGTTCGATCTGCGAATAGTCCGCGGCCAGCAGTACGTGCCCAGGCTCGGCGATAAAGGCTGCCCGAATTTCTCGCCCAAGTTCGGTGCGAATGGGAATATTCTGCAAATTCGGATTCGCCGAAGACAGCCTGCCCGTTGCCGTCCCGGTCTGTCCAAACGTTGTGTGCACGCGGCCGCTCTGGCTGCGAATGAGCGCCGGCAATGCATCGACATAAGTTGACTTCAATTTCGTCAGTTGCCGGTATTCGAGAACGAG
Organism: Terriglobales bacterium; assembly: GCA_049697355.1. Classification (GTDB taxonomy): domain Bacteria; phylum Acidobacteriota; class Terriglobia; order Terriglobales; family Acidobacteriaceae; genus Acidiflorens. Next base: position 1,243 of record JBAVVP010000028.1, read on the forward strand.
CCGCGGAACTTCGTGATCCGCTGCCAGTCCTTCCAGCACATCCACCGCTGTAGAAATCTTTCTTCCCTTCCCATATTTCACCGGCATGGGGAGAGCGAGCTTGTTGAACAGCACATCCCCAAGTTGCTTCGGCGAATTGATGTTGAATTCCATGCCGCAGCGCTCATAAATGTCACGCGCTTTGGCTGCGGCCTCGCGCTGCAACTTCACGGACATCCGCTCCAGCGCCGCCGGATCAATCTTCACTCCCGCGTCTTCCATGCGCGCCAGCACGGGCACGAGCGGCAGATCGGTCTCCTCGTACACCGAGGTCAGTCCCTGGTCGTCGACTTCTTTGCGGAGCGCGCTCGCCAGCCGGCCTGTTATATCCGCAGCTTCCGCCAGGTTGCCGCTTAGCTTCAAGTTGAATCGCCGCAGCGCCACCTCCGGCAAGGAATGCGAGGAGTAGGTGGGATCGAGCAGGTAGGAATAGAGCATCGGATCATGCCGCACTCCGGCCAGCACGATTTGAGATCCGGAAGGACGATCGGAAAAATGGTGCAGCGCAGACTTGAAATCGTGGACCGACTTCGGCAGAGCGGAATCTTCGAGCGCGCGTTTCACTCGATCGGCGAGCTCCGCGTCTTCGAGGGCCACCATCGCCCCAGCCCCCGGCGCGTTCGAAATGGCAAGGCGTTTCAGACCGACAGCAGTCTGATCCTGCGCATCCGCGGGCTGCAGTGCCAGAAACCCGGACTGCGCCGGTTGAGGCTCGTCTTCTTCTGCATTGCCCCCGGTGTTCATGCTTTCGCTGTGTTCCGTTTGAATTGCCAGCGCGAGCGGCGCGTTTTCGCCCAAGCCTCTCAAATACTCTTCGAATTCCGCTTGCGACTTGATCTCCCCGTAATCGCCTTCCTTCACTTCAACCACGGGAAGGAGTTCTTTTAACAAAGAAGTGAATTCGAGTTCGGCAAACAACGCACGCAGAGCGTCCACGTCTGGCTCGCCCGCTTTCATCGCGGCGACATCCAGCTCGACGGCAACGTTGGTATCAATGGTGACCAGTTGCTTGCTGTACAAAATGTTGTCGCGATTATTCTGCAGCGATTCCCGATACGTCTTCTTCTCGACTTCCGCAGCACGTTCCAGAGCCTGCTCGACGCTGCCAAAGCGCTGAATCAGCTCCACCGACCCCTTGTCGCCGATCCCCGGAGCGCCGGGAATGTTGTCGACCGCGTCGCCACGCAGCGCCATCACATCCACCACTTTCGACGGAGGCACACCGAGAAGTTCTTCCACCTTCGCCGCGTCGCAGATCAGATTGTCTTTCGGGGGATTCAGTACCTGAACCTTGTCATTCACCAACTGCAGCATGTCTTTGTCGCTCGACACGACAAACACCGGATGCGATTCCCCTGCCGCTTTCCGCGCCAGGGTTCCGATCACATCGTCGGCTTCGTAACCTTCCAACTGCAAAATCGGGATGCGATATCCTTCCAGCGCTCGCCGAATGTAGGGAATCTGCTGCACCAGGTCGCCCGGCATCTCTTTGCGGTTCGCCTTGTAGCCGTCGTATTGCGATTCTCTGAAGGTCTGCGTCTTGATGTCGAACTTGCGGATGGTCGTAATCGCTTCCGCCTGCTGATTGCGGATGGTCGGCGCGCCTACATCGAACACCGCCGCCAGATACTCGGGCGAAAAATCGTCGCGCAGCTTGCGCAGCATGTTTACGAAAACATAGGTCGCCGCGGTCGGAACCCCTGTCTTCGTGGACATCGGCCGCTGCCGCGCCATCGCATGATAGGCGCGGAAAATGAACGACATCGTATCGATCAGGAAAATCCGGCCTTTCCCTTGACCGTGACTAGGAGAGGAGATAGGCGGAGGTCCGGGCGCGACACTCCCTTGCGGCGGCGATTTCTTTTTGGCAGGCAACCGGCCAAGTTTAACAGCTAACGCCATGCGGGAAACCGCCAACCCTCAGGTCGAAAACCCGGTAATCGCGTATGATATGGAGTTTTCGGCCCTCCGCCCCGCGGAGTGCCGATACTGAGCGCCGCATGTTGCCCTTTAAGCTCGTCTATAGCGACGGCTACTACCTGCCCATCGGCTCCCATGTTTTTCCCGCCGAAAAATACAAGTGCATTCGTGACCAACTGCTGGCCTCCGGAGTTGCGGCGCCTTCCGATTTTGTCGTTCCCGATCCAGCAACCGACCAGGACGTGCTGCTCGTGCACACTCCGCAATACGTCCAGAAACTGAGGACGGGCACGCTCAGCGCTCGCGAAGAGTTGGAACTCGAAGTCCCGTACTCGCTGGAGTTGGCGCGCGCCTTCTGGCTCCATGCGGGCGGCTCCATTTTGGCGGCCAGCCATGCCCTCAACGACGGCGTCGCGATCAGCCTGGGTGGAGGATTCCATCACGCATTCCCGGATCATGGCGAAGGCTTCTGCATGATCCACGATGTGGCCATCGCCATCCGCCGCATGCAGCGCGACGGCAAGATCCGCACCGCGATGACGGTCGACTGCGACGTGCATCAAGGCAATGGCTCGGCCACGATCTTTGCGGCCAGACGCAAGGCCAGCGAGCCTTTGCCGCCGGAGCCCAATTCCACGTGGAATCCTTCGTGGAAGGCGGAAACGGAAACAGGCAGCTCTCGGGCCGAGGACGTCTTCACCATCTCGCTGCACCAGCAAAACAACTATCCGGAGTTTAAGCCGCCTTCGTCGCTTGACATGAATTTGCCTGATGGGATTGGCGACGGCGAATATCTGGCGTGCCTGGGCAGTGCGCTCAGTATGGGATTGAGCAGGTTCAAGCCGGACCTCATCTGTTACGTTGCCGGAGCGGACCCTTATCGCGAAGATCAGCTGGGTGGATTGTCGATGACGATCGAGGGCTTGAAGGAGCGCGATGCTCTCGTGTTCCGGACCGCCAAGGCCGGAGGCATCCCCGTGATGGTTACACTCGCCGGCGGATATGCTCTGAAGCTCGAAGACACCATCACGATTCACTGCAACACGGTGGTGGCGGCAAAGGAAGTAATGTTGTGATCAGGGCCACGGTGAAATGCGAGTGCGAGCGTACTCAGCGGAGGCGTAAAATAGCGGCATGACGCGCGAGGTTTCCGAGTTCCTAAAGAAGGCGCTGGCACTGCCGCCCGAGGCGCGCGCCGCTTTGGCGGGCTCGCTTCTCGAAAGCCTGGACGACACCTTGGACGCCGCAGCCGAGGAGGAGTGGGGCCAGGAAATTGCGCGTCGCATCGCGGAGTTGGATTCCGGCAGAGTGAAACCCATCCCCTGGGCAGAGGCGCGACGGCAAATCTCCGCCATCCTCAATGGCCGCTAAGCCGCTGGAGATTCACCCTTCCGCTCTCGCGGAATTGAAATCCGCTGTCGGTTGGTATACCAGCCATCGAATAGGGGAATTGCCTATTGCTCTCAAGGTTTCGGTCCCTCATATCCGTGGGGCCTAGTGTCTCTGTCAGGGCCCCACATGAGTATTGGCATGGATTCCGCCTGGTTCGTGTCGCTTGAGGACGCGATGAGAGAAAGCGCGGCTTGGGACGGCCCAAACCCTGTGGGCTATGAGGTGCAGTGAGGTCCAACCCATCGCTGTGAGTCCGGCTGTTAAAATTACCAACGATCCTTATGTTCGAGAATCTCCAGGAAAAACTGC
>JBAVVP010000029.1:0-4173 GCA_049697355.1 Terriglobales bacterium
ACATCGCGCTCAACGGAGTCTTTCCCTCAAGGTAAAGTGCCATTCTTCAGCCGATTTGCCTATCTGTTCCTTCCGTTCTGAGGTGCCGCATTCCGCAGACGGGCCCCTCTCTCATAATGCATTGACCCTGTCGTGAGTGTAAACGGGATTTTTCGCCAGTTGGCTTTCCCAGCGCCATTGGCCTACACTCGCGGAGTGGAACGAGCACCCGGCCGACCCGGCTTCTAACATTGCAGGAAGGAATCATCGAAATTGAGACTGGCCGCTCTCACGGTCCTTTGTGTTCTTAGCACCACTTGGGCTGTGGCTCAGAATTCCATTGAAGATGACTTCGTCACCGGGATGACCGTGGTAGGCAGACCCGGTGCAGATCCAACCTGTCCGCCGATCGTTTGGCTGGTTGAACCAGATGCCCCCGCTGCTCAGGCTGGAATCCATCCGGGTGACCGTCTTCTCGCTGTCGATGGTCATCACAGCAGCGATATCCACGATGCCGACGAGCTGTATATGCTGCTTCATACCAAAGAGCCGAGGTTGAGCAAAGTTGAACTGGAGGGCGACCACGGTATCTATACAGTGACTGTTGGGCGGGTGAAACAGTCTGTTTTGCTGAAAAGAAAGGGGTGGAAGGTGGCTCCGGGTGGCGATCTCTTCCCGCTCGACGCCACAGATGCGGAGATGAGGCGCGTGGCTGCGATGGGCCCGGAACCGCCAGCCGGGGAGAAGGTGTTTCCTCTAGGACACTACCCGTCCAATCTTGAACTCTACTATCCGGGGTTCGAGGTATTCGCCTGGAAACAGCGGCAGGCGATGACCGTCGGCGGGATTGAGGACGGACCGGCGCGAAGGGCAGGAGTGCACTACGGTGACGCAATCGTTTCTGTGAACGGCGTCAACCTGCGTGGAAAGTCGATGGCGGAACTGGAACAGCTCTTTAGTAGTCCGAAGCCCGCCACCATGACCCTAGTGATCGATCGTGACGGTACGATCAGGACGTTCACCTTCGAGCTGGCTAGAGCGTCGGATGTGGCGGAGACGAACCACAAGCGGATGTACGAAGGCAGAATGATTCCTTCCGTTGTTCCTCCAGCCTACCTGCACTGCTTTGCAGTACCGCCGAAACATCGCTAGCTTGCGACTATCCGTAGCTGTCGCAACCAGGCGATTCCACTCAGAACCAGAAATTCCGCGCGTAGGTTTAGCGGTCGTACATCTCGTAGTGCGTGGAACACGGCTCCAGTTCAAGCAGAAAATCCTTGTCGAAGTCGTAGTATTTCGCCGCGCTGATGTCGTCGCCGGCGAAGGCGCGGATCGCCTCCTCGGACTCCCAGAACGTGACCATCAGGAAATGGGCGGTGTTGCCCTCGATTCGGCGCAGCGCGTATGCGCCCTGGTTGCCGGGAGTCGCGCGGTAATCCGGGATGGCAACCGTTCGCATCAGGTGCAGGTATTCGTCGCTCTTGGCTGCCAGGGTTGCGCCATGCCAGATTCGCGTAATCATGTTGAATTCCCTGATCTTGTCGTTGATGTCCAGGGAGTCTTCTCTTCGGCCCGCACGGCCCGTGGACCACGTGAGCCGGCCCGTCCCGCTACTCCGGCTCTGCCACAAACCGATAGCCCACTCCGCGCACCGTTTGCAGATGTTTGGGCTGCGATGGATCCTCTTCAATGTACCGCCTGAGCCGCACCACAAAATTATCGATGGCGCGGGTATCGGTATCTTCGCGTAGTCCCCACACATCTTCCAAAATCGCTTTGCGCGACACCACCCGGCCTTCGCAGCGCACCAGATAGCGCAGAAACTCCGCCTCCATCACCGTCAGATGGATCGTATTTCCCAAGGTGCGCAGTTCCAGTTCCGCGAAGTCGATCGACTTGCCGCAAAAACTGAAGCTGTCGCCGCCAGGTTCCCGCTCGCCCACGCGCGCGGTCCCCGTCGTCCCACGACCGGCCGGGCGGGCGTCTTTGGCCTGATCGTCTTTCCTCCCCGCGCTGTTCATCCACCCACTGCGCCGCAGCAGGCTCTCCAGGCGCGCCATCAGAATCGCCAGCTCGAACGGCTTTGGGAGGTAATCATCCGCGCCCGACGCAAATCCCTGCAGCACATCTTCGGGACGCCCGCGCGCCGTCAACATCAGAATCGGCACATAGTTTTTCTTCTCGCGGAGCAAGGCCGCAACCTCGAAACCGCTCTTGCCGGGCAGCATCACGTCGAGCACGACCGCGTCGAAGCGCTCCTCTTTTTCGACCAGCCTCTCCAGAGCCGTCTCGCCGTCCCCCGCAACTTCCACGGCGTGCCCTTCGGCTTGCAGGTTGAAGCGCAAACCCTGTGCCAGATGCGCCTCATCTTCCACCACCAACACCCGGCTCATGCTTCTCTCCGCGGCAATTCCAGGGTCACGGTTGTTCCTTTTCCGGTTCCTTCGCTCTGGGCGAATACCCGGCCGCCGTGGTTGCGCGCAATCGAGCGGACGATGAACAATCCGAGTCCTGTGCCCTTCATGCGCGGACGTCCGCGCTGGCGAACGCGGTAGAAACGTTTAAAAACGCGCTTGAGCTCATTCTGCGGAATGCCGACACCCTGGTCGCGCACGCGGAGCACGACCTTCTGCTCATCCGGAACCTTCAACTCCACGGCGATGTGTACGCCGCCAGGCGAGTACTTTACGGCGTTGTCGAGCAGGTTGGTGACGGCCGTGTGCAATTCGTCGGGGTCGCCCAACACCCGCGCGCTGCCGGGCTCGGGCAAACTGTCCCGGTAGTCGAGATCCTGAGGCGGCAGATGATGACGCGTGCGCGCCAGTTCCACGCACTCGCGGACCAGGGCATTGAAATCGACCGGCAAGCGCTGGGCCTTGTTTTTCTTATGGCTTGCGGCGCCGGCTTTCAGCACCTGTTCCACCGTGCCCATGAGGCGCTCGGTGTCGACCAGCATCGATTGGTAAAACTCGCGGCGCTGATTCTCGTCCACTTCACGCTGCTGCAGCGTTTCCAGATAGAGACGAATGGAGGCGATGGGCGTCTTGAGTTCGTGGGTCACGGCATTGATGAAGCTGTCGTGCTGCTCGTTTCGGCGAATCTCGCGGACCAGAAAGATGGTGTTCAGAACGAGGCCGGTGATGATGGCGCCGAAAAAGATGACCCCGAGGAAGACCTTGATGCCTTCACGCCAGTTGAGGATGATCCAGCCGCTGCCCACCGCAAAGGCCACCGCGGCAAGGCAGACGCCGAAGGTCAGGAAGAATGCGATCGCTTTGCGCCGGCTGGAAATCCGCACAGGGAGATTGTAGCGGGGAGGAGGGCAGGTGTCAGGTGTCAGGTCTCAGGGTTCGGGGAGACCTTCAGAGGCTGTTAGTGGATTGGCGATGTTTCAACAGTTATCGTCGTGCCGAAACCAAAAGGAAGTCACCGGAGTCGAAACCCACGTACACGGGCAGAGATACGCCTCGAACTTGGGTCGCACCCTTGATGATGAGAGCAGCCCCTCCAAGCATCACTGCGTAGTCAAGAACGTCTGCCTCCGCTGGCAGTTCAGCTTCCGCGATTTTTACCTGTTCAAGTAGCTCGCATTTCAGGTGCCCATTCTTGGGTAGATATGGCAGAGCGCATCCGACTCTTAATTCCTCGGTTGGATTCGGGTCACTTCCACCCGACAGGTAGAGCCCGGCTCGACCCCTGGGCATTTTTTCGTCATGCAAATCGTACAGTCCAAAATAGAGGAAGGTCGCGCCCTCGGGGATGGGTTCGTGCGACCAGATGGACTCCAACTGATATGCGACAGAGACGATTTCCGCGCTCACATCGACCGCTGTCAGTCTATGGATGCCCGATTGCTTGGTCAGAGTGAGTAGCTCTTGCCAGCAGATGGAAGGCTCCCGCTCCCGTTGGATGAGGTCCACAATTGCGTTGTAGCCTTCCGCACTCCTGATGTGCCTCATGGCGGCAGATTTTACCATCTGCGTGGGCCTGCCAATCTCTTCCGACTCAAGATGAAACCACGATTACACTACAAAGGCTCCCGACGCCGACCAACGCGGCCGCTCCGAGAGCCTTTCCTGAGACCTGACACCTAAGACCTGAGACCTGCTCTTCTAGTCGTTCCCCGCGGCCGCCGCCAGTACCGCCGCTGCCTTCACATCCCGCACCAGGGCCGGCTTCGGCGGCAGGTTATCG
>JBAVVP010000030.1:0-6626 GCA_049697355.1 Terriglobales bacterium
TGCAAACGGAACCTCACGCGCGAATACGTCCGCTGGCTCGACGAGAACACGACGTTTCTTCCCCAGGACATGTACGACAAGCTCGCTGATCTGGGAACTATGGGCATCTGTATTCCTCCTGAGTACGAAGGCATGGGACTCGGCGAAGTCGAGCATTGCATTGTCGTCGAGGAAATCAGCAAGGCGGGCGTTGCGGTGGGCTTCTGCGCGGGGCTCGCCGAAGGCTTCGGGGGGCGGCCGATCATGGCCCTGGGCACCGATGCGCAAAAGAAACACCACCTACCCCGAATTGCCGCGGGCAAGGAAAAGTGGTCGTTGGCGATGACTGAGCCCGCCGGCGGTACAGACATTCTTGGCGCCATTCGCACGAGTGCGACGAAGAACAGCGATCACTACGTCGTGAACGGTTCGAAGATGTGGATCACCGGAGCTCACGTCGCTGACTACCTCACCACACTGGTGATCACGAACAAAGAAGTCGAGCGCAAGAAGGGCCTGTCTCTTCTGATCATTGACGCTCGCAGCTCGGGGGTCACGATCAGGCCTATAAGGAAAATGGGCATCCACGGGTGCGGCGTCAACGAGATTTACTTCGACAACGTCTGTGTGCCGTTCGAAAACCTGTTGGGAGAAGAGAACAAGGGTTGGTACGGACTTCTGAATGTGTTGAATCCGGAGCGTATCGCCACCTCCATGTTTTCTCTGGGGATCGCGAAGTCCGCATTTGAGTACGCCCTGGAGTATGCGCGGGAAAGAAAAGCCTTCGGCAAGACCATCGGCTCTTTTCAAATCCTGCAGCACTATCTCGCCGAGATCGCCATTGAAATCGAGAATGCCCAGAATCTGATCTACAAGTGCGCCCGACTGTGCGACGCAGGCAAACGGTACGACGTCGAGGCGTGCATGGCCAAGGTCGTGGCCTGTCGTGCGTCTGAACTGGCGGCCCGCTACGGAATGGAAATCATGGGTGGCTACGGCTTCGCGATGGAGTATGACATGCAACGCCACTTCCGCGACTACAAGCAGATGATGTTCTCCCCCATCTCCGACGAGATGGCGAAGAACTACATCGCGGAAAGTTTCGGGCTGCCGAGAAGCTTTTGATTTCAGAAACCACGCGAAAGCAAGGGCTGAACTTGGCGGAGAACGATTGATGAGAGAAGCCGTAGTGCGAAATCGTTTCGGGGCTCGTTCAACATGACGCGCCCGGACGAGCTGGCGGCGAACTGAGTTAAGGAGACGTTCATGGCAGCATCCAGCCATTCTATTCAACGCCACGTTGGTGGCGGTTTCTTGATCGCGAACAGCGCTTGCGATGAAGTTTTCACGCGCGAGGATCTTTCATCCGCACAGCAGATGTTCGGTCGCATCGTAGAGGACTTCATGCGCACCGAAGTCCTGCCCCGCAGCGAACAACTGTACGCGAAGGACCATACCGCGACTCGTGACATGCTGCAAAAGGCCGGCAAACTGGATTTGCTGTCCCTGGACATTCCGCAAGAGTACGGCGGAATGGGCTTGGACAAGGTCAGTTCGGCGCACGTCGGCGAGAAGATTGGGGCTGCGCCTTCTTTCGGAGTGCCAGTGATGGCACACACCGGGATCGGCACCTTGCCCATCGTCTATTTCGGCAACGAGCAGCAGAAGTCACGCTACTTGCCCCTTCTCGCGAGCGGCGAAAAGCTCGGCGCCTACGCGCTCACGGAGCCGGGCTCTGGTTCCGACGCGCTCTCCATCCGCACGAAAGCCAAATTGAGTCCCGACGGCAAGTACTACATCCTTAACGGCCAGAAGATGTGGATCACGAATGGTGGCTTTGCAGACGTGTTCACGATCTTCGCGAAGGTTGACGGTGAAAAGTTCACCGCGTTCATCGTCGAGCGCGAAATGGGCGTGGTGAGCGGTCGGGAAGAACCGAAACTCGGGTTAGACGGGTCCTCGACGACCGCGCTTTTTCTCGAAAATGTTCATGTGCCGATCGAGAACGTATTGGGCGAAATAGGTAAGGGTCACAAAATCGCCTTCAACATCTTGAATTTCGGCCGTCTGAAACTGGGCACCGTCAACATGGGAGGCGCCAGACAGGCTTTGAACGATGCCCTGACTTATGCGATCGAGCGCCAGCAGTTTGGACGAGCGATTGCCGGCTTCGGCATGATCCAGCAAAAGCTCGGTGAGATGACCATCCGCTGTTATGTCGGCGACGCGATGGCCTATCGCACAGTCGGCGATATCGATCACACATTGGAGACGGTTGCTGGGCATGACTCTGCGGCAGTTCTGAACGCCATGGAAAGCTTTGCCGCTGAATGCTCCATGAACAAGGTTTGGACCAGCGAAGCTCTCGCCTACGTTGTTGATGAGGCGCTGCAGATCCATGGCGGTTACGGCTACTCCAAAGACTATCCCGCCGAACGCGCCTACCGCGACGCTCGCATTTCCCGCATTTATGAGGGCACCAATGAGATCAACCGTGTCCTCATACCAATCCGGCTGCTGAAGGTCCCGGCCGTTGCAGGCGCAGCGACCGACGTGAACGTCGTTGCCAACGGACCTTACGCCGCACCTCCTGACGATCCGTTGTTTGCACGCGAGTACGAACTCCTTGCCGGTGCCAAGAAATTCGTTCTACTGGCGCTTGGGTGCGCCCAAACGAGTTACGGCAAGCAGCTATCGACCGAACAGGAAATCCTGGGTCACATCGCTGATGCGGCGATGGAAACCTACGCGCTGGAAAGCGCACTCCTGCGCACGAGGAAGCTGGTCGCGGCAAAAGGCGAGGGCAATTGCCCCGCCCCCATCGATATCGTGCGGGTTTACGCCAGCGATGTGGCTGATCGCGTTCGCCACTCCGGCAAGCAGATCATCGCAGCACTCTCAGCCGCTGGAGACAGCGTACTGCCGGAAGTAGTTCGTCAGATCGCTGGCTATCCAGCGTTTAACACGGTCGCGGCGCGGCGCCGCATCGCGGATGTATTGGTCAAAGCAGGACGATATCCATTCTGAAATGGCGTTTATGAATATCCTCGTTTGCCTAAAGCAGATTCTCGATCCGGAAATGCCCGCCCGCGAGTTTCGCATCGATCGCGCGAAGCGTGAGGCCGTACGTGGTGAGGGTAACCTCGTCACCAACATCTTTTGCGAGAACGCGCTCGAGATGGCATTGCAGTTCCGCGAGCGAACCGGCAACGCGAAGATCGCGGCATTGTCGTACGGGCCAGCAACGGCCGAGGAGTCCCTTCGCAAGGCCCTCGCCATGAAAGCTGACACAGCCACGCTCGTGGTCAATGACGGCAACTCCAAACCAGATCCTTGTACCGTGGCGGTAGTGCTCGCCGCAGCGGCGAAAAAGCTTGGAGGGTTTGATCTGATCCTAGTGGGACGCGAAGCGGGCGACTGGGGAGCGGGACAGACCGGCGGCTTGCTAGCCGAGGAGTTGGGCGTGCCCTGCATATCGTTCGTCGACAGCATTGAGGCCCCGGGCAATCTGCTGCGCATTCGCCGCCAAACCGACTGGGGATATGAGGTGTTCGAAGCCGAGCCGCCGCTCGTGCTCACGATCACCAATCACGAGCACAACGTCCCGCGGATCCCGAAAGTGCGCGACGTAATGATGTCGTATCGCCAGCCGCTGACCAAGTGGACGATCGACGATTTAGGCATCGACGCCGCGGCTGCGCGTGCCGGCAACACTTACTACGAAGTCGCTGATCTTGTGATTCCACAAAAAGAGACACATTGCGAGTTTGTCAGCGGCGACACGCCTGAGGAGCAAGCTGAAGCTTTTGCCAAGTGCCTGGCGCAAATCGCCGCCGGTGCGTAGGGCTCAAGAGCACTGAGTTCGCATGAACCGAGGTTGGGCTGACTATGAACAACATCATCATTTGCCTTTTTGTATCGGACGGCTTTGACAAAGCCGCGCAGGGATTAACAGGCGCGGCGCAACAACTCGCGCAACAGACCGGCAGTGAGTTGCACACCATTATCTTCGGTACCGGAGCCGGTGAACTTGCTTCGGAGGTCGCGCGGTTTGTGGACAAGGTTGTAGTCGCGGACCAAGCCGCGACCGCTGGATATGCTCCGGAATCGTGCCTGAACGCGCTGGCGCAGCTTACAAAAGACGCGCGGATCGTGCTGCTCTCCAACGACATCTACAGCCAGGAGATTGCCCCCCGTCTCGCGCACCGGTTGGGCGGCAGTGCGGTCGGGGATGGGGTAGCTGTTGAGATGCAGAACGGCGCGGTGCGCGTTACACGCCAAGTGTATGGCGGAAAAGCCGAGGCGGTCATTGAGCTGAAGCGCTCGCCGGCGGTCGTGTGGCTGCGTTCGCGTTCATTCGATCCCGCGGCGGTACGCGCCACGGAGGGCGAGATCATACCCGCCGTTTTGGACGTCAAGGCGGATACGCGCATCCGAGTCGTCGAGCGCAAGCGGGAGGACTCCGGCACAGCGCGGCTGGAAGATGCGCGGATTATCGTTTCCGGCGGCCGCGGCATTGGCGGGCCGGAGCCGTTTTGCAAAGAGCTGCAGCCCCTGGCTGACTTGCTAGAAGCGCAAATGGCCGCCACACGCGCCGCCTGCGACGCCGGTTGGGTGCCTGCGACGTGGCAGGTCGGTCAAACCGGGAAAAAAGTCGCTCCCGAGTTGTATCTGGCGATCGCCATCAGCGGTGCCAGCCAGCATCTCGCTGGTATTTCGGAAGCCAAGAACATTGCGGCCATCAATACCGACGCCGAAGCACCGATATTCAAGCACTGCCGGTTCGGGGTGGTAGGGGACTATCGCAAACTGGTGCCGCTCATTCGCGAGCGGCTAGAGCCCGCATGCAAATGAATCCGGCCCAAGCTACGCGCGAGATCTACTGGAATGTGTCCCACATCTGGGTGATGTATCTCCTGCTGCTGATCACATTGGCCACCGCCGGATACGGGATATACCGGCGCGTAAGCGTTTGGCGTCGTGGGCTTCCGGTCCGCCGATTGGATCGTCCGGTGGAGCGCATTCGGCATCTGCTTCGGCACGCGCTGGCGCAAAGCCGCACGGCACGCGACAGCTATGCGGGCGTGTTTCACCGGTTCATCTTCTATGGGTTCATCGTTCTTGCCATCGCGACAACCGTCGTTGCGTTACAAGCCGACGTCGGCCTTTCCATCATGCATGGCTGGTTCTACCTGTATTTTCAATCCTTCATCGTGGATGTGTTTGGCGCGCTGGTGTTGATCGGCGTGATGATGGCGGCCGCGCAACGTTTCGTTACGCGCCCCAAGCGGTTGGTTTACACGGACGAGGCGGCGTGGATCTTAGCTATCCTCTTCGTCATTGTTATCACCGGATTCCTGCTGCAAGGGTGGCGCATTGCCGTGACTCGCGATCCCTGGGCTAGTTGGTCGCCGTTTGGCAATCTGACCGCGAAATTGGTGAGTCAATGGATGAGCGTTGGAGCAATGCAGGAGGCACATCGTTTCACGTGGTGGTTCCACATGGTGGTGTGCTTCGGCTTTCTCGCATGGATTCCATACACGAAGATGATGCACGCGGTCACCGCACCGCTAAACATCTACGCGGCAAATCTGGAGCCAATCGGCGCCTCGCTGAAGAACATCGATTTTGAGAGCACAGCGAGCTTTGGCGTCAACTCGCTGAAGGGTTTTACCTGGAAAGATTTGCTTGATCTTGACGCCTGCACGGAGTGCGGTCGTTGCACGTCCGTGTGCCCGGCGAACATCTCAGGAAAAGAACTCTCTCCGCGCGACCTGATTCTTGATCTCCGCAACTTGATGCGCGAACGTCCGCAAGAAGCTTTCGCACTTGGTTCTGCGAATGGCAACGGCACCTCAAACTCAGGCGCCGGCGCAGGGGCTCAGGCCGGTGTTGAAGAAGCGCGTGGGCTGCCGATCATCGGCACAGTTCTGGGAACCGCGCCGGAACGGCTGTGGCAATGCACGACTTGCGCGGCATGCATGGAAGCATGCCCCGTCTTTATCGAGCAGATGCCGAAGATCGTGGACATGCGCCGCTTCCTGGTGATGGAAGAAGCGAACTTCCCGGAGTCAATGCAGGAGGCGATCACTTCGCTGGAGAGCCGCGGGCATCCGTTCCGCGGCACGCAATCTGGGCGGCTGGACTGGTGCGAGGGATTGAACGTTTCGCAAATCAGCGACTGCAAGGATGCCGAGGTCCTGCTGTGGGTCGGCTGCAGCGGCGCATTGAACGAGCGCAACCAGAAGGTCGCACGTGCCACGGCCCAACTGCTGCAAAGGGCTGGCGTCAAATTCGCCATCCTGGGACGCGAAGAAAAGTGTTGCGGCGATCCGGCACGCCGGATCGGCAACGAATTCCTCTTCGAGCAACTAGCGAAGGAAAATGTCGCAACGTTCAAAAAGCACAACGTCCAGAAGGTCGTTACGTTCTGCCCGCATTGCTTCAACACGCTGAAGCACGAGTATGCGCGTCATGGCGCTACTTTTGAGGTCAGCCACCACAGTGAATACCTCGCTGCACTTGTGAATGCGGGCAGGCTCAAACCGCTGCGGCGATCCGGCAAGAAGATTGCGTTTCACGATCCGTGTTACCTCGGCCGGCAAAACGGCGTCTTTGATGCGCCCCGACAAGTGATACACGCGTCA
>JBAVVP010000031.1:0-6523 GCA_049697355.1 Terriglobales bacterium
ATTTGTCCCAGATACAATGGAGTAGTTTCGGGACGCCGTGTAGCCTTCATGCCAGAGGAGCTCGAAGGCCATGGTGGTACGTTCGCCAACTCCAAGTCCTACGCGGCGCACCCCCTCAGAAATAGTCGGCAGCATCGCAGATGCACAGAGCTGGCGCCGGGCGAGTCCTGCAGGAGATCCAGCCCGCGCTCCTCGGGCTGATGGACGGATCGGTCTCGACGCTCGCCCCTCTCTTCGCGGCAGCGGGACTGACGGGCCGCCCATTGAGCGCGTTTTTTGTGGGACTTGCCGCCTCGCTCGGCGCCGCCCTAAGCATGGGTCTGTCGGAAGCTTTGTCGGACGACGGCCATGTGACAGGACGTGGTGGGCCGGTACAGCGTGGAGCCATCACGGGTATAGCGACAGGCATTGGCGGCATGCTGCACACGATGCCGTTCCTAATCCCGAACATGGCTATCGCTCTGAGTTTTGCCTATGCGGTGGTGGCCTGCGAGCTGATTGCTATCGCCTACATCCGCTACCGCTTCATGGGCGGTAAGCTCCTCAACACCATCGTCCAGGTCGTCATCGGCGGCGGCATTGTCTTTGCGATCGGCGTCTGGCTCGGCCGGGCCGGCGCGGCCTGAGCGCGGCTCATCTTCTATACGCAGGAATGAGTCCCGAGCCTACACCTTCGTATAACCAAGTCCATACAAACAGGGCAGAGCGGTTTCATCGCATATAAAGCTGGACCAGCGCGGCCTGCCCGCGCTGCGAGAGGCCGCCGCCCAAGGCGAACAGGAATTCGGCGGCATCGACATCTTGTTTGCCAATGCTGGCATCCAAAGCTTCATCCCTCCTTGAGATGGAGGATCCCGACTGGCACATCACGATCGACGTCAGAGCTCAGTCGAAGAACGTGGCTGCTCAAGCAACCTCGTCTGTTGGCGAAGAGCCGTCGGGCGGTTTTGATCTTGCGGTCGAGCGCCGTCGCGTCGTCGCTCTCAAGCCGTGCGATCCGCCCATCGAACGCCTGGACCACCGCGATCATGATTCCACTTCTTTTATTGGCGCATGCGCTGCAACCCGTTGTCCAGGACAGTTGGCGCCAAGGGCCTGCGCCAGCAGCGCACGGGCCCGCGGCGTGTTGCGAACCTCCAGATTCATTCTTGCTAAGCGGAGCGCCTTGTCCGTATTGGCCCCTGCAGCAAGCCAGAATTCGGCCGCATGGTCTGCGAAGGCTTCCGGGCGGCTCGCGATCAGCTCGTCAAAGCGCGCCGCTGCCAGCCGGCGCCAGTGCCGGGATTCGCTCTCACGGCCGGCGCCAGCGAGAATACGCGCAAGCTGCGCGGCGTAATCAGGATCGTCCGAGGACATCGCCAACGAGGACAGGCGGGAAACGGCGCAATCAATTTTGCCCAATTGCGCTTCAACCTCGGCGAGATGGCCTAGCGCCGGCGCGAAAGCGGGCACACGGCGCCTCGCGGCTTCGAATGACCTGTGAGCGTCATCCAGCCGTTCCTCATTCATCCACATGTGTCCCATCTGAAAGTCGAGAAGCGCCAGCGGAAATGGCGAGACGCCCCGGTACAAGCTGCGGCTTTGTGCGTACCGCCTTTCTGCTGATTCGATGTCGCTACGCTCGGCATGAAGGCCGGCCAAAGCCGCGACATTTTCAAAGCTCGCCCGGCGTGCCGCAGCCTCTTCACGCAGAACAAGGGCTTCATCGTAGCGGCCGAGGGCCTGTAAGATTGCCGCCCGCTCCCCACTGGCCGTTTGGGCATCGAGCGAGAGCCGCTCGGCACGTTCGACGTCGGCTAAAGCATCGTTGAACCGATGGAAGCAAGCGCGTGTGCGCGCACGTGCGACAAAAGCCCTTTCCTCGGTGGGAGCGTCGCGCACGAGCTGTTCCGCGATCTCCTCTGCCCTCTCGTAATCGGCAATGTGGCCCACGATCAGCCCCCGCAGCATGATCAGCTCCACGAGAGCCGCCCCCGTTTCGATCGCGGCGCGACCAAGCCTGATCTCGGTTTCCAAGGCGTCGATCTGGGCCTTGAGGTTCAGCAAAGCAATTGTGCCGTCTGTGAGCGGCTGTTCGGCAATCATGACGCGGCAGCCTTTGGAGGATTAGGAGGCGCCATGTAGGGGAACACCTTCGATGACCAGACCGTTGGCGCGTCGATTCCGTCTCGGATGCGTGGACCTTTTCCGCCGTTGACGTATAGCGTAAGAAGAAAGTCGACCAGGTCCTCGTTGAGCCATCGTCCTCCACATGTCGTGTGGGCGCGCCCTTTGAGCATCGCCTGCTCGATCTCGAAGTAGCTCATCTCACAGAACGGCTTGGACGCGTCCACGACAAGGAAATCGGCGAGCAGCAGCTCCGTTAGCGGATGGTTTCCGTGCTGGTCGGGCGGCCAGTCGACTTTGCCGTCGAGGCCGTCGTAGAAGGCAAGATTGGCGTTTAGCCGCGCACGATACGCGCCGATATAGTGCTTGGAAACATTAAAGGCGTCTTCTTCGTTGTAGATGTCCCGGATCTCGAGATCCCGATTTACGGTATCGAACATTTTCGCGCTGAGGCTGATGTTTTTGATTTCCGGCCGCCCAACTCGTTCCAGCCGCACCGGCATTTTGCCGGCGGTCAGGGTCTCGGCGACCACTGCGAACATCGGGCCGCCCTTGAGCAGGGTTGCCCGCTCGATCTTAAGAACGATCCCAAGGACATTCTTGCCATGGAGCCTGTCGGAACCGACTTCCTTGAAAGCAAACTGCCTTGTTGCGATGGTTTTTTCGATCATCGGACCGTCGAGGAAGAATGGATCGGATCTTTGTCCCGCGAACACCTGCAGGCCTTTTCCTCGGCCGCCGCTCTCTTCATTCACGCGAAATGCGACCACGTCGCCGGTAGGCAATTTGCAACGCCCCTCTTGCGGTTGGGCCTCACTAAACGTGCAGTCAAAGACAGATTCGTCGGCTGCAACAGCGAACGCGCGTCCTTCGGGCGCGATCGATACGGAACGCACGCGCAACCGGTAAATGACCGCATCGGAAAAGAGCGCTGATGGTCCGGCGTACGGAAACACATTCATGATCAGGACGAGATGCTGCGGACTCTCCGGACAAGGGAAGGCATAGAGGTCCGTGATATCGATGACTGGATCGGCGATGGCGCGAGGCCCGGAGATGTGATCGGACATGTGAACTCTCTAGCTAGCGCGCTTGGTTGTCTGTTGCTCGTTTTACCACGCTTCTAATCGCCGGTTCCGCCTTCCTCATCGCTGCTCTCCCGTCCGATTAATTCGCCCTAGGGCACTGCACTTTCGTTTCCAGAGACCTGACTTCGCGCTCTCAATTTCCCTTGCGCTCACTTAGAATGCTTTCTGCGACCTGAAAGCAGTCTGCGCCGACCGGAATCCCGCAATAGATGGCGATTTGGAAGAGCACCGCGCGCAGTTCATCCGGCGTAAGGCCATTGACGCGTGCTCCGCGGACATGATTGGCGAATTCGCCCATCTTGCCGAGCGCGGCGACCATACCGAGTGTGAGGATGCTATGCTCGCGAGGCGACAAGGTCTCATCGCCCCATACCTCACCCCAACAGTATTCGGTCACAAGCCGCTGAAAATCGCGATTGAAATCAGTGGCGTTTGCAAGCGCGCGGTTCACATAGTCATCGCCCAGCACCTGCCGGCGCTTTGCGAGTCCACGGTCATAGAGAAGCTTATCCAAGGTGCCTAATCTCCTCTCGGTTGATGTTCTGACGAAAACGCGCGGCCCTGCCTTTGCGTTGTTAAGAGAAACGGTGACACTTACGGGTCGCAGGTTCATTAGAGTCTAGTCGTCGCATTAGTTTTAGCTCCGGAATGCTGCCTCTCGTCAAAGCCCTGCGCATCAGCCTTTGAAATCCGCCAACCATTTCAGTGCCGACAGGCTCGGCATGAACATGTACTCGCCCCCGCGGAGCACGTTGAACGTCTGGATGCCGTGGACGCGTCGCCTCACCGGATGCTTGGGAATCGTGAACGTGGCGCCTTCTTCCTGCAGGCCGACGATCGGATCGCGCTCGTTGCCAAGCCCCATAAAATTTCCCTCGTTAATCCACTCCCGTTGCAGGAATTCTAGGGTCGCCATCGCCTTGGCGCTGATGAAAAGGAAATAGATCCCGTGCGGGACTTCATCGTCGCGCTCCGAAAGCGCGTTCCGGTCGTATGGCACTCCGTAGGTCGTGCTGCGCCGGATGATTCTGTGGATGTTCACGTCCGCGAGCACCGGCATCTTGGTATCGCGCGCGTTCATCCGGCGCATGTGGCAGCCGAGCGGCACCTGCTCACCGCCGGGATCATTGGCATAATTGAAGTCGTTGTTCCGCTGCGGGTCTTCGCCGAGCGCTGAGTCCTCCTTGTCCGGCGCAAGCGTCAATGGCGCCCCGCTGCGCCAACGGCCGATAAGCTTCGCCGCCAGCAACTCACGTTCTTCATCCGTTTGAGCATTGTCTCGCAGAAATCGGTTGAAAGTTCCGACCCGCGACTGGTACTTGCGCAGGCCAAGGAAGGTGCCGTTGCGCCCGAGCACGTCCGGCTGCACCATCGCAATCGGCACGCCGGCCTCGCCCGAATAACCGAGGATGAATTCACCCGCTTTGATGGGGCGACCCTGTCCGGGCAAGGGATCGACACCGCTGCCCTCGATCGCGGGCTGGCCGATACTGTCCTTGTAGCCGAGCGAATTGAGGTCACCGGGCTGGGCCCCAAAGTCCTTCATGCCCAGCACGGTAACGCCGGAAAATCCGTGGTAACACTGCCGCGCCAACGCCATGGCGTGGTGCCATTTTTGTTCCGTGTCGCTAAAAATACTGATGAAGATATGAACCCGTCCGCTGCCGAACGGCTGGTCCCAGTTCTTTGGATCGTTCTCTCCGCGGTCAAGAAGGGTGTCAGCGCGCGCCGCCATTCCAACCCGAAACGCCTCGGGATAGGTTTGCAGCGACTCCTCCGGCACACCCAATGCCGACAGGCCGGAATAGCTGATCGCAACGGCAATCCAGGCGTCTGTAGCGTTCCACCAATCGGCAGCGGAAGCGACATGCGGCCGGAGCCTTCGCATCAGCTCACGGCCGCTGCGTGCGTCGTCGACGTGGATCAAGACGTGCGTGCCATAGTAGGGCTCCGGCCGATAGCGTAGCACCGTCGCCTGAATCTCGTGGAGATCAATGGTGGCGGGACTAATGCCGAGTTTCCCTTGATAACGATCTTTCAGCGAAGGCACCGGACGCTCCTTCAGAAGGCACATTAAAGAGTCACAGATCCGCTCCGCAGCAGCGAGGAGAACGTCTTCCTTCCCTGCTGCTAGATTCGATCCTCAACCCACCTTGTCGAGGAATTCGTCGAGAGCCTTACCGACCTTCTCGAGCCGTTTGGTCTCCACAACGGTCAAATTGGGATTGGCGACGTACCAGAAGTGCGCCTGGATCTGGTGCTTCACGATGAAGTCTTTCACCGCGGGGTTACGAACCCCTGGCCAACCGTCGATTTCGCCGAACTGAAGGTCCAGGATGTCGGGAATCTTTGTCGCAAAATCATCGATATAAGGATCCCAGTCGCCGTCGTAAGTGCTGGCGAAGAGTAGCTTCGTATCGTTATCCAGGAAGACCCAGCGCATATCGTGAACGGTGCCAACCTTGTCCACGCTTTGATTGCCGACGTTGCCGTGCAACGTCTCAAAAAAAGCGCGCATGCGCTTGGCTCCGCCCTTTCTGAGCGGCGCGATTATGGTCAGCTCCGAAACCTTGCCTTCACGGGCACCGATTCGGCCGGCGCTCCCAATTTTCGCCGAGGCGGCTTGGGTTGCGCCAGCGCCAAGCGAGCGGATCACGTTTTCTAACGCGGTTTTCGAAATCTCTGACGCGTCGGCGTAAAGCTCTCGCAGCTTTTGCAGCTTTTGCTCGAAATCCAATTGTTGCTTCGATGCTGTTTTCGTGGCTGCTTGCGTATTCATGTGGCCTTCCTCTCCCTTGGATTGGTTTCCGAAAAGTTTACCGAAGACATCACGGTTAACTTCATCTCCGAGCACCGCTTTCCTGACTGAAAATATCTTCAATTCATGTGTTCCGACAATTGTACGTGTGCATTGCGGCACTGCACCATGGTTTGGCCGAGAAAACCTTTGGTATAACCACTTGCGCCCGGGAGCCCTTCCGTGGGATCGATGATCGATCACGGACGAGGTGGTGCACCGTTGGCTGCCGCGACGCGGAGACCCCACTCGCGCAGCGTCGGGCTGCAGTCGGTCGGGTCGATGTCGACCTCGATCAGGCAAGGACCTGCGTGGCCCAGGGCCGTCTTGAGCGCGGCCGCCAGCTCTCCTGCCGTCTTGGCGCGGAGGCCCAGGCCCGCCCCCTCGTTGTTGGTCAGGACGGCAATCAGGCCGGCGTAGTCCCAGTTCTTGATCTTGTTGTACGGCCCCTCGTGGATCGCGTCCTCGATGATGTAGCCGTGGTTGTTCACCAGGACGATGATCGGCCGCATCCCGTACCGGATCATCGTCG
>JBAVVP010000032.1:0-1888 GCA_049697355.1 Terriglobales bacterium
TACTTGACTGACGACTTTGAATACCAGACGGTATTCGACAAGCACTGGAAGGAGCAGCTTCCTCAGCGTTGTCGCTCAATCAAATGAGTAGGCTGCGGAACGTTGTCAGATTAACTGACGTAACATCCCGATTACACTCATTGACCGCGGAGGGGCGCAGCAACCCACACCTCAAAAACGAAGGGCGGGCACCCGGCTCATCGGTGGACCAACATCAGTGGACGAAGTTGATCGCGATCGCCGGCGTGACGGTGGCGTGCGTGTTGTGCGTGGCCGGAATTATGCGCGTGCCGAGGAGTACACCTAAGGTGGGTTTCCAGCTGTATTCAATCGCCGGCGCGAAGGCGAACACCTCGCCGGAGCCGGAGTTCAGCAGGATGCTGGACGGATTCTGCAGGCTGTCATATCCGGTCACGCGCGTGTTCCAGTTGTGGCGGTATGTGGCGTCAAGCGCCAGCACCCACCTCCGCGTCAAGCTGTATTCCCAGGACGCGTCGACATAGAAGGAGTCGCCGGGCTTAGCGTGTCCGCGGAAGCCTGCCTCAGTGCCGTAGACGCTGACATCTTCCAGGTTCACGTTGCTGGAGAAACTCTGCGACACGTTGAAGCGCATGCGCAGAATGCGACCGTTTGGCAGCCAGAAGTACGTCTGGGAGTAGAGCGCCAAGGTCGTCGTGTAAGCTCCGCTGCCCAGGCCGTCGCTCGGCCGGTCGCCCAGCCGATCGTACTTTCCGGTCGGCAACGTTTCCTGGAGGGTGACGGCGGTCGCCGGAAACCAACTGCCCTCATGAAACTTGGTGAGCCCGTACTGAAGTTGCAAGGTGAGATCGCCCAGCCTCACGCCGGAACTGCTCGGCCCGTTGCTTACCTGGTTGAAGCCTGCGGTTGGAATCATTCCGACCGTCACTCTGTTTGCAAGCCCGTAGTTCACGTACGTCAGCGAACCGATGCCGTTCGAGTGCGCGGCGATCACATCGTAAAGATAGGGCTCGATCAGAAAATGTCCGCGCGGTAACGTAGTTGCGTTGGGCGCCAGCATGGGGCCGGTCCACCAGGCATCGTCCAGCGACTGATGGACGACGGATGACGCGTCCTGCTGGGCCTCCGCGCCCGCAGCTCCGGCGAGCAGCCCCGCCATCAGTGCTGCAGCCGCGACGTATCTCCGCATGACCTGAGTCTCCTGGCTGTTGCGGAGCTCAGTGCGCTTTGTCAGATCCATCGTTTACGCGCGTCTGGTCCGTAATCCAGTTTACTTCCCAGGTCTTGCCGCCGTCGTCGGAGAATGACTGTTCGAAGTGCGGCATATTCGTGGTCGTGTTCGTCCAATCAAATCGAATAAGGATGGTTTTGCCGTTGATTGTGTCCTGGGCGAAAAACTCGCCGTGCCCGTCCTTGAACTGTCCGATTTGAGGTGGGTCCAGGATGCCAATCTTGCTGTTGGCCCAATAGAGTCTCCACTGGTGGGATTGAGGATTGTACACACGCAGAGTCAGACCTTCGATGTGGCCGGTTGGACCATCGACCTCGATCTGGTCCACGCTGGCGCCATCGTAAACCTTTCGACAGACGCCGGTTCCGTCAAATTCCACCCATGTAGTGGAACCGCTTAAGGGATGCAGGCGGCGCTTCAGGTGATATTTCCAGGAACCAATCAGAGGGTCAAAATCGCGCTGCCCATCGCGCTCCGCAGCAGTTGGTTGAACGCTGGTTTTCGTTGCCTCGGAATTCTGCTGTGCAAGTCCCCGAAGCGGCTGCAAGATGACGACCAGGCCGCACACCATGAGATAAGTCGCGATGCGTTTGAGGTTCATCGCCGCCTCCTTGTAATTCGTTTGCTTGTCCTGCTGAGGTGGAGACACAAAATCCGAGGGGGGCGACGCGGGGGTGG
>JBAVVP010000033.1:0-1805 GCA_049697355.1 Terriglobales bacterium
AGGCGGCGACGCGGTGCGAGCAGCGGGGTTCGAAGGGGCATCCAGGAGGAAGGTGGGCGATGGGCGGTACGGTGCCTTCGATGGTTGCGAGGGGAAGAGTGCGGTCGGTTGCAAGAGTCGGAATGGCTCGAAGCAGGCCTTGCGTATAGGGATGTGCGGGCGCGCGAAAAATGTCTGCCTTAGCGCCGAGTTCGACCAGGCTCCCGGCGTACATGACGGCAACGCGGTCGGCGACGTGCGAGACCACGGCGAGATCGTGCGAGATGAAGAGCATCGCCAATCCGAATTTGTGGCGCAGGTCGTTGAGCAGGTCGAGAATTTGCTGCTGGATGGTGACGTCGAGCGCGGTGGTCGGCTCGTCGGCGATAAGCAGTTGCGGACGATTGACGATGGCCATGGCGATCATGACGCGCTGGCGCATGCCTCCGGAGAGCTGGTGCGGATAGCTGCGGGCGCGCTCGTCAGGATCGGGGATCGCAACGTCGCGCATGCCTTCCACTGCTTGGCTCCATGCTTCCTTTTTCGAAACACGCCGATGAGCAAGCACGGCTTCCGCGATCTGGTCGCCAACCCTCATCACCGGATTGAGAGCGGTCATGGGCTCCTGGAAGATCATGGCCAGGCGCGAGCCGCGGAGTTCGCGCAGCCGGTCGGCGGGCAAACTGGTGAGATGCGTGGGGACGCCATCTTTGTTCTGGGAAGTGTTCTGAAAAGTGATTTCTCCTTTGACAGTGGCCGCGGGCGGGAGCAGGCCCATGATGGCAAGCGAGGTGACAGATTTGCCCGAGCCGGATTCGCCGACTAGTCCAACGACTTCGCCGGGAGCGATGGAGAATGAGAGGTGGCGCACAGCGGCCACACCGCCGCCGTTCTGCTGGGCGGACAACGACGCCCGCTCCCGCCCTCCGCGGGATCGCGGAAACTCGATGGTCAGGTCGCGGACGTCGAGCAGCGGGCGCACGAAGAGTATGGTAACAGCGCCGGGACTACTTCTTGGGCCGCGATTCCGGCGGCACTAGCCCTGCAACGCGGTAGTAGACCACCAACTGCCCGTAGTGTTCTCCCGAGTGCTCGAGCAGGCCCCAAGCCATGTCGGATACGCGCGTCTGCTGATTCGCGAACGGATCGACGATCAGGTCGTTCATCCCTTTATCGCCCTTCTGCTGGATCGCCGCCGCGCCGTCGGCAAACGCCTTCTTCACAAACTCGACCACCGCGGCTTTCGTTTTGTACTGCTCGCGCTTGGGGTCTTCTCCGGCGGGCGGTTTCAGGCCCATTACCGGATTGGTAAAGAAATAATTCACGCCGGCCGCGTGCAACAGTTGCTCGGCAAAACTCCGCTGCGCCGGCACCGGCTTGAAGTCGTACTTGTCCTCGGGAAAATCTTCCGCCATCGCAACCAACTTGCGACCAACATCGTTCCAGGCCTCCAGCAAAGCCTGTGACGGCCCCACCGCCGGTTTCGGCGGCACTTCTTTCTTCATTGTGTCTTGCGCCGCAGCGAGCGCTGCAAGAATCAATCCCGCGAAAACTACACTTACAGTTCGCTTCTTCATTTCGCCAATCCCTCCGATAATCATCGTCTTCTTATAACCTGGCCCGGCCCCTCAAGAGTGTGCGTGAGAACTCGGTCGTCCCTCCGGGACTGGAATCACTTTTCCCACTTTCCCCAGCGCTAAACAACTTGCGGAAAAACTCGCCTACAACCCAACCGTCGGGGCTGTGCGGGCGATTTTTTCGGCCCGACGGAGCTGACATGTCCCCCGTCGCTGGGCGGGGACCGGGTTTTCGTCGTTGCCCGGACA
>JBAVVP010000034.1:0-4952 GCA_049697355.1 Terriglobales bacterium
GAGGCCGACGAGCGCTTTAATGCCGCCAGTTTCAAGGACAGCATGGAAGAGCAAGGCGTAGTCGTCAACAAGAAGGACCTGAGCACTCTGATCGACAATATGCGGAGCCTGATAAAGCAGTGGCGGAATTCCATCGGAGAACACGGAGAACTGGTGTTCTACATCGACGCTTGTTGAACCCAGCAAACGGAACCTTCGACAGTCCCGTTCTGTTTCTATTGGGAGCGCCGCTGCCCCATCTGGGTGCCCTATCAGACAACCGCGATGCGAAGTCTTATCCGCACGAACCTTGTCGCGACCGTACCCAGACGATGAGACAGACCCGACCACGGAGTCACAATCGGACGGCGGTCCCGAAGAATGCGGAGGGCAGGAAGGTTAGGGTTCGTGATGTCAGCAGCAAAAGAAATCGTTATCGTCGAGCACAGCAAAGAGCGTTCCCTGAAGGCAAGCAAGGAAGCGGGGAGCAACGGGTCAGGAGATGCAAACGGTACGCGTGCCGCGGGTACGGATGGCCCTCCAGCAGTGAGGCGACGTCTGCGGGACGAGCGCCACAGCCTGACCCATCACTTCTCTGTGGGCGGGCAGGAAGGCTACGTCACAGTTGGTTTATACGAGGATGGTCTACCAGGCGAACTGTTCATCAGGATGGCGAAGGAAGGCTCGACGGTTTCCGGTCTCATGGATTCTTTCGCAACAGCAGTCTCCCTGGCGCTACAGTATGGTGTCCCGTTGCGGGTCCTGTGCGACAAGTTCAGCCACACACGGTTTGAGCCAAGCGGGTGGTCCGGCAACCCAAAGATTGGCTACGCCAAGTCGCTGACGGACTACCTGTTCAGGTGGCTTGAGCTGCGCTTCCTGAAAGGTGAGCAGGGGCTTCTGTTTGAATTGCCCAAGTTGGCCCAACCACAGCGTGAGGTGACCAGCGTGGTCGAGGGCTTGGGGCAGGTCGTGGAGTTGGGAGACGCGCCTCCGTGCCAATTCTGCGGCTCACTCATGGTGAGGAATGGTTCCTGCTACCGGTGCATGACCTGTGGCAGCACGAGCGGCTGCTCATAAACGTGGGCGCTGAGTCGCTTCGGATGAAATGGTTCAACGCCGTTTGTCGTTTTTCGAATTCGGCTCACCCTGCTCGAAATTCAAGAACGAGCCCACTTTCTCCAGGAGGATTGTGGTTCATTCCTTAACCATTTCGGGCCACGTTGCCGGTTGGGAAATCCAGGTCCGAATACAATCGAGTCGCAGAGAACGGCGCAAGTGATCTGCCCAGCGATTCATTCGGGCATCGCGTTCCGCCGTTACGAATGCTTTGTGCTGCGCCGGCGCCAACTCCAGGGAAGAGCGGGCCCAATCGAGAAAGCCATGCCGGAACCGATCGTTATCGAAAATGCCGTGAACATAACTACCAAACACAAGGCCACCGGGACTCATCGCTCCATCGAGCGATTGTGCGCCGTCGACCGTCGAGATGCGGGCGAAGGGCCGCGTCGCTCCGTTACGATACGTTTCTCCCATATGAATCTCGTAACCTTGAAACTCTCGATCCTGCCATAAACCTTCCGCGAAGGCCGCGTCGCATAGCTCTCCGGAAATTGGCCGGACAGTTTTCTCGGCGCTGAAAACTGTTTGAACCGATAGCAGTCCCAGTCCATTTCGTTCCGCAGGAGCACCGTTATTCTCAGCCCCGCTGGGATCAGAGAGCTTGATACCTAACATTTGGAAACCGCCGCACACGCCTACAATCGGTGCCCGCCGGGAACAATGCTCCTCTATGCGGCTAGAAAAACCGTTCTTCACGAGCCATTCGAAGTCATCGAGAGTCTGCTTGGTTCCAGGCAAGATCACCACGTCCGCCGAGGAAAGATCGTCAGCATGCTCGACGAACGCCAACGCAACGGAAGGCTCAGCGGCCAATGCATCGAAGTCTGTGAAATTAGACATATGCGGGAAAGCGATTACGCCAATTCGCAACGGGCGATGCGGTGAACTGTCTGCAGAGACGGGATCCCAGATGCGTCCGACTGAACGGCGGTGTTCTATGGCGACGCTGTCCTCTTCCTCCAGACCCAGACTATGCAAATAGGGGATGACGCCGACACACGGCAGCCCAATTCGCCGTTCAATCATTTCCACCCCGGGCTGCAACAAGCTTTGATCACCACGGAATTTATTGATCACGAATCCCTTGAACAATGCCCGGTCGGCAGGCTCCAGGAGCTCCAACGTTCCGAACAGCGAAGCAAATACTCCGCCACGATCAATATCTCCAACGAGTATGCAGGAAGCATGGGCTGCGTGCGCCATGCGGAGATTGACGATATCGTGCTCTTGCAAATTGATTTCCGCCGGAGATCCAGCCCCCTCGAGCAAAATAAGATCGTATTGCGATGCCAACCGCCGATAGCTCTGAAGCACTGCGGGAAATAGCTGCTCCACTCGATTCGTGTGATAATCGGCCGCACTTACCTGTCCCCACACCTTGCCGAGGAGTACCACCTGGGAACTCGTGTCGGAACGCGGCTTGATGAGTACCGGATTCATGTCAACGCTGGGAGGAATGCGGCAGGCTTCCGCCTGCAGCGCCTGAGCCCGGCCAATCTCTCCGCCATCCGGTGTGGCAGCCGAGTTGAGCGACATATTCTGAGCCTTGAACGGCGCCACGCGAACCCCTTCATCGGCAAAGATCCGCCCCAGACCCGCCGTGATAATGCTCTTGCCCACATGCGAGGCAGTTCCCAGAATCATCAAGGCCGATCGACTCACATTATTCTCCTGCTCACACGAAGGACATCATGCTGATCGCCTGTTCTTCGCACTTACTATGGTGTAAGCTTCTTCAATTCTACAAGCCAACGGGACCATGCCCTCGGAGCACTTTCACCTAGGTTCCCAGGAGGATGCGCCTTGAACAAGAAGAACTTGCAACCGATCCCACCGGTCATTAGGTCTAGAGAGCACCTGGCGTCCCAAGGTGTAAGCTTTCTGGCCGCAGGTGCGCTGGCACCGGCGGCGCTGCCCATCACTGCGGACGGAGTAACGTATACGATGGCCCAGGAAATGGCCTGGATCGACCTGGAGCATTTTGCCGTCGGGCGCTGGGACGGCACGCTGAGTATCTTCGCCTTCAATGCATCGCCGACCGCCGGGCCAGTGATCAGTAAGGCGGTCAACACACCGGCCTTCGAGGGCGTGCAGATGATCACCTGGCTCGCTCCCCGAGTATTTGCCTCTTCGAACGACGAGTCTTCGATCATTGTGTGGTCGAGTCCCAGCGGAAACTGGACAGATCTGCAGGTCATGGCCACCTTGTCATTTGATCCGTCTCTCGGCGTGGCAAACAGCGGAGAATCCGTCAACCTGGGTACGCAGCTCTATTTGGCGGTGGGACACGCGAATGGATTCATCTCGCTATGGTCCGGTAACACGGACGGAAGCGCCTTACGGTTTCTCAAAAGTGTGGATGTGCGCAATCCAAAACCTACGAATCCATGGGGTCTGCATAATATTCGCGGCATTTCCTCGACGTTTTGGACCAACTCGGCGGCATACCTGGTGAGCGGTTCGGAGGATGGATACATCACCGTGTTCCGTCTACCAGACGGCGCGATTTTGTCTCAGACGGTCTACAATCCGGCCGCTCAGCGCGGAATTAACAGTGTCGCAGCGTTCGGACAAAACCTTCTGATCTCCAACTGCGCCGTAGGAGCCAACGACAAGAACCTCTGGTACTACTGGATCGACGGCACTAACTACAGCGTAACTTTGAATGACAGCGTGAATCTCCGGGTTAATCCCGCGGCGCCGCAGGTGTTTAACTTCTGTACGATTTGGGGGATACTCAACGGCCAAATCGGATTCTTTTCCTCTACTGAAGAGGGGGCGCTGTGGGGTGGCACCGTTGGCAACCAGAATATAACCGTCCTTGGATATCAAACTGTGTTCGGCAGCCTGGGTTCCGCGCTGGCATTCAACGGACAGAACCTGATTGTGGTTAACTACAACCTCTACGAATTCACGACCCAGCCGAGTCAGATCGTCAGCCCTGGCCAGAACCCGGAGCGCTTGCCGCTCACGCTGCTGCCACCCGGTTTGGCCGGCAAGATCTGACCGTGCCTGCCTTGTCGGAGACGAAGGCGGCGAGAGCGGATAGGGATTGTTTCTTCCGCCCTCCAACGGGGATCGTATTGTGCGAACCCAAGCACTTGGTCAATCGGAATGCGGTGCTCCCATCCGGAACATTAGAGATCGTCTGAAGTATTCCGGCAATTTCCTTAAGCCCTGCGGGCCGGATTTCATGGATATCGCGTTTGCGCTTTGCAGCGAAGGTCTTTCAGCTCATCAAAACATGGAGCGCATTGTCGGATGTGGGCAAGCAGCGGGGCGAACTGAGTGTCCGCGGGCCGTTGCGCGAGTTTCAGCAGGACATCGCGCCCTGGACAGGCGATGCGCTGAGGATTGGGAAAGTCTTCATGCACCACCCTGTCAAATGCGTCAAGCAGTTCTTTTTCCGGATCCATTCTGCACGCCCCAGTTGAGCACGGAGTCCAAGCCCAACTGCCTTGTTGCCCTCAGCAGAATCCCACGATCCATGATCGGTGTCGATGAAAATCTTTGTGTGCATTCGCCTATCGTGTCGAACAGATGCGGCCGCGAATCCGAACTTGGCGATGAGTATGACGGCGACCGCGCCCATTTAGTGTCTGTGCTGTTGCCTCCAGATCAAGTGAAAAATGCCGCCTAACGCCCCGACATCCGGCTCAGCGTCCTCCTCGTTCCTTTAATAGGAGCACATCCAACCAACGCCACAATCGCACGATGCCAAAAAAGTGTAATCCCAGGTGAGACACACTCCCGTTTCGAAGCCATATATAAGTAGGAGGGGATGTGGGGTCCGGCTTCCACAGTCTTTGCTGAACATGGGGGAATTGAATCAACCAGCCCGCCGTCGTACC
>JBAVVP010000035.1:0-6307 GCA_049697355.1 Terriglobales bacterium
GAGCAACTCAGGCGTCAGCACGCGGATGTCGCTCGCAGACAGGGCGCGAGCGAAGGCGACCAGGCGCGGCTCGTCGATGCCCAGACGATGCACGCCGTGCACCAGGACCAGGCCGGGAGCATTGAGCTGGGCGTTGCCGTTGTCCTTGGGAACGTAGAGTCGCGCGCGGATGGATCCGGAGGGCGTCGGCACTTCGGTGGGCACTTCCTCGATGGGGTGGGCGGCGAGCTTGGCCAATTTTCCCGGATGTTGCGGGGCTTGTACTCGTAACAGGATCGCAGCGGCTCGGAAATGGGTCCACGCTGGGCAAGCGAGCGCTAGAAGAACAGCGACGCCGAGGAGAACCACGAAAATCACTATGGCCCGGCAGCGGTGCCGTTGCGGAGGGGTGAACATCGGTCTGGGTTACGATGAGAGTATATCGTCGCGCAGGGGCAGGAAACGGTGGAAAAATTCTGCGTTTGCGATTCCGAAGCCTTCTAGCTAGGCGGTTGCGGAAAAGGTCGGCCTTGGCCGCTCAGCCCCTAAAGGGGCGTTCAATTTCGAAGGCTGGCGGCATCGCTAAAGCGATGCCCTGATACGAAACTTGAGAACCAGTAAGTACTGTTAATCGCGTCGCAGCAGGTTCTGGTCACGCTGTGGCCATCAAGCTGTGACCATCTTGGCCGACCAGCTTTTTACGAATGCTCCGAGGCGGTCGAGCGCCTTCGGGAAATTGCCTCCGGCGGCGGCAAAGCCCAGGCGGAAATGCGGGGGCGCATCGAAGCAATCGCCGGGAGCCAGCAGGATTCCATGCTCGGTGGCAGTCTGGCAGAACGGGCGGGCGTTCTCTCCGCTCACCAGCCAGTGGAACGCGGTCATGCCGCCTTGCGGTGGAATCCAGCCGAGTAGGCCGCGATGGTCCGCCATGAAGCGCTCGAGGAGTTTGAGGTTTCGCGTAGCGGCTTCCTGCGCCTTGCCGAGCACGACGTCACGTCTGCGGATGGCGATTTCCGAAAGAATTTCTCCAGTGGTGGTGTTCGAGATCGAGAAGTAGGCGCGCGCGTTCCAGTATTGCTGGCGGCGCTGGGCGTCGTGCTCGATCATCCATCCCGTGCGCACGCCGGAGATCGAAAATGCCTTCGACAGGTCGGAGATCACGGTGGCGTGCGGCAGGCGCGCCGCCGATTTCGTTTGCCTTCCGTGGTAGTTGGGATGGTAGACCTCGTCGCTCACCAGCTGGATTCCGCGCTCGGCGGTGAAGTCGTGCAGGGCTTCCATTTCGTCGTCGCTGACGGTCGCGCCCGTGGGGTTGTGCGGGCTGTTGACCAGGATGAGCTTGGTCTTCGAGTCGGCGAGCCGCTTGATCTCGTCGGGGTCGATGCGGAAGCCGTTCTCGCGGCGCACGCGATAGAAGCGGGTTTCCAGGCCAAGAGATTCCGGGAGCGCCGAGAAAGTAGTGAATCCAGGCAGCGGGATGATTACGTTCGCACCGGGCTCGGCGGCCAGCCACATCAGGGCCACGAGCGCCTCGGAAGCGCCGGTCACGACTTGGACGGCCTCGACCGGGACACGCTGCATTTCAGCGATCGCCTCGCGCAAACTGTCGGCGCCGGCGGGGCGGCTGTAGACCAGGTTGTGGTTCAGGAAGCGATGGCGCGTTTCGTCGTCGCCGAGGGCGAGGATGTCGTTGACGGTCCAGGTCGGTCCGGTGCTCGCAGCGAGGTTGAATTCTATGTCGTGTTCGTACTGGTCGAGAAAGGCATCGAGCAGGAAGGGCTTGAGTTGCATGCGAGCACCTCGAAAGAGAAGTCGGTTCCTGTTATTGATTCCGCGAGCTGGCGCACGGATGATTTTTTAGTTACGAGGGATGAAAATCCGGCAAACTGTTAGAACTTACCCCGGCTCGGAGTAAAATAACCGGGAGTCCCTATGAAAAATTCATCGATGTCGCGCCCGCTCTATGAAGTCGATCCGGAGATTTCGAACGCTATCGACAACGAAGTTCGCCGCCAGCATGAAGGGCTGGAGCTGATCGCTTCGGAAAACTTCGTCAGCGAGGCTGTGCTGGAAGCTGCCGGTTCCGTGTTCACCAACAAGTATGCGGAAGGGTATCCCGGCAAGCGGTACTACGGCGGATGCGAGTTTACCGATGTGGTGGAGAGTCTGGCGCGGGAGCGAGCCAAGAAACTTTTTGGCGCGGATCATGCCAACGTGCAGCCGCACTCGGGATCGCAGGCCAATCAAGCGGCTTACGCTTCCGTGCTGCAGCCCGGCGATACAATTCTTGGATTGAATCTGGCGCATGGCGGGCACCTCACGCATGGGCATCCGCTGAATTTTTCGGGCAAGACCTACAAAATCGTTCCCTACGGCGTAACCAGGGAAACCGAAACCATCGATTACGACGAACTGGAACGACTCGCCACGGCGGAGCATCCGAAGCTGATTATTGGCGGCGGCAGCGCGTATCCGCGGATTATCGATTTTGCCCGCATGCGCCAGATTGCGGACAAAGTGGGGGCATTCTATGTGGTCGATATGGCGCACTTCGCGGGACTGGTGGCGGGAGGAGCGCATCCATCGCCGGTGCCGCATGCGCACATCGTGACTTCGACCACGCACAAGACGTTGCGCGGGCCGCGGGCGGGCATGATTCTGAGCAACCAGGAATTTGCAGCGGCGATTGATAAGACGGTCTTCCCGGGAATGCAGGGCGGGCCGCTGGTGCATATTATTGCCGCCAAGGCAGTGTGCTTCCTGGAGGCATCGCAGCCGAGCTTCCGCGACTATGCCCGGCAGATCGTGGCCAACGCCAAGGTGATGGCTGAAACGTTGGCGGCCGACGGTTATCGCATCGTCTCCGGGGGAACGGACACGCACCTCATGCTGGTCGACGTGTTCGCTAAGGGCATGCTGGGGAGCGAGGCGGAGAAGGCTCTGGGCGAGGCCGGCATTACGGTCAACAAGAATGCGATTCCGTTTGATACGAATCCTCCGATGAAGCCTAGCGGCATCCGCATTGGGTCGCCGGCCATGACTACGCGGGGCATGAAAGAAGCGGAGATGCGGCAGATTTCGCACTGGATCGCGGAGGCGCTCGATCATCGGACGGATGCGGCGGTGTTGGGGAAGATTCGCAAGCAGGTGCTGGGGATGGCGGAGGCGTTTCCGCTGTATGCCGAACGGCGTGCACGGGCGCAGGCGGAAGTCAGGGTGTAAAAGAAGCCAAGGAGCTGACACGCCGCGAAGAAAGTGGGCTTTCAATGCCCAGCCCCTAAAGGGGCATTTGATCTCGAAGGCTTGCGGTATCGCTAAAGCGATACCCTGATACGAACCGGTTCCTTTAGCTGGCTTCGGAGTCGGGCCGCGGAGGCGGAACTTTCGTGAGGCCGCGGGGAAAGAGCATGGCGTTAAATTCGGCGCCAATCAGCACTACCAGCGAGATCAGGTACATCCAGACCAGCAGCGCAATGCCGACACCGAGCGAACCGTAGATGACGCTGTAGTCGACGTAGTGCTGCAGATACCATCCCAAAATCGCAGTGGAGAGCAGCCACAGGCCGGTGGCGAGCACCGCGCCCGGCAAGACGCTGTGCCAGGGTTGGGTGCGGGGCACGGCGTTGTGATAAATCAACTGGATCACGGCAATGCTGGTGGTGATCGCTATGGCCCAGCGGATTGCGCCCCACAACAACAGAATCAGAGGTCCGAACTCATGCCCGATCTGAAACAGAATCCGGGTTTCGATGCGGCTGCCGAAGGCAACCAGTACGGTGGCGAAAGTCAGCGGCAGACCCGCCATCAGGACCAGCGAAATCGCAATCGCGCGCTCCTTGACTAATCCCCAGGTCTTGGGAAGCTGGTAGGCGCGGCGGAAGCCATCCATCCAGGAGATGATGACGCCGGAAGCGGTCCACATCGTCAACAACGAAGTGGAGACGAGCAGGCCCACCGGCCGGTCCGCTTTGCTTCTCAGGTAGGAAAGCGCCGTGGCGCTGCCCGCGGGCAAAATTGCGCCTAGTGCGTAGGAGATCTGGCGCAGGTAGACTTCGCCGCGCCTGAGGGTGGCGAGCACCGCGCCGAGCACCAGCAAGGCTGGGAAAAAAGTGAAGATGGCGGAATAGGCCGACGCCTTGGCGGTGGCGAAGGCGTCGTGCTCGAAAGCACGCCAGACCGACAAACGGAACAGGCGCCAGAAGCGAGCCAGGGCCGGAGCCAACACCAGTCCGCCAGGAACCGGCTCCGGCTTGGGATTGCGGTTCTGAGGTTGCTCGGGCAAGCGCTGTTGTTCCAGTGCTGGAGCCATGGGTTTCAAGAAAACGAGGGGCGACTTGCGTCGCCTCTGTCCTGAATTCGTTCCGTCTTACTCCGCGGCAAGTTCTTCGGTCTCGCCTTCGTGGCGCATGAGTTCGAGCGCACGCTCGGCATCTTCGTAGGCTTGCGAGACTTCCTCCTGCACCTTACTGGCGGCCTCTTCCATTTCCGGAGAGAGGCGCACGTTCCGGTAATATTCCATGCCGGTGCCGGCGGGAATCAAGCGGCCCACGATTACGTTTTCCTTCAGGCCGCGCAGATGATCGACCGCACCCTGAATGGAAGCTTCGGTCAGCACGCGCGTTGTCTCCTGGAAGGAGGCTGCGGAGATAAACGAATCGGTCGAGAGCGACGCCTTGGTGATCCCGAGCAGCAACGGACGCCCGGTGGCCGGTTTGCCGCCGTTGGCGATCGCACGCTCGTTCTCCTCGTGGAAGCGGAACTTGTCCACCTGCTGTTCGAGGAGGAACTGGGTGTCGCCCACATCTTCGACCTTCACCCAGCGCATCATCTGGCGGACGATCACTTCGATGTGCTTATCCGAAATGTTCACGCCCTGCAGCCGGTAGACTTCCTGGATTTCATTGACCAGGTAAGACTGTAGTTCCTTTTCACCGAGCACAGCCAGAATGTCGTGCGGGTTGAGCGGGCCGTCCATGAGCGGTTCGCCCGCCCGGACGCGTTCGCCTTCCTGCACGTTGATGTGGACGCCGCGCGGAACGGAATATTCCTTCTCCGTGCCGTTATCGGCTGCCACGTAGAGTTTGCGCTGCCCTTTGGCCACTTCGCCGAAACGCACCACGCCATCGATTTCGCTGATGACGGCGGTTTCGCGCGGCTTGCGGGCTTCGAACAATTCGACCACGCGCGGCAGACCGCCCGTGATGTCCTTGGTCTTCGTCGTCTCGCGAGGAATCTTGGCCAGCACGTCGCCGGGAAACACCGTGTCTCCGTCCTGCACCATGAGGTGAGCGTGAGAAGGCATCAGGTAGCGCTTGCTCGCCTTGCCCTTGATCACCATGGCCGGCTGACGTTTCTCGTCGGGCGAATCCGCCACCACGTGACGCGACAGGCCGGTGACTTCATCGACTTCTTCGTGCAGTGTGATGCCTTCCTGCAGGTCCTTGAACTGGGCCGTGCCGCCAATTTCGGTGAGGATGGCGAAGGTGTACGGATCCCACTCGACCATAACCTGACCGAGTTGTACCGGCCCGCCCTCCGCAACCTTGACTTTGGCGCCATATACGACCGCATAGCGCTCGCGTTCGCGGCCCTTCTCGTCCACCACCGCGATTGAGCCCTGGCGGTTCATGACCACCAAGTCGCCGGTCTTCGACTTCACCGTTTGCAGGTTGATAAAGCGAACTAAACCGTTGGTCTTGGCATCGAGGCGCGACTGTTCCGAAACTCGCGATGCCGTGCCTCCGATGTGGAAGGTACGCATGGTGAGCTGGGTTCCAGGTTCGCCGATGGACTGAGCCGCGATCACGCCCGTGGCCTCGCCGAGTTCGACCAGCCGCCCGGAAGCGAGGTTGCGACCGTAGCACATCACGCAAACGCCGCGCCTGGACTCGCAGGTGAGCACCGAGCGGATCTTCACCCGCTCAATACCGGCGGCCTGAATCGCCCCGGCGAGATCCTCGGTGATCTCATGGTTGATGTCGACCACGACCTGGCCTTCGTAGCCTTTGATTTTCTCGAGCGAGACGCGGCCCACGATGCGGTCGCGCAACGGCTCGATGATTTCGCCGGCTTCGACGATCCCGGATACGAAAATTCCGTCCACGGTGCCGCAGTCGTATTCGCTGATGATCACGTCTTGCGCGACGTCCACGAGACGGCGCGTCAGGTAGCCTGAATCGGCGGTCTTGAGCGCCGTATCGGCCAAGCCTTTGCGGGCGCCGTGGGTCGAGATGAAGTATTCGAGCACCGTCAACCCTTCACGGAAGTTGGCCGTGATCGGAGTCTCGATAATTTCGCCCGTCGGCTTCGCCATCAGTCCGCGCATTCC
>JBAVVP010000036.1:0-5454 GCA_049697355.1 Terriglobales bacterium
ACCCAAAACCGTTTCTGAGACCAGTACTCGTTGCCATCGAGGCGGTATGCTCCCCCAGTTGCACACCAACTCATCTGACACGGGCAAGGCTGGCCCCGAACTGCGCGTGGTCGCAATCGGGGGCGGCACGGGCCTCTCCACGCTGCTGAAGGGGCTGAAGCGCTACGTCAAGACGCCGGCGCTGGCTCCTTCCGGTCAGCCCACCATTCGCGAATTGTGTGGCGTGGTCACGGTGAGCGACGATGGCGGATCAAGCGGCCGTCTGCGCAAAGAGTTCAATATGCTGCCGCCGGGCGATGTGCGGAATTGCATTGTTGCCCTCTCCGAAGACGAAGCCCTGCTTTCGAAACTCTTCCAGCATCGCTTTCAAAAGGGCTCGGGACTCGAGGGCCACAGCTTCGGAAATCTTTTTCTGGCGGCGCTGACTTCGATTACCGGAGACTTTGCGGAAGCCGTGCGACTGTCTTCGGAAATCCTGCTCACGCGCGGGCGCATCTTTCCGGCCACCATGTCGAACGTGGAACTGGAAGCGTTGTTCGAAGACGAGACGCGGGTGCGCGGCGAGACTCGGATCACGGCGAGCAAGGGCAAGATTCGCGAACTGTTCCTGGTGCCTCCCGATGTGGAACCGCTCGCCAACACGCTGGAGGCCATCGCGCACGCCCACCTGATCACCATAGGCCCGGGATCGCTGTTCACCAGCCTGATTCCGAACTTGCTGGTGCGCGGGATTCCCGAGGCGATTCTGGAGTCTCCAGCGGTGAAGGTCTTTGTTTGCAATCTTATGACGCAGGCAAATGAAAGTCTTGGTCTAACTGCGGCAGATCACATTCGCGCACTCAATGAGCACGCTCGGGTCCAGTTGTTCGACTATGCCCTGATCAACCGCAAGCCGGCATCGCCAGAGATGAAGGCCAAATACGCTCTAGAGGGAGCTTCGCAGATCGTGGCCGATCTGGAAGCGATCGAGGCGCTCGGCGTGTGCCCGTTACTGGGAGATTACCTAGATGAGGGCGAAGTGGCGCGGCACGCCACCGATCGCGTCGCACGCGACCTGATGGCGCTGATGTCGCAGGCGCCGGACCGAAAGACGATCCGCAATTGATAGGTGCAGCGAGGGGCGTCTTGCCCATCCAGGTGGATGATCTCCATCGGCGAGAACCGAAAATCCACTGGCAGCCTGAGACGCGGCAAGCCGCGTCTCTACAATCGTGTTCGCGTTGTATATTGACTGAGCATGGTAAAAGCCAACAGCAAGGCGAATTCTTCTCCGCAGCCCCCACGGATCGCGATTGCGATTATGGCGGCGGGCAAGGGCACGCGGCTCAAATCGAAACACCCCAAGGTTCTGCATGAAGTCGGCGGCAAGCCGATCCTGGCACATGTGATTGCGACCGCGAAACAAATCGTGCCCGCCGAGGACATTTTCGTGATCATCGGCCACGAGGCGGAGCGCGTGCGAGAGGCGGTTGCGGGCGAGGGCGTGAACTTCGTGCTGCAAGCCGAACAACG
This sequence comes from Terriglobales bacterium, assembly GCA_049697355.1. Lineage (GTDB taxonomy): Bacteria > Acidobacteriota > Terriglobia > Terriglobales > Acidobacteriaceae > Acidiflorens. Next base: position 1,513 of record JBAVVP010000036.1, read on the forward strand.
GGGCACCGGACACGCGCTCATGGTGGCGCGTGAAGCGCTCACGGGCAAGGGCAATCGCAGCTACGACCAGGTCATTGTGCTTTCCGGGGACGCTCCGCTGATTACCGCTGAGACCGTCAAGAGGCTTGGCGCCTTCCACAGGGCTCAGAAGGCGGCCATGACCTTGCTCAGCGCCGATCTCGACAATCCGTACGGGTACGGGCGAGTGATCCGCAAAGGAGCGCGGGGCGACCAACGAACGGAGGTGCAGGCGATTGTGGAAGAAAATTCGGCGACCCCGCGGCAGAAGAAAATCCGCGAGGTCAACTCCGGATTTTACGCCTTCGCAGCGCCCGCCTTGTACGAGCACATCGACCGGCTTTCGACTGCGAACCCGCACGGCGAGTACTACCTCACCGATATGGCCGCGGTGCTGCAACGCGCAGGCAAGAAAGTGGTCGCGGTCAAGACGGACGATGCAGGCGAAGTGCTGGGCACTAACACGCGAGCGGAAATGGCGGTTCTGGATGCGCGGCTGCGAATGGCGAAGTGCCGCGCACTGCTCGAGGAAGGCGTCACTATCTTTTATCCGCACACCTGCGTGATTGACAGCGGCGTGGAAGTTGGACCAGACACGGTGATTGAGCCCTTCGTGCAGTTGCTGGGCAGAACTAAAATTGGCGCGGATTGCCGCATCCGCTCTTACAGCGTGATCGGGAATTCAATCCTTGGCGATCGCGTCACGGTGAAACCGGGAACGATCATGGATGATTCGCGAGTGGGAGCGGGAGCGGTTCTCGGTCCGTACACTCATATGCGACCGGGGAGCGAGGTGGGCGAAGGCGCGCACCTGGGAAATTTCGTCGAGACCAAGAAGATCAAGCTGGGCAAGGGTTCGAAGGCGAATCACCTGACCTATCTGGGCGACGCGGAAATCGGTGAAGACGTGAACATCGGCGCCGGCACCATCACTTGCAATTACGATGGCGTGAACAAACACAAGACGGTCATCGAAGATGGAGCTTTTATCGGCAGCGACTCCACGCTGGTGGCGCCGGTAAGGATTGGACGCGGCGCTTATGTCGCAGCCGCCAGTTGCATCACCGACGATGTGCCGGAGGATGCGCTGGCGCTCGGGCGCGCGCGGCAAAGCGTGAAAGAAGGCTGGGCCCGGGCGAAGCGCGACGCGCAGAAGACAGGTGTTAGGTCTTAGGTCTTAGGTGTCAGTTGTTAGGCATCTCCAACGCTGTCATCCTGAGCGCAGCGAAGGACCTAGGCATTTGGCCGCGGAACGCATGGGTCCTTCGCTGCGCTCAGGATGAAAGCGTAAACTTGTAACGAGAATACATGACGCAGACGCCTCCAACTCGGGAAATATATCCAGTCCGCTACGACGTTTCCCTGCTGACCGCCGACGATTTTTATTTGTTCAACGAAGGCAGCCACTATCGCATTTACGAGAAGATGGGCGCGCACGCTGTCGAGTCCAATGGCACCACGGGCACCGTTTTCAGCGTCTGGGCGCCGAACGCCCGGCAAGTGTCGGTGATCGGCAGCTTCAATGACTGGAACCCGCGATCCCATCAACTCCAGCCTCGCGGTTCGTCGGGGATCTGGGAAGGCTTTATCCCGGGCGTCGGCAAGGGTACGTTGTACAAGTTTCATATCGACTCCAACAAACATGGCCACCGGACAGACAAGGCCGACCCGGTCGGGCGTTTCGCCGAGAAGCCGCCACGCACCGCTTCCGTGATCTGGGATCTCGATTACACCTGGAACGACTCCGCCTTCCTCGAAAAACGCGCCGCCGCCAACTCGCTGCATGCGCCCATGTCGATCTACGAAGTCCATCTCGGCTCGTGGATGCGCGTTCCCGAAGAACACAACCGTTCACTCACCTACCGCGAGATCGCGCCCCGCCTTGCCGACCACGTGAATAAGCTGGGATTCACCCACGTCGAACTGCTCCCCATCATGGAGCATCCGTTCTACGGTTCGTGGGGGTACCAGACCACGGGCTACTTCGCTCCCACGTCGCGCTACGGCACGCCGCAGGACTTCATGTACCTGATCGACTACCTGCACCAGCATGGCATCGCCGTCATTCTCGACTGGGTCCCGTCGCACTTCCCTTCCGACGGCCACGGCCTTGCCTACTTCGACGGTACCCACTTGTTCGAGCACTCCGACTCACGCCAGGGCTTCCATCCCGACTGGAAGACGCACATTTTCAATTACGGCCGCGCCGAAGTGCGCAGCTTCCTGATGTCGAGCGCGATGTTCTGGCTCGACAAGTATCACGTTGATGGCCTGCGCGTGGACGCGGTTGCTTCCATGCTCTACCTCGACTATTCGCGCAAGCAGGGCGAATGGATTCCCAACAAGTTCGGCGGGCGCGAGAATCTGGAAGCCATCGATTTCCTGCGCCGCTTCAACCTCGAGGCCTACGGGGAGCACCCCGACATTCAAACCTACGCCGAAGAATCCACCTCCTACCCCATGGTTTCGCGGCCCACGCATCTCGGGGGCCTGGGGTTCGGCCTGAAGTGGGACATGGGCTGGATGCACGACACGCTCACCTATTTCCAACAGGACCCCATCCATCGTCAATACCACCACAATCAGTTGACCTTTCGCATGCTCTATTCGTTCCACGAGAACTTCGTCCTGCCCCTCAGCCACGACGAGGTGGTGCATGGAAAAGGTTCGCTGATCGGCAAGATGCCCGGCAACGAATGGCAGAAATTCGCGAACCTGCGGCTGCTCTTCGCCTACATGTTCGCCCAACCGGGCAAGAAACTGCTCTTTATGGGCTGCGAGTTTGGACAGGTTAGCGAGTGGTCGCATGACCGCAGCCTCGACTGGGACGTACTTCAGTACCCGGTGCATCGCGGGCTCATGAACTGGGTCGAGCAACTCAACCGCGTCTATCGCAGTGAATCTCCGCTGCACTGGTTCGATAACGATCCCAAGGGCTTTGAATGGGTGGATTGCAATGATGCGCCGGCCAGCATCATCGCGCTGCTGCGCAAAGGCAAGGACGGCGAGTACCCCGTGCTCATCGTGTGCAATTTCACGCCCGTGCCCAGGCTGGGATACATGGTTGGAGTGCCAGAGGGCGGGTACTGGAAAGAAATCCTCAACAGCGACGGACTGGAATACGGCGGCAGCGGCTCGGGCAACATGGGAGGGGCCGAGGCCCTCCCCGAAAAGACCCACGGTCGGCCATACTCTTTGCGACTGACCTTGCCGCCGCTGGGCGCGCTGTTTCTGAGAAAAGCGTAGCCGGAGCGAACCGGCTACAGCCGCGAGTTTAAGTTGAGTCTCTGGGCCATCTGCCAAACACTCAGCTTCTCAGCCAGGGATATAGAGCGTGTCTGCGCAAACCAGGGTTAGCCCGGTCAAACGGCGAGACGAACACGAATTGCGCGAAGCGCGCTTCGCCATGCGTCTCTCCCTGATTTTTGGTTTGGCAATGCTGATCGGTAAGACGGCAGCTTTTTTCATGACGCATTCGGCGGCCATTTTTTCGGACGCGGCCGAGTCGGTAATTCACGTGGTCGCTGTGGGCTTTGCGAGTTTTAGTCTTAGCCTCAGCACAAAATCTGCTTCTCCTCAATTCCTCTACGGTTACGAACGAATCACCTTCTTCTCCGCTGGGTTTGAAGGAGCGATGATCGTCGTGGCGGCGATGGCAATTCTCTTCGAGTCGATCCGAAGGTGGATTGCCGGGTTGCAACTGGAGCACCTGGGAGCCGGCGTGCTGCTGGTGCTAATCGCTGGAATAGTGAATGCGGGCCTCGGTTACTATCTGCTGCGCACTGGCCGGCGAACCAATTCCCTCATTCTCGAAGCCAATGGCAAACACGTTTTGACCGATAGCTGGACCAGCTTTGGCGTGGTGGGAGGACTAGGGCTGGTGCTGCTGACGCACTGGAAACCGTTCGATCCGCTGGTGGCCAT